>JAZBOO010000143.1:0-10126 GCA_036351155.1 Candidatus Krumholzibacteriia bacterium | reverse complement strand
TCGGCAATGGGTTGATCCCAGATACCCGCCTCCATTCTGAGATCGACACTTTTTCCATTCAAGGCGGTGGGAACCGTCAGGCTGATGTGCGCTTCTCCGCGCAGCAGGTCATGAGCCACAATTCCAGAAACGACACGCACCGTGTCCCGAGAGAAAGAGGAGATGACGATACCCCCACTGGGATCCAGCTCCAGGTGGTAAAGCCCCGAGGGAACAGCCAGACTGAAGCTCCCATCCTCCGCGGACTGCGTCACCGCCAGAAGCTCACCACGCCGAGGAGGCTCCATGGCCCGGGCCCCGATGACAGCCACCGTTCCTTCTCCCGCCGACAAGATCCTTCCCTCGATGGCTCCGATATCGAACGTGGGACAGTTGATGGGGTCGTCCTCCTCGCAGGAAACGAGAAGCAAGCCGACCAGAATCAACCCGGTGAGTGCAAAAAGACGAAATCTTGATTCAAGCATGAAGTATCCCCCGTCAATGGACTGACCAATATTCTCTGATAATATTGAATACAGTGGATCGAAGTCTAGCCTCGGTTTCCAGCGGTCACCCGCGCGACGACCCCAGCAACAGAACGAACGGCACCGACAGCACCGCTCCCAGCGCGGTGATCCGGTAGACAGCCTCCAGTCCCAGGTGATCTCCCATGACCCCGACCAGCAAGGCGGCCAGACCGCTGATGATGATGCTCAGGGTCATGAACAGGCTGTTGACGAAAGCCGGGCGGGCCGTCCCTGTGTCCTGGACCACGGCCAGCAGGATGGGGCTCGAGGCGAAAACCAGCACGCCGGACAGCAACAGCAGAACCACCGTCCAGGCGCCGGTCAGGAAGGTGAGCCCGATGGCGGCCAGGGGCGTCAACACCGCGATGATCAGCAAGACCCGGCGGTGTCCGAAGCGGTCAGCCACCGGACCTGCGCCCAGGGTCCCCACGGCGCCGGAAAACTGGAGCAGGGAGAGGGCGATGCCCGCCATCCACAAGGTCTGGCCCTGTCCCGTCAGGTAGGTGGGCAAAAACAGGGTCAGAGCCACCTTGAGGCTGGCCCGGAACACCAGAAATCCAGCCAGCCCGGTAAATAGCCGTCCCAGTCCCCGCACCCGGGGCCGGTTGTCGACCTCCCCGGCGGCCGGCCTGGTCCGCTTGATCGGCTCCAGACCGCGCAGCCGGAAGTACATCATCAGCGAAACGGCCAGCCCCAGGGGAAGCACCCGCCACGAGCCTTCCAGCCCCCACCACGACACCGCGGCGGTGATCAGCAGCGGGCCCAGCGTGCGGGCCATCTCGCCGCCGAACATGTAGAAGCTCATGCCGCGGCCGCTGTCCGCACCGGCGAAGTGCTTGATCAGAACCGGGCCGGGCACATGGAAGGCCGCCGCGCTGAAGCCGCTGATCAGCAGCAGAACAAAGAGCACGGGAAACGACGGGGCCACCCCCAGCAAACTCATGCTCATGGCGGTCACCGCCGGAGCCAGGATGACGAACCACTTCAGGCACACCCGGTCGGCCAGCAGGCCGATCAGAGGGTTGGTGAGCTGCGGAATCTTGCGCGCAATGTCCAGCAACGCCACCGCCGAGAGGGACAGGCCCAGCTTGGCGATCAGCAGAGGCAGCAAGGGGGGCAGGAAGGCGGAAAACACATCGTGGGAAAGGTGAGCCAGGGAGATGGCCGACACCTTGCCTGTCTGAAAAGTCCCCTTATTTGGTCCTCTGTGCCCCGACCGATCAGTCATAGGCCCGTCGGATGTCCTCGGTGGCCATGGTGGGCGCCGTGATCACATCCCAGGGCGATTCATCCCAGGTGCCCAGCTTCTGGTGAACCGTCAGGTATTTCTCGGGAATGGGATGCGTGCCGTACACCACCTCGAGGCCATACCTGGTGGTGATGTAGTCGTGGAAATACTCGATGTAAGGACAGGGGGGATACCCCACCACCAGGCCCGTGGCCAGGTGGATGACCGTGGCTCCGTTGGCTAGCATTTCATCGACCGCGTACTCAACGTTGCCCCCGGGACACCCCGCGCAGGTGGTGAAACCCACGATCTCGATGTCCTGGTCCACGTACCGGGCAAAAGCCCCCTCACGCTCCCGGGCCGCACGGAAACACTTGCCGCCGGCACATTGCCGGTACCGATCACAGATGATGATGCCGATCTTCTCATTGGTCTTCATGGCGGTGGCCTTTCTGCTACAACAAGCGTAAGACAACCGCCAAAAAAGACAAGAAGAACATCATCATAATTCATACCGCGGCAATAGGTTAACCGCCCCCCTATCGCACCAGGGTCATCCGTCCCGTCAGAATTTCTCCACCGTACGACAGGCGCGAGAAGTACACGCCCGACGACACCGACAGGCCGCCACCGTCGCACCCGTTCCAGTTGACTTCGTGGTAGCCCGCCGCCAGAGATTCATCCTTGAGCCTCGTGACCAGCCGGCCGCGGACGTCATAGATGTCCAGGCGCACTCTCCCGCCCTGGGGAATTTCGAAACACAGCTTGGTCTGGGGATTGAACGGGTTCGGGTAGCTGGGCAACAGACGCAGCTGGTTGACCAGTGCCCCGGGGACATCGCTGGTTCCGCTGTTGCTAGACCCCGGAGTCGGTTCGGTGAAGAAGGCCCAGATGTCGCCGCCATCGGTGGCCCGTCCTTCGCTGATATTGCTGGCCTGTTCACCGAAGGTGTAGCTGTCGATCAATTCATTCCCAGCAGCTAACCGACCGAACAGCCCGATGTCCTCACCCCCGCCGCTCAGCTTGAAGGTGGCGTGCAAGGGGCCGTCCTCGGGGTCGTTGTCACACCAGACCAGGAGGAAGTCCCCCGCCGCCAGCACGGTGTCGGGGAAAGACCATTGTGTCGGCAAGGTCAGGTCATCGGTCAGGAACAGCCCACCCATCTCCACGTCCTCGGGGCCCGGGTTGTAGATCTCCAGCCAGTCTTCGAACTGATCGGCCTCGTCCTGGATTCCGGCATCGTTCAAGGCCACGAACTCGTTGATGAACAGGATCACCGTTTCGGGTTCCGTGGGGTTCCGGTTTTCCAGTCCCGGAGTGGCCACGCTCAGCAAGGTCCACTCGCCGGTCCCATCGGCCCAGCGTCCCCAGGACGCATCGGCAGCCAATGCCGGAAATGTCACCTGGTCGATGATCACCCCCCCATCGGTCAGATAAACATCTTCACCGTCGGCATCCAGCTTGAAGGGAGCGTGCAGATCACCCTGATCGGTATCCTCATCGGCCCACACGATCACGTACTCGCCAGGGGCCAGCGTCACGTCCGGGAAAACAAAGTCGGGCGATCCCTCGAAGTGGTCAGTCAATCCCAGCCCACCCAAAGCAATGCTGCTGCTGCCGGTGTTGGCGATCTCGATCCAGTCCTCGAATTCCCCCGCTTCATCCGCCAGCGTGGACGAGTTCTTGGCCATCACCTCGTTGATGACCAGCCCCTCGATGGGGGTCCAGGTGCCGATCAAGTTGCTCAGGTAGGTATGGCGGGCCGTCAAGAAGGTTTGCAGGGGAGGGATGGGACGGCCCGGGCCTGGCCCGGAAGTAGCATAGACGGTCGAGGTCATGCACGACTCGAACTGGCTCGAGGTGAACATGCTGTTGGGGTCGTCGTAAACATAGGGCCGGATCAGATCGCGCAGCTCTTCCATGCGCGCAATCAGGGTGGCGGGCGCGGCAGCTCCGGCCATCAACTTCTTCATGTGCCCCAGATACACCTCTTCGTATTCCGGAACCTGCCACAGCCGTTCAGCCAGCGGCCGATCCTCACCGAACTGGGGGTTGACCCAGTAGGGGCTCAGCTGTTGCATCTGCGTGGTGGACAGGTTGTACTGGTTGAACACCCCGTAGGACTCGTTCTGGTCCCACTTGGTGAACACGAAGCGATCATCCAGTTCCCGATGGTAGAAGTAATAGTTGGCGCAGCGGCCCACGTAGCTGTCCAGATTGACCGTGTAGTTGTCCACCGCCAGCATGGCCATGGCCGAGTTGACATCCAGCCGGTTGTGCATGCTGTCGGGCAGGGCGGCAAGGGAGGTGTTGTTCAGCTGGTCGATGAAGTCGACCAGATCTGACCAGTCGTTCTCGGTCTCGTTGGTCTTCAGTTCGTAGTCATCGTAGTAGCTCGACTCGGCGGCGCCCAGGTACTCCATGGAGCCGTGGGGCTCACCCTTCCACTGGTTGCCATCCTCGCCCGATCCCCAGCGGCTCTCGATGAACTCCTGGTCCTGCTGCTCCACCAGCAGGTACAGGCCCCAGTACTCCCCGTTGATGTACACCGCCGCGTAGTTGGTGCGCCCGGTGGCCATCCCCAGGGCATCGCACAGCTCGTAGGCGGCTTTCTCGCGCACATAGCTGGGGTCCAGGAAGCAGTTGTTCAGGTTGAGCTTGTCCAGGCCGTCGATTTCCTGGCCGGGCACGAACTCGTCGATGTCCAGCTTGAACGACTTCTTCAACCCGTAGTAGCCCCAGTAGCTGCTGTTGCCCTTGAAACGCACCCCGATGGAAGTCAGATGGGTGGAGTCCCAGTCAAACGAGGCCTCCAGGTAAGGAGGATCGTCATAGTTCTCGAAGTTGTCGGTCAGCTGGTCATACCAGTCGACCTGGGCGAAAGTCAGGTGGATTTCATGGACAGCGTCTTCGGCGAAAAGGGGATGTTCAGCAGGAGTCAGGGCGGCCATGGCCACCTGTCCGAAAAAAACCCAGGCCAGGACCATGATGAGAGCTGTAGTGCGTGGCATGTGTGGAACCTCGTTTGGTCAGTATTTTGTGTGACGGAGCACTCAATACCAGACCCAACGCGTCACCTCATCTTTCCTTTCGGTTAATTTTCCGGTTTTCTGGGCGGCGGCCCACCACCTCGGCCTGGGCGCCGGGGGCTGCTGTGGATGACGGGCGCCACTTCAGCGAACTTCCGCCGCTGCTCAGGGGTCAAGACCTCGGCTTCGGCCACCAGCATGACCCCGGACAGAGAATCCACCCGCGCCCGGGCCAAGCTGGCCTCTTCCGTCAGTTCCTTGAAATGCGCAGGTTCAAACACCGGGTGGGCAAAGCCGTCCGCCAGTCGTCCGGCCGCTGTCCGCGCCCTGTCCTGAAGCACGGCCAGTTCAGACGCATAATGTTCCATGATCTGGCGAATGGCCACCTGTTGCTCCTGGTCCAGGTCAAGGTGCCGGGTCATCCCACGGAGATGTTCATCCACCAGATTGTCCGGACCACCGGCGGGACCTTGGTTGGGGCCCGGCCCTTGTGGCGGACCATGCGGTTCCCGATCGGCGCGGTGGATCAGGGTGGTGCCGACCAGGCCAATATTCAGACCCACCGAAACGGCCAGAATCAGATAGAGGATGCGATGGGACATGACTTTCTCCATTACTCCGCGGTGATCTGGAATACACCCAGCAGCGAAGATGTGGCGTCCGTATTCCAGACCGTCACATTTTCCGACCAGGCCAGACTGGTGGCGGCGTTTTCTTGTCCGGATTGAACCGGGCCCAGCAGAAAACCCAGGGCAATGCCCGCCGCACAGGCCACCAGGCCCCAGGAGGGTTTGATGGCAGGGGAGCGACCTTCCGACGCCTGAATTCTGGGCCATACCGAACCGGACATGGCAGGGGCCTCAAGGCAGCCCAGGATGCTGTTCATCATTTTCAGGTCGGCCAGCTGGGACCGGCATACCTCACACTGTTCGCAGTGCGCCCTCACCTCAGCTGCTTCTGCCGCCGGCAACTCCCCGTCATGATAGGCCTGTAAAATCTCGCCTTCCGGGTGGCTGTTCAGGGTCATTGTTCATGCCTCCCCAGGTTTCGTTGCAGGGACAGATCGCCCTTCAAGGCGGCCATGGCCCGGTGCAACAGCATCTGCACCGAGGAAACCGAAGTTTCCATGGTGTCGGCGATTTCCTGATAACTCAAGTCCTGATACTGCTTCAATACCAGAGCCTGACGCTGGCGCTCGGGGAGCCGGGTCAATGCCTCCTGGACCATCCGCTGCTCCTCCTGGCCGGTCAGTGATTCGAGGGCATCGCGCTCGGTGGAGGGTGTGGTGTCGTGCTCCGTGGATAACGGCAGCCAGCGCAATATCTTGCGCCGTCGCAACCGACTGCGGGCCTGATTGCCGGCGATCCGAAACAGCCAGCTCTGAAACTTGCCCCCAGGTTGATAGCGTTCGGCTGCCTTCATCAGCTTTATAAAGGTGTCCTGACACAGGTCCTCTGCTTCCTCCGCCGAGCCCAGCATGCGGAACAGGAACGCAAAAACCGGGCGTTCCCACCGTTCGACGAGAATACGCAAGGCGTTCTCATCGCCCGCCACATAGTTCATCAGCAACGTATCGTCGTCCCTGTGAGTCATCCGGTCTCTCCAGCCCAACGCCTGGGCTGGGAAATCCTTTCGGAATTGTTCCTGCTGAACTAGGAAAGGAGTATGCGTGCGCCCATCAGAACAAATACCACACCCAGCGCATTCTTCAACACTTCGCGTGGCAATTGGTTCGCAAACTGGCTCCCGAGATAGCTGAACACCAGGAAGCTGACCATGATCAAAAGCGCCGCCTTGACGTCCACATTGCCCTTGCGGTGGTAATTCCAGGCGGCCAGAAGGCTGACCGGTGCGGCCACCACCAGCAAGGTGGTGCCCTGGGCGATTTTCTGCGGAAACTTGGCGACCAGCAACAGGGCCGAGATGATGATGGCGCCTCCTCCGACCCCCACCGTCCCCATGACCAATCCCCCCAGCGCCCCGATCAGAAGAAACTGAATCCAACCCACGAATGTCCTCCTGGTTTGCTGCCTTCGGCTTACCCCATACCTCAACCTGACCTTGATATACGTTGGTCAAGTCGATGAATTCAACTGGAAACTATCGGAAGGATCAAGTGGTGGATTGCTGGAGGAAGTCGCCTGGAGTTCCAGCCCGAGCTAAAGCCGCGCCACGCCAATCCAGGCCGCGTGCATGGCTGCCACCATCACGAAGAACACGGTGCGGGCACGGGTCGCATCCATTCCCGGCAGTCGGTACTGCAGGCTGCCGGTGGGACAGTTGGTCACGCAGTCCCCGCACAGGGTGCAGGCTTCGCCCGGCTTGCGATTCAATACGTCCTCGGGATACAGCGCGTCGTAGCGGCAGGCCGGAGTGCAGGCCCCGCAGTCGGTGCACCCGTCGCTGATGGTCAATCGCCAGGGCGACACCTTCCCCATCCGCGTGGCCACCCAGCCCATGGGACAGTAGGCCGTGCAGTGGGTCATGTTGCCGTTGCGGCGCGACCAGAACACCATCAGCCCCACACCGAACAGACCGAATCCCGCCGCCAGCCAGGCCGCGGTGATTCCCGACACTCCCAGCCGGCCCAGCAAGAAGGCCACCGCGAACACCAGAATCAGAATGATCACCCGCATCCAGGGGCGCCACCGCGGCAATCGCGAGGGCCGTTTCACGGCGCGTGACAGACGGTCGTCCCAGGCCCCGATATAGCACAACCAGCTGCACCAGGCCGGGCCCACCAGCAGCACCGACGCGGTGAACAGGATGGCCATGAAAAATCCGCCCGCGCGATACAGCGGACCGGCAGCGATCAAGGCCGGCACCGGGAGGTGAAGCTTGCCGGTCATCAGCAGTTTTTCCAGGCCGGCCACACCCAGGATCAGCTGGGTGAAAAAGATGATCGAGAAGATCAACCAGACCCGTGGACGCAGGCGCTTGATCTGCTTGGGATCGCGCAATCGGTCGCTCAACCAGCCCGCGTAAATGGCCAGGGGGAAAGCCTGCCACCAGCCGGCCGTGGGCAGAAAGCGTTCGGCCAGGAGGCCGGTCTGAGGCGCAAACACCTGCACCGGCACCAGGATGGCCGCGGTGAACAGAAACGCGCCAAGGCCCGCGCCCACCGGATCGCCCTGGGGAAAGCGGTTCTTGCGGCCCCGGGTTTCCAGCATCAAGCCACTCAGCACGGTGAACAGCGCCACGCCGCCGAGGATCAAGACCATTCGCGTGTAGGGCATCCCGATCATCTGGCGGATTTCGACAAAGCGCTGAATGGTCAGCACCCATTCGATGGCCCCGCCCAGCAGCACCAGCTGCACCGCGCGATCAACCCAGCGCCGATTCATCAGCAGGGCAAAGGGCACCGTCACCCACAGTCCCATGAGCCCGGGCTCACCCCCACGCGAATGGTGGGCGACCAGGACCAGACAACTGATTATGATGGGGAGGTAGCGCATGACATGGTCCCGGGTTGGGGTGGAAACAGGAACATAATTCCCCGGTTTGTCGCTTGTCAAATTGAGGAGGAATCTTCACTGGTCTCGCGCTATAATCTTTCTAACTTGTTGCTATATTGGATTTTGGATGTCCGGTATCCATTCAAGGGAAGGCCATGAAAACCCATGCCTTACTGCTGTTCTGCAGCCTGATTCTTTCTTGCTGGAGCGGGGCCGGATGTGACAGCCAGAAGAGTCCCGCAACCCAAGGTGCCCGCCCTCACCCCTCTCCTGAGGCGCTTACCTGCGTCTACGAAAGCAAGGACGGGCAGGAGTTCGTTGTGCGCTTCGAGAACCAGTCCGCCTGGCTTACCCTGCCCGAGGGCACCGTTGTATTGCCCCTCGTCCCCGCCGCCTCGGGCGCCAAGTACAGCGCCAATGGCCTCATCTTCTGGACCAAGGGCCAGGAGGCCACCCTGATGAGGGAAGGGCAGCCAGATCTTTCGCTGCATGAAAAAGCCCGGAGACCATCGAGCCCCCGGGCAAATCCCTCAGAACGGGAATGATTACAGAGTAGTCAGCACGATATCCAGCACCGAGAACGCCCCGATACCCCACATGAAGGGGTGAATCTTCCCGACCTTGCCGGCCGCCGCCGTGGTCACGATGTAGGCGATGAAACCGAAGGCCAGCCCCATGCTGATGCTGTAGGTCAACGGCATCAGGATGATGGTCATGAAGGCGGGCACGCCGATCTCGAACGACTTGAAATCAATGTTCGCCACGTTCTTGAACATGTACACACCCACGATGATCAAGGCGGGTGCCGTGGCAAAAGCCGGAACTATGCCGATGATCGGCGTGATGAACAATGCCAGCAGGAACAACACCCCGGTGGCCACATTGGCCAGGCCCGTGCGTGCGCCCCCCGCGATGCCCGCTCCCGATTCGATGTACGTGGTCGTGGTGCTGGTGCCCAGCAAGGACCCGGCAATGGTGGCCACCGCGTCGGCCTCAAGCACGCGGTCGAGGCGATCGATGGAGCCGTCTTCATTGACCAGGCCCGCCTCGTATGAGCAAGCCACGATGGTGCCCACCGAGTCGAAAAGATCCACGAACATGAACGAGAAGATGGCTCCCCACATGCCCATTTTCAGGGCGCTGCCGATGTCCATCTGCAGGAAGATGGGCGCGATGCTGGGCGGTGCGCCGACCAGCGAGCTGGGCATGGTCACTTCCTTGAAGACCAGACCCAGGATGGTGGTCACGAGGATGCCGATGAGAATGGACCCCTGCACCTTGCGGATCTCCAGGATGGTGATGACCAGCAGGCCGATCAACCCAAGCACCACCGGGCGGGACATGGACCCCAGGCCCACCAGAACCGCATCGTTGTTCACGATCAGACCCAATCCCTGGAACCCGATGAACGTGATGAACAGCCCGATTCCCGCCGCGATGGCCAGCCGCAACTCGAAGGGTATGGCGGCGATCACGTACTTGCGCACCCCGAGCACAGTCAACAGCAGGAAGAAAACACCGGAGACGAACACCACCCCCAGAGCCGTCTGCCAGGTCACCCCCTTGCCCAGCACCAGAGTGAAGGCAAAAAACGCGTTCAACCCCATGCCCGGCGCCATGGCGAAGGGCACATTGGCCCAGAGCCCGGCCAGGATGGTACCCAGAGCCGCCGCCAGAATGGTGGCCGTGATCAGCGCGCCCTTGTCCATGCCGGTGGCGCTGAGAATGTTGGGATTGACGAAGATGATATAGCCCATGGTCAAGAAGGTCGTCACGCCGGCGGCGACTTCACGGGAGGGCGTGGTCTTGTTCGCCTCCAGTTTGAACAGTTTTTCGAGCATGGGTTGGTCCTTTCGTCCCTGGGGAAACGAATGCGCGGGTTGCGCGGACTATACACCTGATGCAAGG
>JAZBOO010000142.1:0-8180 GCA_036351155.1 Candidatus Krumholzibacteriia bacterium | reverse complement strand
CGGATCTGGTTCATGGCCCGCCAGTCCCAGTTCTGGCTGCCCACGTACAGGATCTGTTCGTCCACCACGAAGTACTTGGCGTGCATGACTCCCCCGCCCCAGTGGGTGGGGCAGTCGATAGCGCGCGAGGTGATCCCCGGCTGGGCGTCCAGCCAGGCCAGGGCCTCGGGGTAGGTTTTCTGGAACTTGGTGTCGCCCAGCACGCGCACCTCACAGCCTCTGAGGGCTGCCTTGGGGAGGGAGGCCAGGGTGGGCAGCAGCCGATCACCGATCCCGGCCGGGGCCTTGGCGTCCTTGCCGTCGCCCTGGCGGCTGTAGTAAAAGCTGGCCACGTCGATGGTTCCGGTGGCCGCAGCCATGATCTCGGGCCAGGTTTGCCAGGCCTGGGCCAGGTCGGATTGGTCCAGCGAGGTTTCCTCGGGAAAACTTTCCAGGAAGCGCACGGAACCCACTTCCTGGCCGAAGGAGGCCAATGGAAGCAGAAGAGCAAGAGTCCAGCCGGTCAAAAGGAACCGGAAACGCGTGGTCATGATTTTCCTTCCCAAAGAGAGTTATCCGGGGGAGATGAAAGAAGTTTAGCACCCCGGGAGGGTGTTGCCAGTTTTCAAAATGAAATTAAATTACCAGTTCTCCGCGGCTGTTCCCCGCCCGGAGACCAACCAGGTTCTGTCGGGTGGATTTGGACCCTGTTCGCGTCCATCCCCCATGGCAGGGTGGCCATCTGACAAGCATCGGGGTCGAGCCCCAGGAACAAGGCCCCCGTCCCAGGACGGGGGCCTCGCTTTTTCCTCCAGAAACGTCGAGCTACTCCTTCGCCGCTCCCAGCATGGACTCCAGTTCCGCCATGCGCTTGTCGTGGTCCTCGGCAAAGGCAATCACGCCCTTGGCCAGAGATTCGGGATCCAGCCCCGCACTCTCGCACACCTCATCCAGCGAGCCGCCGGGGCGCCACATGTCGTCCCAGTCGCTGCTCATGGCGTAGCGGTCGGCCAGTGGGTTGAAGTTCCAGTCCACCATGGTCCGCCGTGCCCGATTGGTCACGTAGGTGCTGTTCAGCTTGTCGCCCTGGGTCAGCACCTGGTCCTGGTACTCGGGGCTCTGCAAGGCGAACAGTTGCGGGCTGGGCACGGCCACAATTTTCACGTTCACGCCCGCCTGGTCGATGGCCGGCAGAGCGTTGATCAGGTTGTAGGTGCTCATGGTGCCCTGGACCATGATCGTCCCTTGGCGCGGCTGGCCCGCCTTGTAATCCCGCAGGATGTAGGCACCTTTGGCCGCTTCGAAGTGGCTGGCCAGGCCCAGTGCCTTGCGGTCGGGGATCTTCACGCCCGGTCGGGTCAAATGCAAGGCCACGATGGGCTTGTCGGTTTTCATGGCCGCTGCCAGCAGGACCGGCACCTCGTTGTATTCCCACGGATGGATATTGATGACGTGGCCATCGGGGAACATCTGCGTGCTGGCGGGGCTGAAGATACCGAAATGGGTGCGACTGTCCTCGGCTGTTTCCGGCCCGCTGTGGCCGGCCACCCAGATCACCTTGCCCACCGCCAGTTCACAGTCCTGGGCCAGCTGGCTGTACAGCCGCATGGCACCGTACTTCAAGTAGCTGAACGACCCGTAGGTGCTGCAGGCGGTGTAGAAACCGTTGAACTCGTTCTCCGGGTCGGTGGACATGTTCACCGAGCTGAGGCCCACCATCAAGCCGGCGTTGGCAAACTCGGTGATGGCCTGGGGCAGAATGATCCCATCGGGATTGGTCTCCCGGTTGTACCAGCCGTTGTTCTTCATGTCACCGTAGCCGTCGCCGAAACCCGAGATGTTGGTCGATCCGGCCAGGTCAGCCGAGCACACCAGGAACAGGGGGCGCCCGAACTTCTTCAGACAGTAGCTGTTGATGTAGCTGCCCCACTTGGCGAATCCGGCCCGGTTGGGCTGCTTGTCGCCGGGCTGGGCCCACATGTCGGCGGGGTAGCTTTCCACGTCGAACAGTGAAGTGTCTTTCAGGGGGTTCTTGCTCACCGGCAGCTGGAAGCCGTCGATTTCCTCGGGCACCGAGTCGCCGATTTCCACCAGGCGGTCGGCCAGGTAGGTCACCAGCTCCTCGTTGTTGCGCAGCACTTCCAGGGCCACGTTGAGGTTGTCGGCAAACTGCTGGCGCTTCTCCGCCGCATCGGCGGGGGCCGGCTGGCCGGTGCCCTTCCACTCCACACCGTAGATCTCGCTGAAGTCGGCGCGGCACTGCCAGAAAAGGTCGCTGTTCAGGGCATGGGGCGAGCCGTGGCTGGCCGCATCGATCTTGTGGTAGCCCCGGCCCTTGGTCGTCTTGCCAAAGAGCATGGAAGGCCGCAGGGGCGTGCCCTGGCCCTTGGTCATTTCCAGCAGGCCGTGGGTGACCTGGGTCCAGTCGCTGCCGTTCTCGGCCTCGTGAATGTCCCAGCCGTAACTGGCAAACCAGTCCCGAGGGCTGCCGTGGACGATGCTGCTGTAGCTGTGGGGGTCGATACCGAAGTCGTTCCAGTCCAGGATCATGTGCAGGTTGTCCAGGCCCAGGCCGTAGGCGGTGTTCTTGGTCTCGTGCCAGCAGCCGGCGGTGTGTCCGCCTTCGCCTTCGATGCCGAACACCTTGACGCCACTGGCTCCGGCCCGCTTGAGGGCCATGGCCTCGCCGGCGCACACCGGGGCGCCATGCCCGCTGGGTCCGGTGTTGAACTTGCAGAACAGATTCTTTTCGGCCATTTCCACGTGGCCGGGCAGGCCGCCCACATTGCGGAAATCGAGCAGGTCTTCCCAGGTCAGCATGCGGTCACTGCCGCCGTGGACCAGGTATTTCTTGTCGCCGGTTTTCTCGTGCATGACGCGCAGGGCTTCGTTGAACACCGCCAGGGTGGCGTACACCAGGGGGGCGGTGTGGCCGGCCACCAGGATGAACCGGTCGCCGAATCGTTTCTCGGGGTGCCGGATGTCCCAGCGCATGGCCCCGCTCAGAAGCAGACTGACGAAATAGTGCACCTTCGAGCGGCTACCGCCGGGGTGCCCGCTCTGCCGGTAGTTGAGCATCAGGTCGATCTGCTGATCGATGACGTCCTTGATGATCTCCCACTTGGCGAACTGGGCCTGCTGGGCTTCGAAAAGCCTGGACACATCAGACACGGGCAACTCCTCTCGAACGTGAACCGGCCAAGGGTGAAGACGTGCTTCCCCGGTTCCCCTGACCCGTAAAACTCGGCTGGATACCAAGAATGCTTGACCGGGCGAGGCGATTCAAGCCCGAATCCCTCGCAAAAGCACAAGTTTAACGATGAGGCCTAGTCCAGGGCCCTTCCCAGGTGAAAAACCTGGAGAACAGCCGCCGCCGCGCGGGCATCTTCCACCGCCCGGTGGGCTGTGAAGCGGTCGGCCAGGTCCATTTTTTCCAGAATGGCGGTCAAGGTCAGGCCGCTGGTGCGGCGCCCGTTGGTGGCCAGCCACACGGTGGCCACGGCCCGCAGATCGAAGGCCCCGCCGGCAATGTGGGAGCGGTAGTCCAGCTCGTAGCGCTCGCATTCCTTGCGCAGCAGGGGAATGTCGTAATAGGCGCCAAAGGCGGCAATGATGGCCTTGTTGCGCGGACCGTACCACTCCAGAAAGCGCCGTCCCGCCTGGGCAAAGGTGTCCTTGCCGGCCACCATGTCGGGGGAAATGCCGGTGATCTCGGTGATGAACGGCACGATGGGGTAGTCCTCGGGGCGGATCAGCTCGCTGAAGGTGCTCTTGATCTCGAGGCTCTTCTTGTCCAGGCGCACGGCGCCGATCTCGATGATGCTGCTGCGCTCGACGGTGTTGTTGCCCTGATCGGCCTCGGGACAGGTGGCCTCCAGGTCGATGACGACGATATCGGTGGTGTAGCGCATGGACCTGCTTTCAGTGAGCTGTCGGATACCGGTGGATCCGGGTAGGTTAACACAGCCCAAGAGAAAAGCCAGGGGCTAGCGTTTGACGAACGACTCCGCATCCACGCCGCCCAGTCCTTCCCAGCCCTCCTCACGGTAGGCCAGCAGCTCGTGGCAGGTGTCACAATCCTGGCTGATGGTTTCCCCGGAAGGGGTGGCATGCTCGTCATCGTGACAGCGGAAGCAGCCCCCGGTGCCCAGCTCATCTTGACCGTCGAAGTGGGAGAGGTTCGATGGATAGGTGCCCCAGGTGATTTTCATCTGGGGAAAGACGTTCCTCTCGAGAATATCGGTCAGGCGGGCGGCGGTGTTTTTTAGCTGGGCCTGCAGAAGCGCCAGGTCTTCCGGGTGCTCCTCCTGGTATATAGCCACCAGGCGATCGGCGATCACCTGAGCGGTGCCGGCGCCCGGCTGGGTCTCCTGCAACACCCGCAGAGCTTCCTTGCGCAGCCAGGGCACGCCCGTGTCCAGGCGGCCCACGGCGAATTCCTGGTCCAGAGCCTGGTCGGGCAACTCGAAAATGTGCGTGGGTCGGTTGTGGCAGTCCAGGCAGTCCATGACGCGCCATTCGCCCTCGGATTCCTCCTCGCGGCCTTCCTTGATGTAGCTCACTTCACCCTCGGCTGTTTTCAGGACCACCTCCACGATGTCCTGCCGCTGGCGGTCGGTGTGGCGGTAGCGCACCTCGTTGCGGGGATCGACATGCCAGTGGATCCCGCTGGCCGGCCCGCCGGCCTGATCCGGCCCGCCGATGTGCATCACATTGGCGGTGATGGTCTCGGTGTTGTCCTGGTCCTCCTCGTAGTGCTTGCGCACGATCAACCGCGCACCGTGGAACTTGTCCGGCTGGTGGCAAACCTCGCAGGTGTCGCGCGCGGGCCGCAGGTTTTCCACGGGGGAGGCAATGGGGCGGGCATAGCTGTCAGTCATCACGGCGAACACTTGCCTGATGCCCGAGATCTTGGCCTGGACGAACCAATCGGCACCAGGTCCGATGTGGCAGGCCACACACTTGACCTTGGAGTGCGGACTGCGCGCGTAGGCCACGGCCTCGGGGGTCATGACCTCGTGGCAAACGGTAGCGCAGAACTCGTTGCTGTCGGTGTAGTGGTAGGCCTCGTAGCTGAACGAGCCGAATCCCACGGCAAAGATGAAAGCTCCCACCCCGACCAGGGCCGCCTTGCGCAGCAGGACTTCGCCGCCGATCTCGGTGGCCTCCTGGGAAGCCGTGCCTTTCCTGACCCGGGATCTGTGGACGGCATTACCGACCAGCAACATCCCGATGCCCAGGACCAGGAAAGCGGGCAGAATCATGAAGGCAACAAGATCCAGGTAGGGGTTGTTGGAGCGACCCAGAATGGTGTTGTAGAGGAAAAGCAGAAGAAACAGCACCAGCAGAACGCTGGTGGTGAAAACGACCACGCTGCCCGTGGCACAGATCCAGTTGTGCCAGAAATAAGGGAGTCGGGACCGGAACCAGCGGGAAAAACCGGATGGGGCCGAGGGCATTGTTCCGCCTCCTCGCTTTCAGGAACAGGGCATCAAATCCCAGTGCGAAAATATGGTATCACGCCCCGGGGTTTGACGCCATGCTGTTTCCGGCGCGGGGTTCTGCTCAGCGGCCGTCCGGCATCACATAGCCTGCGCGGTGCAGCGCCTCGAAGCTGGTGATGGGCTGGGCGGGCTTCAGGTACCGGGCCAGGAACTTGTAAATTTTCACGCGGATCTCCTTGGCTTCCTTGCCGTCCAGGCGGTCAAAGCTGTGGCCGCCTGGGAAGTCCTCGAAGATCTCGTACTCGAAATCCTTGCCCTCGGCCTTCAACGCCTGGATCAGGTGCTCCACTTCCAGCCAGTTCACGTCCTCGTCGTTGGTGTTGGTGTGGATCAAAAGGGGTGTTTGTAGCTTCCCTGCATTCCACACGGGGGAGCGGCGCTTGTATTCCTCGATGTTGTCGATTACCGGTTCGCCGATGTGAAACTGGGCCGAATACAGGGCGCGGTAATCGTCATCGAGGTACCCCATGCGCGCGATCAGGTCGCTGACCGGCACGCCCGCGTAGGCGCAGGCGTAGTCGTCGGGGTGGTCGAAGATGTTCATCAGGCTGATCAGTCCGCCGTGGCTCCAGCCGATCATTCCCACCCGCTTGCCGTCGATGAAGTCGTAGTTGTCCAGCATGTACTGCCGGCAGGCGTGGTTGTCTTCCACTTCGCGGCCGCCGTAGTCGATGTTCTCGAACACGGTGCGGCCGTAGCCGGTGCTGCCGCGGTATTCGGGAGCGATCACGGCGTAGCCCTGGGCCATCATCTCGCGCACGATGTGCACGTAGTAGGTGGAAAAATCGCTGTGCACGCCACCGTGGGGGAAAACGAGCAGGGGGAGCTTGCCGCTGCGGTTGTGCTGGCGGGGCAAGAACACGTATGCCCAGAACTTGACCGGATTGCCTGCGCCAATGGCCGTGTCGCTTTCCTCTTTCCAGCGCGGGGGACCGAACAGGCGGACCTTGTCGATCACCGCCACATCGCCCAACCGATCGAACCACAGCCCGTCGTCGATCTTCTTTTCCAGGGCGTCCACCCGGTGGCGATAGCTCTCGACCAGCTTGGTCAGGTCGGCCACCTGCTGGCTCACGCTGTCCAGGGTGGCGGGGGGATCACCGGCCGTGGCGGGAGAGACACCCAGAGCCGCGGCGGTCAGGATTAGGAGAACCAGGAATCTCATGTGGGGCGGCCTTTCTGAAAGGCGTGCTATGATGGATGTGAAGGGGGCAGGCACTGGTGGTCAGCCCCGGCTGTCTAGAGGGAATGACCCCGGCGAGCATTTCGCAAGGGATTTATTCTCGCGGGGTGGATTTACCGGAACAACGCCTTCACCCCATCCCAGGTCATACTCTCGGTGGACACCGGCTGCCCGGCAAAGGGCATGAAGTTGATGAAGCTATGGATGGAGGGATCATCGTTTCCATCCACAATCATGGCTGCGATTTCGGCAGGGTTGTTTGTGCCCCAGAAATTGTGAGTCAGCTCCTGAAAAATATCGGGTTCATCAAAAAAAAAGCTGCACTTCACTGCGGGGCCTGAGACGGGCAATAAATGACTGTTGGTAAGGTTGACCACTGACTGGGATCTGATCCAGAGCCCTATATCCGTGGTGTTGGCAATGACATTGGAGGTCCCGACCAAGCTGGAAGTATCCGCAACGACCACCCCCATTTCGCCCCCTTCAATGGAACAGTCATTGAGCTGGAGGTGGGCCTGGTTGCGGAGGAGTACGGAACTAGCTCCACAGTCATTGAACTGGCAGTTCCTGAGGAAACCAGTCCCCCTATGGGTAAACGAAACCCCACTGCGAGAGGATTCGAAGGTGCAATCTTCCAGGATGGTGCTGGAGAGGCCACGGCCGGAAAAGGGAGCCCCTCCCACAAAACGGCAATGGCGGATTTCAGAACAGGCATTTGGAGAATCATTGATGATTCCAAAAGTGTTGGGACCGGTGAGTTCGAAGTGACAATCAACGACAGAGAGACCCCGGTCACAAAGGGCAGAAATACCGGTGAAAAAGGGACCTTCTCCCTTGATGTCGCAGCCCTCCAGTTCAAGACCACCAAAAGACCAGTAAACGCCACAATACACGTGCTCGATGGTCAGGTTCTTGATGGTGCATTCATAGCCGTGGAGGCAGCCGATGCCATTATAATCAATACCGTAGTAAGAATCTTGGAATTCCAGGCCAATGATGGTCACCCCGCGGCCGGAGCCGATAATGGTGAGGTCATCCTGAGTGATGCCGACGATGGCATACTGGAAGTAGCCAGGGCTGGGTCCGGGAACAGCCCGAATGGTGTCAAACCTACCAAGCCCGATCAGGACGGTGTCCCCTGCAGCTGAAGCATCCACGGCATCCTGGATGTCTGTGAAATCCCCCGATCCATCGAGTTCAACTTGCCAGGTGGCTCCCAGGCTTGAAGTGGAAGTCCCGATCAAGGCCAACAGGGCCAGTGTGGTGAGTTTGCTGTTCACGGTCAACCGACTTTGGAAGGAGGAGCCGTCTGAAAAGAGCATATCACATGAGCCCGGCCTTTTGAGAAAAAGTAAGAAAGCGGCTGCGACCAAAGCCCAAGCTGGCGTTTCGGCCGAGCAGGCTGCCTAGTACCCCGCCGCCTGCCCGTCCTTGCGGGACTCGCTGGCGCCGTAGTACACACCTTGTTCTCTATCGAAAAGAATAGCCTGGTATCCGCCGAAACTGCCCACGTT
>JAZBOO010000141.1:0-2260 GCA_036351155.1 Candidatus Krumholzibacteriia bacterium | reverse complement strand
GGGGCATAGTGGCGTTTCTGGTCGGCGTTCTCGTGGCCGCCCAGCTCTCATTCTGGCAGGCCAATTTCGGCCTGGAATGGTTGAGCTTCGGGCGACTTCGTCAACTGCATACCAACGCCGCCATCTTCGCGTTTGTCGGCAACGGAATGTTCGCGGGAATCTACTATTCCACGCAGCGCCTGCTCAAAACACGCATGGCCAACGACGCCCTCAGCTGGGCCAACTTCTGGGGCTGGCAGCTGGTCATCCTGGGGGCGGCCATCACCTACCCCCTGGGACTGACTCAGAGCAAGGAATACGCCGAGCTCATCTGGCCCCTCGACCTCCTGGTCGTGCTGGTCTGGGTGGTTTTCGCCGTCAACTTCTTCTGGACCTTGGCCAAGCGTAACGAGAAAAACCTCTACGTGGCCATCTGGTTCTACATCTCGACGATCGTCACGATCGCGGTGCTCTACATCGTGAACAACCTGCAACTGCCCACCAGCCTGACCCACAGCTACCCGATATTCGGGGGTGTGCAGGACGCGCTGGTGCAGTGGTGGTACGGTCATAACGCCGTGGCGTTCTTCCTGACCACACCGCCGCTGGGTCTGATGTACTACTTCATGATCAAGGCCGCCGAGCGCCCCGTGTACAGCTACCGGCTGTCGGTGGTGCACTTCTGGTCCCTGATCTTCCTCTACATCTGGGCCGGACCCCACCACCTCCTTTACACCGCACTGCCTGACTGGGCGCAGACCCTGGGCATGATCTTTTCGGTCATGCTGTGGGCTCCCTCCTGGGGCGGTATGCTCAACGGTCTGCTGACCTTGCGCGGCGCCTGGGACAAGCTGCGCACCGATCCGGTCATCAAGTTCTTCGTGGTCGCGGTGACCTTCTACGGCATGAGCACCTTCGAGGGCCCCTTGCTGTCGATCAAGAGCGTGAGCGCTCTGGGCCACTACACGGACTGGATCATCGGTCACGTGCATAGCGGCGCCCTGGGCTGGAACGGCTTCATGACCTTCGGTATCCTGTACTGGATGTGGCCGCGGCTGTACGGGACCAAGCTGTACAGCACCAAGCTGGCCGAGGCCCACTTCTGGATCGCCACCATCGCCATCCTCATGTACGTGGTTTCCATGTGGGTCAGCGGGGTCAGCCAGGGGCTGTTCTGGCGCGCGCTGGATGCCGAAGGCTACCTGAAGTACCCGGATTTCATCGAGGGCCTGACCAACAGCCTGGCCATGTATCACACCCGTCTGTTTGGCGGTTCCCTGTACCTGCTGAGTGCTTTCCTCCTGGTCTACAACCTGTTCATGACCGCGCGTCAGGGTAAGCCCGTGACCGTCAGCGTTCAGGTTCCGGTCAAGCGTGAAGGCCCCGACAAGGAAGGCGCCTGGGCCCTGCTCACCAGCGCCCCCATGCTCTTCATCATCGGTATCCTGGTGGTCAGTATCTGGTTCGGCGCCTCGGGAGCAATGCTCAGCCCGGTGCTTTTGGCCTTCCTGATCATCCTGATCATGGGCTCCATCATTTCCTACGGCCTGCACCAGAAACGGTGGGGCCACTGGTACGGCCTGGTCGAACGCCATGCCCTGGTGTTCACCGTGCTGGCCCTGTTTGCCATCCTGGTCGGTGGCGCCGTGGAAATCATCCCCACCGTGATTGCCAGCAACAACGTGCCGCTGGAGATCACCGACGAGATGATTGCCGAGAATCCCGAACTGGCCGAGACCGCCAAGTGGCTGCAGAAACCTTACAGCCCCCTGGAGCTGGCCGGACGTGACGTGTATGTCAGCGAGGGCTGCTACACCTGCCACAGCCAGATGATCCGACCCTTCCGGCACGAGGTGCTGCGCTACGGAGACTACTCGCGCAGGGAAGAATCGCTGCTGGATCATCCCTTCCAGTGGGGCAGCAAGCGGACGGGTCTGGACCTGGCCCGCGTGGGCGGCAAGTACGACAACCTGTGGCACTACCTGCACCTGATGGACCCCCGGTCGACCTCACCCGGGTCCAACATGCCCACGTACACACATTTCAAGACGCAAACCCTGGATCCCCAGGTGATCACGGGCCGCATGAAGGCCCTGCGCACCCTGGGCACCCCCTACACGGATGAGGACATCGCGCTGGCCGAGCAGCGGTTCTTCAGCCAGGGTGAAATGGTGGCCGCCGACCTGGCGTCCAAGGACGTGAACATCGCTCCGGACAGCAAGATGGCGGCCGTGATCGCCTATCTGCAGCGTCTGGGCCGTGGTCCCCAGCCGGTGGTTCC
>JAZBOO010000140.1:0-3657 GCA_036351155.1 Candidatus Krumholzibacteriia bacterium | reverse complement strand
ACGGGGCAAGAAATCGGTCCCGCCATACTCCCAGAAGGCCCGCCCCGCCTGGGCAGGCAAAAGAGGCCAGGGCGCATCCGTCCATCGTGCCTCCATCTGCACCGCGAACAGGCGGTCCGTGATGGGTCCGGTGTCCCGCTCTCGCCAGGTGGTTCCGATGACCGGAAAGTTGATCTGCGGCAGGTCCAGCCAGAGGGTATTCTCGCGCGGGGCGGCCATGACCGTGTGGGTCGCCGTGGTCCGGAACCAGCTGGTCACCTCCCAGCCCATCAGCCATTGAAAAAACCAGGGACGAGATTCCTTCCAGTAATCACCACGCGGGTCCTTCACCCTCACCTGCCGCTGGCTCAGCACCCCTACCCGGAGCAGAAGATCCTCCGGCGCCACCCGACTCATCACACCGGACCACTCAAAGGGCTGTGTGCGGCGCGCCGTGAAGGCGGGAAAAGTTTCGCCCCCCTGGTCCAGAACCAGGGCACCGGTCAGGCCCGGTCCCGTACGGCGGGCCGCCCAGCCCGCACTCAGGCTCCACCGGCCCAGCTGAGCTCCCACCAGCAACTGGGGCGCATCCACCAGCCAGAGGCCGCGGGACAGGCGGGCCTCCCGGGCTTGTCCGGGACCGGTCGCCCGTGACCAGCCGGTCCAGGCCAGGGGATCATCCGGATCCAGGGTGGCGCCCCCCTCCGCCAGTCGCCCGTGTAACCTCCAGGTGGTGGTAGCCCAGAACACGCCGGCGCTCCAGTCCATCACCGGCTCGATTACCGCATTCCAGCCGGGTGCCCAGGAGAGCCCTGCCTCCCCAGGTACAATATCCCCCAGGCCGCTGAACCCCACGCGCGCCCGCGCTTGCAACCTCAATGAATAGGGATGCACCTTGCATTCACACCCCGTCCAGCTGCGGCCACCTCCCGCATGGAGATACCGCGCTCGCCACCAGTCGGCCGTGGCTTGCTCGCGACGATCGCCGACAGATCGCGGCAGATCCAGCGCCTCGGCCAGCTCGGTGCCGGTCTGGGAGCGATACAGGGGGGGAAATCGTCCCGCCTCCAGGCTCAATCGGGTGACGGTGGACCAGGGCACCAGCCGCGCATCGGGTTCGAGATGGGAAAACTGTGGGTCCCAGGCAAAAGAAACCCCCGGCACCAGAGCAGTGCCGAGGGTCCAGAGAAACAGGAGCGCCAGGCTCCAGCCGCACATCAAAGGGCGCAGAACAACCCGTAGGTGATGCCGCCGATGGCCAGCACCGGCAGCAAGAGGAAAATCAACCCGATGGGAACCACCGCAGTGATCACCGCCCCGAGGATGAACAGCAGGGGAATGACCAGCAAGAGCGAGAGCAAACCCTTGGTCAGAAAGAAGGCGATTTTGACGGGAATCATGACCACCGCGAAAGCGAATTTCAGCAGCAGCAGGCCCACGCTCAGGACGACCATCAGAATGGTCAGACCGATGATGGCTTCGAGAATAAACACCGCAAGACCCCCCGTGGTCTGTTGTAGGAAAACCGTTGATGGCTTCATACGCCCGGGTGCAGGTAATGTTGCAGCGAAAGTCACCCGGAGAAACCATCATCAGAAATCCTACCCGCCATCCACGATTCTTATTCCCCAAAACTCCAGAAAAACACGGGAAAAAACCTTCCAGGCCAAAGGTTTTTGACCTATTGACGCCCACGGGGTTACCAAAAGAGAAATAAGTAGACAATTAATTATCAAAAGTGCTATAATAGAATAATAGCTGCTTCAAAGGCGACACCTCCCGGGGCAAGTTGAAGCTCGCGCACTTCCTTAAATACCTGGGTAGACCTTGAAGCAGCTATAAAATTTCTGAAGCCGGATGATACCATCGCCGCGCCAGCCAGTCAACCAGACAGGGCGCTTTCGCGGTGAAAAATGAAACGGGCACCCATCAGCGGGTGCCCGTTTCTCATGTCGCCTCAGGAGCCCTACTTGGTGAACAGCGCGCTATCCACCTTGGGATTGGCCTGGAAGTCCAGGATGGTCCCCGTGCCGAACAGCTCGTCATCGTAGAGCAGTCGAATTTTCTTGGGCATGTGGTAGCCGTTCATGTCGTGATACTCGTCCACGAAAACCTTCTGGGTCACCGGCGCGCCGGTCATGGGCGAATTGCCCGGGCTCTGCATCATGAACACGTTGCTGTCCGCGGCGTTCAGGAAGAAGATGGTGTAGCTGTCGCCGATGCCCGACACATGGACGGGATGGCACATCACGCCGTCGACCTTGGTCGGCTCCAGGGCCTGACACTGCAGGTCCTGCAGGTTGCGGAACACACCCACCACGTCGGTCTTCAGCTCGTCCTTGGCTGCGGTGAGCTGCTCGGCCTCCATGTCCTTGTTGCCCATGGGGCTGACCATCCAGCCAGTGTCTCCGGCCACCACCACGGACTGATTGCCGAAAGGCGTCTTGACCGAGGTGTACACCTTGTCCGGATAGACCACCGACTTCTCGGTGGTGAAGGTCAGATCCATGCCCTGGATGCTGGCCTGCAACTCGGACTTCTCGAACAGGGTCTTCAGGCTGGTGAACTTCTTGGCGCCGCCGGCAGCCTCGCGGCACGCGGTCATCAGCTCCTTGCCGCGGGCCAGGCTTTCGGGCGTGGCCTCGGGGATATCAAGGGCGGGTTCGGGGATGGTGATGTCCACCATGGTCACCGGACCGAACTTGCTGAAGTCGCCGTCGAAATCGGCGTAATTGCCCACCGCAAAAATGGTCATGTCCGCGGGCTTCCACACCGCGTTGACGGCCGACTTGACCTGGGCGGCGGTCATGTTCTTCACGTTGTCCTGGTACCGGGTCAGGAAATCCACGGGGTAGCCATAGCGCTCGAACATGACCATGCGGTCCAGGATCTCACGCTTGGAATCGTAGCTGAAAACCTCGGAGTTCAGGATACCGTCCTTGGCCCGTTCCAGTTCCTCGGGGCTCACTTCCTCGTCCAGCATTTTCTGGATTTCCACCAGGATGGCGTCGGTGGCCTTCTCGCTGGATTCGCTCTTGGTCATGGTGAAAGCCATGAACATCCCCGGGTAACGGAAACCCGTCCCGGGTGAGCTGCCCACGGAGTAAGCCAGGCCCTGGCGACTGCGGATCTCGTTGAACAGCCGGGTCGAGAACCCACCACCCAGGATGCGGTTGGCCACCAGCACACCGGCGTAGTTCTCGTTGTCGGCACGGATACCCTTGTGGCCCATGATGACCGTGGACTGGGTCAAATCGTCCTTGTCGGCAATGTTCACCGTACGCGGGAACTTGACGATCTCGGGATCCTCGGGCAAGGGGCTCTTGGCGGCGGGCCAGCCGGCAAAGGTGGTCTCGATCAACTCGACCATTTCCTTGCTGTCGAAGTCCCCGATGACCACCAGGTACATCCGATCCGGACCGAACCACTGGTTGTGAAAGTCAATCATGTCCTGCCGCGTCACCGAGGCGATGGTCGCGTACTCGGTGTGGCGGGCCAGAGGATGCTCCGCCCCGAACACGGCCTTGACACCTTCGCGCTGGGCGATGGTCATGGGATCGTCGTTGCGGCGGGAGATACCGGCCTTCTCCTGCTCCTTGGCCAGCTTGATCTTGTCCTCGGGGAAGGCGGGGTTGCGCAGGATATCGGCCAGCAACTCCATGCCCATCCTGGTGTCTT
>JAZBOO010000139.1:0-15151 GCA_036351155.1 Candidatus Krumholzibacteriia bacterium | reverse complement strand
CGGTGCCGGCTATGCCGGCATGCCGTATCTGACCGAAACCGGAAAATTCGGGGCGGCCATTCTGCAGGACGCCGACGGCGATGGTCAGGACGAATATATACCGATCACGGATCCGCGGACCTTTGGCGCTCATCGCCTGTTCCGCGTCGGTGTCGGTTACTATTTCTAACGGGGCGTAAAGTTGAGGGCCTGCCTTGCGGGCTCCCGTTGAAAGGATGGCAATGATTGGAACCATCATGAACAAGCCAGGAAAAGTCCGCCAGGCGGTGTTGCCGTCGGTGGGCCTGCTCCTGTTGATGGTTTGCCTGACAGGATCCGCCTTCGCGCGGATGGATGTGGAAAATCCTGTCGTCGAAATGGGTTACAACCCAGGCGGGATTTTCGTCCTGGACGGCAGCTACGTCATGAATGTCGGTGAGGTGCAGATCAACATCACCAACTGGGGGCTGATCGGTTCGGGCTTCTCGGTGCCGACCACCTTTGCCGATGCGCCCTCCTGTCAGTGGCCTGCCGGATCCGGGGATGAATATCTCTGGTCCGCCGGTCTCTGGGTCGGTGGAGTGGTCCTGGGTGAGCGATTGGTCTCCTCGGGTGGCTGGAGCAGTGAGTTCTATCCGGAAGATGAGCTGGAAGACACCATCTACGAGGCGGTGGGCACCAAGCTGCTGCGGCCGGCCGGAAACAGCGGGGCCAGTGGCCGGCGTCTGCCCATGCCCAACGCCGACGACGATGGTGACGGCCAAATCGACGAGGAAACCCTCAACGGGGTGGACGATGACGGCGACGGCCTGATCGACGAGGATTTCGGGCAGATCGGCAACCAGATGATGGTGCTGACCAACTATGACAACACCCGTCTGGCCCAGGAAAACAACCCGGACCACACACCGATGAACCTCCAGGTCGTGCAGAGCACTTACCAGTGGGAAAACGACCAGGTCGATGATTTCGTGGGGTTCGAATACAACATCACGAATATCGGGGTGACGGACGTCCAGAAGGTCTACATCGGCTTCTTTGCCGACAGTGATATTGGTGCCCGTGGTGCCAGTGGTATTGCTGACGATGACATGGCCGGATCTTATCGCGGAGCCGTGCGGGCCTCGGACGGCAGCTGGGTGCCCGTGGAAGTCGGCTACATGTGGGACGCGGCGGAAAGCGGCGCCCTCGAGGGATACTTTGGCATCATCTTCCTGGGGCATGACATCGATCCCACGGGACAGGAAGCCCCGACCCGGGTGGGTATGCGGACTTTCCAGAAGTTCCAGGGAAGCACCAGCTTCGAGCAGGGTGGCGACCCCACCAATGACGACGAAGCCTACCAGCTGCTGGCCGCCGACTTCGACGAATGGGACGGGGATACCCTTCCCGGCAAGCAGGCCGATTTCCGTTTCCTGGTTTCCGCCGGTCCTTTCGGAACACTGGAACCCGATGAAACGCTCAACTTTCAGGTGGGCATGGTCGTGGGCCCTGGCCTGGGCGATGCCGCCGGTGGACGCGGTTTGCTGAATCACTGTGCCGAGGCCGCCCTGACCTGGTACGGCGTGTACGTCGACACCATTCCCGAGCAGTTCATGCTCGACTCCGACACCGAGACCATTGACATCGGTATTCAGGGTCGGGAGACCATGCTCTGCCGCGAGGATTTCGAAAGTGGTGGCTCCGAAAATCCCTGGGACCGTTTTTATCCCGACTACGGGGACACCTCCTGTGTCAATGCGGATTGGCTGCTGGCCAACGCTGATCAGCAGGTGCAGGAAACGGACATGTTCAATTTCACCTTCGGGCCCGGCGATGTCCGGACCTGCGCCATGTTCAACATGGACAACTGCTTCGAGTGTGTGCGTCAGCTCGGCGGTTGCCCCGAAGGAGCCATCGAGTCGGGATTGTGGACCTGCAATGATCCCCTGGCGGACAACACCGCGGCCTGTACGGGTGTCGACGGCAATGAAACCCAGGTCAACTGGTTGGTGGGCATGGCTCCGCCTCCGCCGGGTTTGCGGGTCTGGTCGGCCGACAGCCGCGTGCACGTTTTCTGGGATGACAGCAGCGAGCTGGCCGAGGATATCCGCCTGCAGACCGTGGATTTCGAATCCTATCGGATCTGGCGGGCCGACAACTGGGATCGCCCCTACGGGTCTTCGGAAGTCAACGGGCCGGAGAGCGGCCTGTGGCAGATGATTGCGGAATACGATCTGGTCAACAGCTACGTGTCGGCCCGGGAAATCCCCGGCGTGGGCACCCGGCTCGACACCATTCCGCTGGGTGCGAACACGGGTCTGGATGTGGTGACCTATCGGCCCCGCTGCCTGGACGATCCTCGTTTCGAGGGCCTGGCCGAAGGCATGCAGGAAGTGGTGGATAATGATCCCGAGGGACAGCTGAGTATCCGGCCGCCCCTGCGCTTCTCCGATGGGACGCCCAACCCTGATTACGACGTGATCCGGGCCTGGGAAACCTATCCCGCCATCCTGGATACGTTCTTCGCGGTGGCCTACCGCGCCCCCGACGAGGGTGCCGGCATCGTGGAAAAACACGCGACCCGTTATTACGAGTACATTGACAGGGATATTCACAATGGGTTCATTTATTTCTATTCGGTGACTGCCACCGATCATGCTCTGTTGCCCGCGGATAATGACCTGAATATTCAGTTACCCGTGGGCGAGGGGCTGGGCGGCGATCCCGGATCCTCTTTCACCAACACGGTTCCTGGCACGGAGTCGCAAACGGCGGAAGATCGGGCCAAGAACGGGGTGAACATCTATGTGTTCCCCAACCCGGCCACGCGTGATGCTCTGGCCGAATACCAGGAGCTGTTCCCCAACGGGGATGACCCCACAGGTGTGAGGGTGACGTTCACCAATCTGCCCCAGGCTCGGAACACGATCTCCATCTTCACGGTCAGCGGTGACCTCGTGCAGGAAATCCGGCACGACGGCACCGACGGAACGGGCCATGAAAGCTGGAATCTGATGAGCCGGAACGGGCAGGAAGTTGTCAGCGGGATTTACCTTTACACCGTGCAGTCCGATGATGATCGCTTCGAGGATTTCATCGGTAAGTTTGTTGTCGTCAGGTAACTGTTCATTGGGGCAGGTTTGTGTCAACTCCGTCTCTTGACGGATCTGGAGGTTTCCATGAAGCGCGTCGCGATTCTGACCACCATCCTGTTGGTTTTGCCTTCCATGGTGATGGCTGCAGGATTTGCCAAGGTCGGTACTTTTGGCGGTCAGTTCCTTAAAATAGGAGTGAGCGCCCGGGCCACCGGTATGGGGTCCGCTTTCACCGGAGTGGCTGATGATGCATCGGCCGTGTTCTGGAATCCCGGTGGATTGGTCAATGTCCTGGGTAATGAGGTGTCTGTCAATCATGTCTCCTGGGCTGCCGACACCAAGCTGAGCACGGCGGTGCTGGCATTCAATCCTCGGTCCATTCCCGGCACCTTTGCCTTCTCGGTGCGGTCGTTCTGGATGGACCCCCAGCTGGTCCGGACGGCCTACAGCCCCGAGGGCACCGGTGAAACCTTCGATTCCGGGTCGACCACGTTCGGCCTGAGCTACTCGCGGTTCTTCACCGACAAGTTCTCTGCAGGGTTCACCATGAACTATCTGCACATGGGCCTGGCCGAGACGGCGGTCAATACCGGGGCTTTCGATTTCGGTATCATGTACCGGATCGGGATCCGCGACCTGAAGCTGGGCATGACCATCCAGAACCTGGGTGGGACCTACACCTTCGATGAGCGCGAATCCAAGCTGCCGGTGACCTTCAAGGTCGGGGCCAGCTTCAACGCCTGGAAGACGGAGAACCAGAATCTGGCGGTGGCCGGTGAGTTCCAGCATCCCTCGGATAACCTGGAACGCGCCAACGTGGGGGTGGAGTACACCCTGAATCAGCAGTTCTTCGTGCGTGCCGGCTACCACATCAATTATGACACCGATGGTGCGGCCTACGGGTTTGGTGCGGCCTTGCCCACCGGAGGCAACACCAAGATGCAGGCCGACTACAGCGGAGTCGACATGGGACCCCTGGGCCTCCTGCACCGGATGAGTCTGTCGGTGACGTTCTAGCCCCGAACGTTCCGCTTTCTGGCCGGCCTGACGCAAGCTGTCCAAACCTCCGGAAATGACCTGTCTACCGCCCCGTCTTGCACGGGGCGGTTTTTTTATCTGAGGCTGGCCAAAACTTCTCGGGTTCTGTATAATTATTACCAGTTGGCTGGTCAAAGCGATGATTCAATTGATCCAGTCAATTCCGGTCGAGGGGGATCGGTTTCTTCCACCAAAACGAAGGCCTGAAGATGGCTGTTGTCATGGTCCACCCCATCCGGCTCACCTTTTCCTCTATTTCCACCGTGGTCTTTCTTCTGCTCGGGGCCGTTCTTCTGCTGCCTGGCTCCACCTTGGCCGGTATGGTTCTTCCTCTTCAGGGAGGGGGAAATTTTCATACTTCGGTGGATGTGGTGAACCGGTGGCAGGATAATGAGCGCCTGGACGTTCTGGTCATGATCGAGGTGTCAAACGCCTCCCTGGCTTACGATCATGAAGACCGTGGTTTCGTGGGACGATTGCGTGTCGAGGTGGAATTTGTGGGGGCCGATGGGCAAACCGTCACCGAAAAGCGCCCCTTCCGTACCCCTCCGCTGAGCCGGGAAGAGGCTGCCACGGCCACTCTTTTTCAGAATTTCGGCCTGATCATCGAGGATATCCCCTTCCGCTCGGCCCGCTTCAAGTGCCGGGTTTATGACGTGAACCGCCGCAAGGAAGGCATCCTGAATTCCATGCGGAAAGAAAACGTCAGCAGCGAATGCTCCGCAGACTGGTTTGCCCCCGATTCGCCCCGGCATCCGGTGGGCGTGAGCCTGGGGGACCCCTTGTATCTCTTTCAAGCCCCGCTGGACCGCTGGAACCCTTCCAACACGCGCGGGCAGGGCGGCGGCTGGTTGCATGACTACATGCATCCTTCCCGCCGTTACGGGATCGAACAGGATCACCTGCAGCTCTTCGTACCCGTCTGGCCGCCCACCGGCGGAGTGCATTCCCCCGAAAGCACCGCAGGTGTTTTGCTTCAGCTCGTGAGCCTGGACATGGCCTACGGCATCACGGACACCCTGTCCTTCGACCAGCGGGGTCTCACCACTCTGGAAGCGGGTCTTCCTGCGGGTCTTTTCTATTCCCTGGACGTCAATCTGCTGCCCGAAGGGTCCTATCGTCTCAGCATGGCCCCTCTCGGGGGGCATGGTCGGGCGGTGGTGTCGGGATTCGATGTGATCTGGCGCCTGGACACCCTTGGCCGCCACCGGGACATGGTGCTGGCCGAAGGACACCTGGTATTTGAAGGGTCTCAGCTGAAGGATTTCAAGGCGGCCAGCCCGGCCGAGCAAGAGAAAATGCTGGACCTCTTCTGGGACGCCCACAACCCCGACCCGGAGAGCCCCGTCAACGAGGCCTACCTGGAATTCCAGTACCGGATGGGTTATGTGGAACAGTTCCTGGGCGGATTTCTTCCTACAGGCCCCGCCGATGACCGAGGGGTGGTGTTCATCATGCTGGGCCCTGCCGATGAAGTGCAGGGCGAGAAGCTGCCCATGAATTTCCGCGACCAGGACGACGCCCGGATCAAGGTTTACCAGCGTTTTGCCCCGGATCGGTCCAGTGTCTGGTCCAAGGGATCCAGTGAGGACGGATCGCAGAATATCGATCCCTACGCCGTGACCGGAGGCATCCCCATGCCCTACTCGCACCGTGCCCAGACCCAGCGGGAGGCGGTTGCCGGATCGGCCCGACACGATTATGGCTTTGAGCTCTGGAAGTACGATGGCCTGGGCAAGCCATTGTTCGAAAACCGCTTCTCGCGCAGTAGCATGGGCACACGCTTCCTTTTTGTGGATCGCACGGGCACCGGAGACTTCTTCCTGGAATCCTCCAACGTCATCCAGGGGGAAGAATAGGGTTTGACTTGGCCCCCCTGTCTGCACTAATTATATCGGTGCGACTAGACTCCTAGACCGGGTGAAACAAGGGTCCACGGGCGGTTTTCCGCTCTCAGTTCACAGGACCTATCCGCGGCTTCAAGCTGGCTCCCCACCTGCCAGATACAGCCGTCGGCACTAGCTTTTTCGGGTCCCACTTCTTGAAAGGGAGACTTTCACAATGGCTCGTAACGGTACGTTGAAAAACGCCTGTTTCCGGCTCCTTTCCGTCGGCCTGCTGGCCCTCATGTTCGTGATGCCGGTGCTGGCCCAGGATGAGGCGGCAGAAGAGAATCCCACCGCTGCCAAGTTCGCCAAGATTCAGGCGTCAAGCGACTCCCTGGGCTTTGGCTCCACCGCGGCCGACTCCCTGCAGGAAGTGCCTGTGATCATCGAGCCTCTCGGTGGTATCATGGGTATCATCGATCGCTCTGCGATCGGACAGACCGGCCTGGGCAAGAAGTTCGTGGCCGGTGGTCCCTTCATGATCCCCATCTTCCTGGTGGCCCTCGTGGGGCTCATCTTCATCATCGAGCGTGGCTGGACCCTGTACCGGGCCCGGGTGAACACCCGACGCCTGATCGGGACCATCATCACCACTCTGCGGAGTGATGGTGTCCAGGCTGCGGCCGAGGAGTGTCAGAAGGTGCGCGGGCCCATTGCCGCCATCCTGTACTCCGGTCTGCAGAAGGCCGACAAGGGTCGTGAATCGGTCGAGAAGGCCATCGCCACCGCCGGAACCATCGAGATGTCGTTCCTCGAGCGTGGGCTGATCTGGATCTCCTCGGTGACCACCATTGCCCCGCTGATGGGCTTCCTCGGTACGGTGTCCGGTATGATCAATGCCTTCGATGCCATTGCCGCCAGTGAACAGGTGAACGCCAAGCTCGTGGCCTCCGGTATCTCCGAAGCCCTGATCACCACCGCCAGCGGTCTGATCGTCGCCATCCCCGCCACCATCGGTTACAACTACTTCGTGTCGGCCATCGACCGTTTCGTCATCGAAATGGAAGAGACCAGTGCTGAACTGATCGAAGAGCTGGAACGGATGAAGGGCTAGTCTCCCACCTGGAGACTCCCTATTTTGATGTGGGGCCTTTTAATGGGGACAATGCGGAAGGATTGAGCGATGGGCATCATGAAGAAAAAGAAGAAGGAGCCGCTCGGCGAGTTGCGCATGGACTCGACCGCCGACGTGGCGTTCCTTCTGCTGATCTTCTTCATCGTCACGACCATCTTTGCTGCCGAGCAGGGCTTGACCCTTGTCCTGCCCGGCAAGCAGAAGGACCAGCAAGACAGCATCAAGGTGAAAGAAAGTAACATCGCCACGCTTTACGTGGACGAGAACAACTTCATCACCCTGGATCGCAACAGCATCGAGATCAACCACATCAAGCAGGCCATCTCGGACAGGATCCTGGCCAACCCCAAGCTGGTGGTGGTGCTCAAGGTTCATCCCGACGCCGATTACGGCAAGATGGTGGCCTGTCTGGATGAGTTGCGGCTGGCCAATGCCAACAAGGTTTCTCTCAAGACAGCCAAGGAATAGAAAGGAGGCGGATGATGGATTTTGGACGTAAGACAAACAAAGGCACATTCATTCCGACCTCCTCGATGGGCGATATCGCCTTCCTGCTGCTGATTTTCTTCATGGTGACGACCATTTTCCGTGAAGAAACCGGGCTGCCGGTGGAGCTGCCCAGGGCCGAGGCGGGCGAAGAGGTCAACCGCGAGTTGGTCTCGAACATCTATATCAACCGGGTGGGGCAGATCTCCATCGATGATCGTCTGGTGCAGATCAAGCACATCACCGACATCATCGGGCAGAAGATCAACGAGAACCCCCAGTTGATCGTCGCCTTCAAGACGGACACCTACACCGATTACGGGGTGGTCAGCGATGTCATGGAAGAGTTGAAAGAGGTCAACGCGGTGCGTGTCTTCTTCAACAACGACATCGAATCCAACCCCGGTTCAAAGTATTAGGAGTGACATGAGCACCCTTTCGGTGAACAGCGGGCTCCGGGCTTCGGCGAATGATGATTTCAAGGCGCAGTACAACAAGTACCTGCGCTGGTCGGGAATTGCCGCCCTGATCATCGTGGCCATTTTGTGGGCGCTATTTCCCGACATCAAGCCCAACCCGTACAAGCTCCGTCAGGAAGAGTTCGAGGTGGTGGACATCGAGGACCAGGAAGTCATCGAATTGCCCCCGCCGCCGGTCGAAGCGCCCCCGCCGCCCAAGGTCATCGAGGCTGCCCCCGATGATGAGGTGACCGAGGACGTCGAGATCGCCGACACCCTGATGGATCTGGACACGGCCATCACCAGCACCACCGCCCAGTACGATCTGGGTGGGGATACCGGTTTCGTGGCCAGCAGTGAAAAGCCCAAGTTCAAGACGCGCGCCAAGGCCGACTATCCCGAGATGGCGCGTCGGGCCCAGATCGAGGGCACGGTCATCGTGAAGGTTCTGGTGGGCCCCGATGGACTGGTGAAGGACGCCCAGATTCTCCAGGGTGTCAATCCCATCCTGGACAAGCAGGCGCTCATCGCGGCGCGCAAGTGGACCTTCTTCCCGGGCAAGCAGCGGAATATTCCGGTGAAGGCCTGGATGGCGATCCCGTTCAACTTCCGTCTCCATTGATCTGGAGTTGACCCGGAATTTTTCTGGACACGTTCCGGAGCGGATTCAGGGAACCTTTTGCCGAGTGGCCGCGTCTTCAAAGGCGCGGCCACTTTTTTCGAAGGTTCTGGCGCAGCCAGGCGTTTTGTTTTTCGCGGGTATTTTCCATCCTCGCGCAACTGGCCGGCGTCAGTTGCGTAATGTTTCCGGTTGGTTTGCCCAGCATCTGGTTTTATGATGGCTTCTGGATGGCCTCTGGATATCCTCTGGATGTTCTCTGGATCTCCAGTCATGGCCACTTCGACATCCGATTTTCAGGGAGTTTTAATAATGCGCGTTGCCCAATTCCGCTTTTCACGCCTGATCCTGATCCTCCCCGTGCTCCTGGCTGGTGTTCTGGGGTCCGTGGGTCCCGCTGCGGCACAAGAGACCAATGGTGAGAACTTGCCCATCCTCTCCCTGAGGGAATGCGTTGACCTGGCCCTGCAGAGCAGCCCCTCGTTGATGATCAGCGAGGAGCGCCGGTTCATCGCGGCCAAGGATGTGACCGGGGCCAAGGGGGCGTTCCTGCCCGATGTGAGCCTGTCCCACCGCTGGAGCAAATCCGAGCGAACCGATTACGACGTGGACGACCGGACCTTCTCCAACGAGGCCTTCTACACCTATGACTCGGCGGGTGATTCGACCATGTGGTTCCAGCAAGTCTCGGTGCTCAACGGGCTGACCGATGAAACGGTGAGCTCCACCTACAAGGATTTCGGGGGACAGGCCTCGTTGAACCTGTTTGCCGGCTTCAGCAAGTTTGCCAACCTGAGCGCGGCCAAGAACAACCTGTCGGCGGCCGAGGCCACCCGCGACTACACCCGCGAACTGGTGGTCCAGGACGTGACCATGGCCTATTTCAACCTTCTGCGGTACAACCGCCTCCTGGTGGTGGCCAACGATTCTCGTGACCAGGCGGCCAAGGAGCTGGAGCGGACCGAAACCTACTTCCGCCTGGGCAGTGCCGCCAAGAGCGATGTCCTTCAGCAGCGCGTGCGGCTGGAGAACACCAAGCTTGACGTCGTGGTGGCCGACAACAACGTCAAGAAGGCCTTCGTGGACCTGGCCTACGCCATGAACCGCCCGCTGGTGGCGGCTTTTCGGGTGGATTTTTCCGTGCTGGACACGGACTTCCAGGTCGAGGATGTGGAATCCCTGTACATGGAAGCCCTGGACTCCCGGCTGGATCTGACCAGCAATGAGTATTATCTCCAGGCGCGTCAAAATGACGTGACCAGCGCGAGCAGCAACTTGCTGCCTCGCGTGGACCTGAATGTCAGCCACACCCGCTACACCAACGATTCGCCCTTCAAGTTCGGTTCCCAGAAATCCGGGAGCACGAGCTGGGGCTATTCCGTGTCCTGGAATATTTTCGACCGCATGCAGACCCTGACCGGACGCTCCAAGGCCAAGGCCAACGCGCGCATCGCCCAGTACGAGCTGGAGCAGGCGAGGATGAACGTGCAGGTCGAAATCCGACAGCTGCACAACAATCTGGTCGAGGCCCGGGAGCGGGCCAACGTGAGCCGCGAAACCATCATCCAGTCCGAGGAAGAGCTGCGTCTGGCTCAGGAACGCTTCCGGGTGGGGGCGGGGACCACACTGGACATCATCACCGCGCAGGTCAACCTGGCCAACAGCCGGGCGCAGGAAGTGCAGGCCATGTGCGATTTCCTGATCGGTGAAGCCCAGCTGGAGCGCGCCGTGGGCAGGGTCAGCAGCTACGGCCGGGACATGTGATGAACTCCACCGTTCCGGTCATTTCCACCCGGGACCTGTACCGGATCTACGAGGTCGGCACCCAGGAGGTGCCGGCCATCCAGGGTGTGGATCTGGATATTGATCCGGGGGAGTACGTGGCCATCATGGGCAGCAGCGGCTCCGGCAAATCCACCCTCATGAACATGATCGGCTGCCTTGATACGCCCACCAAAGGCTCGTACAAGCTGAACGGAACCGAGGTCAGTACCTTCAGCGACGATGAACTGGCCGCCATCCGCAACCGGGAGATCGGTTTCGTCTTCCAGACCTTCAACCTGCTGGCCCGCAGCACGGCGGCCCAGAATGTCGAGTTGCCCCTGGTGTATGCCGGTATTTCGGCCACGGAAAGGGCCAGTCGCGTGCGTGAGGCCCTCGAAGCCGTGGGGCTGACCCCGAGGGCTACCCACAAGCCCAACGAGCTGTCCGGGGGCCAGAGGCAGCGGGTGGCCATTGCCCGGGCTCTGGTCAACCACCCTTCCCTCATCCTGGCCGACGAGCCCACCGGCAACCTCGATTCGGTGACCAGCGAGGAAATCATGGAGATCATGAGGGGGCTGAACGACCGCGGCCACACCGTGGTCATCGTCACCCATGAGCAGGACATCGCCGAGAAGTGCCGGCGTGTGATCCGGCTCAGTGACGGACGGATTGTCAGTGATCTCCGGCAGGACCCCTCCGCAATTGGTGCTTAATCCCATCGGTTTTTTGACGAATTGATATCCAGAATCTGAGTGGACGGCCTCTGCGCCTTCCCCGGTGGTCGTGCTGTGCCCAGGCGCGCCAGGTGCGCGGGAGTTTCTGGATGTATTTCTTCTATTTCTATCCCCTGGGGCTGGATCGGCAGGCCACCCGTCCCCCGGTGTTGACACGCCTGATCACCGTGGTGATGGTGGTTGCCTTCCTGTGGATGCGCTACCGGCCCGAGGCTCTGGGTTACGACCCCTGGAACCTGGTCTTTTACCCGGGAAATGCCGCCCCCTGGACGGCCATCACGGCCCTCTTTCTGCATTCGGGGTGGCTCCACCTCCTGGGTAACATCATCTATTTCAATGTGTTCGGACCTCCGCTGGAAGACCGCCTGGGATCGGGCACTTTTCTCCTGGTTTTTTTGCTGGTGGGCTCGTTCGGCAATCTGGTGCACGGGCTGGTTTCGGTATGGGGCTTGTTGGGCACCCAGGGCGTGGGGGTTCTGGGAGCTTCCGGAGCTCTGGCTGGATTGCTGGCCTTTGCCATGGTGCGCTTCTACAGTGCGCGGGTTCTGGTGGGGTGGTGGGTTTTTGCTCCGCTGGCGGGACAGAACCGGGCCGGGAAATCCCATCTGCCCATCGGGCTGGCGGCTGCCGGCTGGTTGCTGCTGCAACTGGCTCATACGCTGGTGGCCCGAGAAACGGGAGCCTCGGTGTCCTACGGGGCCCACCTGGGGGGATTCAGCATGGGACTGGGCCTGGCCCTGATCCTGGGGCAGCTGTCGGCCGGCCGCACCGAAACCCGCCGGGTTCAGGCGCTGGAATACTTCACCCAGGGGGCATATCACGCCTCGGTGGGCGCCTGGACCGAGTATCTGAGCTTGAATCCGGAGGATGAACAGGCGCGGCTGGGGCGGGCGCGGGCGCTCCGCATGGTGGGGCAAACCATTCCTGCCTTCCGTGATTATCACCATACCCTGCGCAGGTTGCTGGCCCGGCGGGAACTTGACGAAGCACTGGAGCTGTACCGGGAAATCAGGCGTGCCGAACTGACGAGCATGCTTCCCCCGGACACTCTTCAAACTCTGGCCACGTTCATGGAGAAGCAGTGGGACTATGAGGGAGCCCGAGGGGCCTATCAGGAACTCTACACCTGCTACCCGGCCACAGCGGCCGGTCAGCGGGCCCTGGTGCGCCTGGTCCACCTGTACCACGGCAAGCTGGCCGACCCGTTCCAGGCGGCCCACTGGCTCGACGTGGCCTGCCGCAAGTTGCCGGGCGGCACCTGGCGCGAATACCTCCTGCGTGAGTTCACTCCGGAAGCAGGGCCTGATGCAGCTGACGCGGAAGGTCCGGGTCAAACCCAGCCGGCAACAGGACCCTGAGCGCCGTTCCGTCCGCCCGCAATCGCCACTGATCACAACCCAGGCGAGTCAGCAGATCGGTCAGATGCCGCTGCACCTCCAGCCAGCTGTCGGGCTGCCCGCCGGCGAAGCTGAGGCTGGTCAGGTTTTCCTCGATGCTGATGGCTTCCCCGTCCTCGGCCGGTGGCAAGGTTTCGATCAGAGCCTGGAGTGCCGCTCTCGGGGCCACCACCTCCCAGCGGAATCCCGAACCGCAGTCCATCCATTCGGCCACGATGCGGGTGGGGTCCAGGTGGGTCAGGACCAGGTCGCGCCACAGGATGCCCCGGGCCGGGGTGGGGGTACTCAGTCCCAGGCGCCACAGGTCCCGGTGCACGGACATGGCCAGAGGGCGGTAGCGATTCTCGCGCGCGGCGGAAGGTTGCTCGCCACAGCGGGCCGTGGGATCCGGGGAAATCATGGTCCCCGGTTCTTCGTGGAAGCTGCTGCGGACCACCAGTTCCACCCCGTGGCGGGCGGCGTACTCCACTGCCCGGACATGAACCACCCCGCAGCCGGTGCTGGCGATGTCCTGCATCTGTCCGCTGTCCAGGGCGGTGTGCTGCCAGGCCTCGGGAATTTCTGTGGGGTCGGCGCTCATGACCCCATCCACATCCTTCAGAATTTCGCAGCGAAGGGCGCCCAGGGCGGCAGCCAGGGCCACCGCTGTGGTGTCACTGCCGCCGCGTCCCAGGGTGGTGATTTCCTTTTCCTGGCTGACCCCCTGGAAACCGGCCACCACCACCGTGTAGCCCCGTGCCAGGGCTTGACGTACACGGTCCCCCTTGACCTCCAGGATCCGGGCGTCGCTGTGGCTGGTGTCGGTGATGATGCCGCACTGGCTGCCGGTGAAGCTGATGGCGGGGCATCCCTCCTCGGCCAGGGCCATGGACAGCAGGCTCATGGTGATGCGTTCCCCCACCGACAGCAGCATATCCATTTCCCGCCGGGGGGGATCTTCGCTCACCTGGTCGGCCAGCCGGGCCAGCTCGTTGGTGGTCTTGCCCATGGCGCTGACCACCACCACCAGGCCAAAGCCCTGGCGCCGGACCTGGGCCAGGTCGCGCGCCACTTCCTTGATCCGGGCGGCACTTTCCAGGCTGGAACCCCCGTACTTGCGCACCAGGATGGGCGGCGTGGCCGGGGTGGGCTTTTCGGAGTGTTCAGACACGTCGTTTTCCTCGGTTGGGTCCAGGGAGCGGTGATGGTGATTCCGGATGGAGAATAAATCAGGTCGCATCCTCCCACAAGAATGCAAACCAGCGACTGCCGGGGTGCCGGCCGGTCCAGGAGGAAACAATGCTGGAATGGAATCAACAACTGCAGCTCCCGGTGGCGGACCGGGCTCCCCTGCCGGTCACCGACCGGGAAAGCCGCCGGGAACAGTTTGGCATGCGGGGTTTGAGTGACGCCGAGCTGGTGGCCGCTGCGCTGGGACCCGGTGGGTCGGTGCCGGCCATCCAGGCGGCAAGGAACTTGATGGAACGGTATGGGCAGGTGACAGCTCTGGAAGGGGTTCCCACGGTGGTTCTGGCCAGTATCCCCGGGGTGGGGCAGGCCCGGGCACGCCGCTTGCAAGCGGCCCTGGAGCTGGGAATGAGGGCTTTGGGTCCGGTGACCCGGTCTGGTATGATGGTCCGAGGCCCCGCAGATCTGCACCCGATGTTGCGCGATTCCTTCAGAGGGCTTGACAGGGAGCGTTTCCTCGCGCTTTATCTCGATACGAGGCACCGGGTGCAGAGCACCGAAACGGTGTCTGTTGGCTCGCTGAATGCGTCCCTGGTTCATCCCCGGGAAGTGTTCAAGACGGCCGTAGGCATGTCAGCTGCGGCCCTTATTGTGGCGCATAATCATCCCTCGGGATGCCCGCAGCCCAGCGCTGATGACCTGGAGCTTACCTCGCGACTGGCGAAGTGTGGCGATTTGCTGGGCATCAAGTTGCTGGATCATCTGGTGGTGGGCGACGGGGAAATCGTCAGTATACGGGAATACGGTTGGCCGCAGCCCCAGGGGTAGGACAGCGGACCGGCCACAGGGAAGGATTCCGGACATGTTGAAACGCCTTCAGGGAATGTTCACCAACGACATCGCCATCGATCTGGGTACGGCCAATACCCTGGTTTATATCAAGGGCAAGGGCATCGTGCTGAACCAGCCGTCGGTGGTGGCCCTGGACAAGTCGACGGGCAAGGTTTACGCCGTGGGTGCCGAGGCCAAGAAGATGCTGGGCAAGACCCACGATCAGATCGCCGCCATCCGTCCCATGAAGGACGGGGTGATCGCCGATTTCGAAGTCACGGAATACATGCTCCGTGAGTTCATCAAGATCGCCCAGAAGAAGCGGCACTTCATTGCCCCGCGCATCGTGGTGTGTGTGCCCTCGGGGATCACCGAAGTGGAGAAGCGTGCCGTCCGGGACAGTGCCAAGCACGCCGGCGCCCGTGAAGTCTACCTGGTGGCCGAACCCATGGCCGCGGCCATCGGCGTGGGACTGCCGGTGGATCAGCCCAGCGGCAACATGATCATCGACATCGGCGGGGGGACCACGGAGATCGCGGTCATCGCGCTGAACGGCATTGTCTGCGACACCAGCATCCGGGTGGGGGGTGATGAGCTGGATGAGGCCATCGTCACCTACATCAAGAAGAACCACAACCTG
>JAZBOO010000138.1:0-7980 GCA_036351155.1 Candidatus Krumholzibacteriia bacterium | reverse complement strand
TTTGCCGTGACCGATGTGCCTGCGGGCTACACCTACCGGCTGCGCTTCGACGGGTTGCCGGGCTACGGCGCCCAGGTGGTCATCCTGGAAACCTCCTTGACCTCGGGCGATGCCCTGGTCAACCCCCAGCTGGTGGCGGTGGTGGAGGACTTCGAATCCGGCCCGGGGGGATTCACCTCCACCGAGGGCCTCTGGCAGTACGGCCAGCCTCCCCTGGCGGTCACCGGCGGGGCCTTCGATGGCACCTCCTGCTGGGGCATCGGCATGACGGCGCCCTACCTGGACGATGAGTCCGACATCCTCCTGAGCCCCATTTACGATCTGACCGGGGAAACGGCCACCAGCTTCGTCCTGAGTTTTCACTACTTCGGCGCCACCGAGGGTGGTTTCGATGGGGTCAACCTCGAGGCTTCCCAGGGCGATGGGTTCACCGTCCTGGAACCGCTGGACAGCTACACCGACCTGACGTTGAGCGGAATCGGCGGCCTGCCCGGCTGGTCAGGTGAGACGGCCAGCTGGCTCGGCGTGGTTTTCGACATCAGCGCCTATGTGGGAGGCACCTTCCAGTTCCGCTTGAACTGGGGCTCGGACGCCGGCGTGACGGCCGATGGATTCTACATCGACGGCCTTGCCATGGGCCCCGGCCAGCGGGTGACCCCCGTGCCAGGACATGACTTGCCCCTCACCCTGGTGGGACCGAAAATCACCGCCTGGCCCAACCCCTTCAACCCTCGGGTGAATCTGGCCTACGAATTGCCGGCGGCAGGAATGCTGGAAGTGGCCATTTTCGATGTGCGCGGGCACATGGTGAAGCAGTTGCAGGCCCCCACCCCCAGTCCCAGGCAAGGCGCCCTGAGCTGGGATGGCCGCAATGACCAGGGCCGCCCGGTGTCCAGTGGGGTTTATTTCGTGAGATGGCAGGGTGACAGCTGGGCACCTACAGTGTCACGCGTCGTCCTGGCCAAGTAGATCAGGCGAGGACTCATCTGATGGGGGCTGGAACGCCGATTCCAGCCCGGCCTGCACCAGCTCCCAGGTCTGATCGATGACGCTCATTGTTTCCTCGTCACCCTGACCCAGATCTTCCAGGTACTGTCGGGCCGAGGAGAACCCCTCGGCAATCCCCCGCCGTACCTCGGCCTCGAAATCCGCCCGGGTCGCCCCTGCATCCTGACCGGGGTGTTGCCGGGCATGGGCCTCCCGCAATCCCAGAGCAAAATTCACGATGCGGGATGCTGTATTTTCGGGGGAAACGATGGCCCCCGCCTCCTGATATGCGGGTTCACCTTCCGCGGGGCCGAAACGCTCGGCCATCTTGTCCTGGAGATGCTGCTGGAGAAACTGCAGGCCACCATCGCTGCGGATGGAGGCGGCCAGGGACGCCGGGGCCTCTGCCGCCGGGGGTGCAGCGGGCGTGGGCATCGGCTCACGCTTCTGGGTTTGGGCCTGAGCCGGCAGGATGCTGGTGACTTGTACCGGGGTGATCATGATTTCCTCCCTGATCAGGAACGCGGAAGCGCCTTCTTCCGGCCTACGTTCCTGTTATCGGCAAGGGGAGGAAAAACTGAAGGGGAAACCGGATCAGGGGGTGAGTTCCAGGGCGTACTCGAATTCATCCCGCACCGGCAGGTCGTAGTAACCCACCCGGGGAACATTGGGCTTGAGCAGACGGATCTTGCTCATGCTGCCGATACGGACGTGGGAAAGGACAAAGCCGCGGCGCTGAAAAAACCGCTGGGCATCCAGGTTGTCGTTGGTGACGATGGCCCAGATTTTTCGGCATCCCTCCTGGCGCGCCACCTCGATCACCTTTTCCAGCAGCAAGGAGCCCACGCCCATGAACTGGCAAAGGCTGTCGATGGTCACCAGCTCGCACTCACCGTCGTAAAGGGAGTAGGTGGCCAGTCCGACTCGTTCGCGATCCACCGTGGCGATGAACCCGGGCAACTTGTGAGGATCGTGGACCTCGTTGCGGGAGACCACAAAATCTCCACCAAACAGCAGGGTGGTGCGTTCCTTGACCCAGATCCTGTCGTCATCCGAAAGTTCCGTGACCCGCATTTCGGTTTCCCATCTGAAGATTCAGCCTATCGCCTCCCCTCCCATTTCCCCGGGATCGGCGAAAGCCAATAGTGGGAAAAGGGGGCTGGGTGCGCAAGGAAGCAGCGAAATTCGTCTCACAAAAAATTATCCTCCCAGATGAACGAATAATGCCCTGGAATATAAAGAAATGACTACAGAAGGAGGGTCCATGTCCGAACAAGATCGGGAGGGAATCTCATTCACCTGGCGCAGGAGTGTTTTTGAAACTCTTCTCGAAAAAGAATCCATCCCACCGGATACCGGCTCTGGACCCCTTGGCCGACCGGGAACTGGCCAGGCGTTCGCCCAAGGTGGCGCTGACCATGGTCCCCCTGGTCGGTCTGGTGACCCTGATCACCGACCTGCGGACCACGGCCCCCCTGCATGCCGGTTTGTTTGCCGGATTCTTGCTGGTTCTCGGGCTGTACCGCCTCCTTCTGGTGAAGCAGTTCCCCTCACTCTATGCCCGAGCACCCCGGTACTGGATGCGCCGGTTCAACCTCACTATCCTGGTTTCAGCCGCGGCGTTCGGACTGGCCTTGCCCGCCATCTATTTCACTCTGGGGGCCGGCTGGACCCTGATCATCTGCCTGTTGACGGTGACCGGGATGGGCGCCAGCGCCACCGGCAGCCTCTCGCCCCGGATTGCCTTGCTGCGCGGATTCGTGTCCATGACCCTGCTGCCCTTGAGCTTGACCCTGCTGGTCTACGGAAACTTGCGCGAAATTGGGCTGGGAATCCTCATCCTGTTCTTCCTGGGTCAATTGCTCGTCCTGGGCAATTACTTCCATGCAGAATTCTGGCGCAGCTTGAAAAACGCTCATCTTCTGAAGGAAAGAGCCGTTTCCCTGCAGAAGGCCAAGGACGAGATCGAGGCCGCCAATGAGGCCCAGGGCCAGTTCCTGGCCAACATGAGCCATGAGATCAGGACTCCCCTGAATGGGATCCTGGGCGTCACCGACCTGGTCCTCGAAACCCAGCTGGACCCACAGCAAAGAGAATACCTGCAGATTGCCCGGACCTCGGGACAATCATTGCTGAGGGTCATCAACGAGGTGCTGGACTTTTCTCGGATCGAGGAGGGCAACCTGGAACTGGAGGCCGAGGTCTTCTCGCTGCCGGAACTGGTTCACAAGGTGGCTTCGGCCGGCAAGCAGGCCAACCGGGAAAACGGCAACCAGGTGATCGTCGATCTGGAACCGGACTTTCCTCAGGACGTGGTGGGCGATTCCCATCGCATCTGGCAAATCCTGTCCCACCTGGTCAACAACGCCGTCAAATTCACCCGGAATGGCACCGTGACCATCCTGGGCACTCCGAATCACCGGCAAGATGGACTGGTGGCCTTCACCATCAGTGTGATCGACACCGGCGTGGGAATTCCCCCGGAGGCCCACGAAAGGGTATTCCAGGCGTTCAAGCAGGCCGACGGCTCCACCACGCGCACCCACGGAGGCACCGGCCTGGGTCTGGCCATCTGTCAGCAACTGGCCGAGCTGATCGGGGCCAAGATCACCCTGGAAAGCGCTCCTGGCCAGGGCAGCACCTTCGCCTTGCACCTGGCCTTGCCCGAGGCCCAGGCGCCCCTGCCGGCCACCGTCCAGCCGTCCAGCCGCCTGGTGGAAATATCCGAAGACCAGCGCAACGACCTGGACGGATTGCGTGTCCTTCTGGTGGAAGACAACACGGTCAACGCCAAGCTGGCCACGCGCCTGGTGGAAAAAGCGGGTATTCACGTGGTCTGGGCTCAGAACGGGCAGGACGCCGTGGTGGAGTACCTGCGAAGCCCCTTCGATATGGTGCTGATGGATATCCAGATGCCCATCCTGGACGGTTTTGGCGCCACCCAGGCCATTCGTGAGGCGGAGATGCAGACGGGACGGCGGACACCCATCATCGCCTTGACCGCGCACGCCATGGAAGGTTACCGGGAAAAATGTCTGGGGGCCGACATGGATGACTACCTGACCAAGCCCCTGCAGCCCAAGGTTTTGCGCGCCGCCCTGGAGCGCTGGAGCCCCACCGGCATCAACGCTCCCACCCCTTGAACGCCTCCCAGTCCTCGGGTGTGTCCAGGCTGGCCAGACTGGCCGAGAAGCCGGGAACCATCTGCCATCGAGATTCGGGCAATTCCAGAACCTGAACTTCCTCGAAAAAACTGCTGACACGGCTGGCCCCTCCCGACAGGACGGTGGCCATGGGTCCCAGGCACCGCCGACTGAAGCGGGCGTGGAGTGGCTGAGGGATGCCCTGGGCCACCGGGATCACCACGTCCCACGACGTCGGCTGGTCCAGCACCAGCGAAACGGCCGCCGGATCGAGTTCCGGCATGTCGCAGGCGGTCACGAAGGCGTGGGGACTGGTGGCCGCCTCCAGGCCGGCTCTGATCCCCGCGAGGGGCCCGTGAGCGCCGGGCGGATCCCACACGAGCCGCACCCCCTCCACCTGGCTCAGCAGGTCTTGATGCTCGGGCTTGGCCACCACCAGGATTTCCCCACAAAGAGGGCTCAGAGTATCCCGCACGATCTCCACCAGGGTGCGCCCCTGCCACCGCAACGTGGCCTTGTGCCGCCCCATCCGGCTGGCCTTGCCGCCGGCCAGGATGATGCCGCTGGCTTTCACGGGGTGCCGCAATCCTCGGGGTCGCCTTGCAGCTTGGCAATCAGGTGGGGTACCGCCGGCCAGACGGCCTCCAGATTTTCCAGGGCGGCGCGTGGGCTACCCGGCAGGTTGATGATCAGGGTTCCCGCCCGGGTCCCGGCCAGGGCGCGGCTGACAATGGCGTGGGAGGACTTGGTCAAACTGACCGCCCGCATGCGTTCGCCGAAGCCGGGAATCTCCATGGTGATGATGTCGCGAGTCGCCTCGGGCGTCACATCGCGGGGCGACACGCCGGTGCCTCCGCAGGTCAGGATCAGGTCGAACCCGCCCCCGTCACACCAGCGTGCCAGCTGATCGGCGATGAGAGGCCGATCATCGGGCAGCAAGGCCAGGTGAGGTGCAGGGCACCCCTTTTCGATCAGGTAGGTCACCAGGGCGGGCCCGCTCAGATCTACCCTCTCACCCCGGGACCCCTTGTCGCTGAGAACGAGTACCGCACATCGCAAGGCAGGGTGACCGGCCATCAATCTTTCTCCTCACCGGCCTTAAACGTGCCGCTTTTCCCACCGCTCTTCAGCACCAGGCGCACCGGACCAATGGTGATGGACTTGTCTGCCCCCTTGCACATGTCATAGATGGTCAGGGCGGCCAGGCTGGCTCCGGTCATGGCTTCCATCTCCATGCCCGTCCGTTCCAGAGACTTCACCGTGCAGGTGGCGGTGATGGTACCCGCGTCCTCGTCCACCTCGAAAACCACCGCAGCATGATGAACGGCCAGCGGGTGGGCCAGCGGGATGAGCTGGGCCGTCTGCTTGACCGCGGCCAGGCCGGCCAATCGCGCCACCCCCAGCACGTCGCCCTTGGCCACACCGCCGGATCGCACGGCCGCCGTCAGGATGGGCCCCAGATTCACCACGGCCTCGGCCACGGCCTTGCGCTCGGTGGGCTGCTTGGCGCAGATATCCACCATGTGGGCGCGGCCTTCCCCGTCGAAATGATTGAACTCCACGGTCATCCTCCCAGACTGGACATGGAAAAGGGGGTGGGCCCGTCCTCGTCACGCCAGCCGGTGCAAGGCAGCCCGTGGGCTTCGGGTTTGATGGCCACCACCTGACGCAGGGCGGCGGCCAGACCCGAGGCGTCGCCCTGGACCAGCCAGGGCTTCAGGTCGATGCCCGCATCGTGGAGCAGGCAGCTGCGCGCCATACCGGTGGAGGTCACGCGGATGCGATTGCAATCCTGGCAGAAATGGCAGCTGACCGGGGAGATGATCCCCACCGAACCCAGCCAGTCGGAGGCCGTGAAGCGGCGGGCTGGGCCGGCATGATTCTCATGGCCCAGGGGCGTCAGATCGAAGGTGCCGGACAGCCGTTCCAGAAGTTGGGCGGAAGGGACGGTCAGCTGGGCGTCATCGGGTCGGCCCGCGGTGGGCATGTATTCGATGAACCGGATTTCCAGGGGATGGTCCTGGGCCAGCCGGGCGAAGTCCAGGACCTCGTCCTCGTTGACCTCGGCCATGATCACCACATTCACCTTGGTCCGTAACCCCGCGGCCAGGGCTGCTTCGATACCTTCCCAGCAGCGGCGGCGGTTTCCGCCGCGTGTGATCTCGGCAAAACGATCGTCCCGCAAAGAGTCCATGCTCACGTTCACGCCCGAGACCCCCGCGGCCTTGAGGTCTCCCACCAGGCTGGCCAGGCGGATGCCGTTGGTGGTCAGGACCAGGCGTTCCAGGTCGGGCAGAGATCCGAGATCGGCCAGCAAGGGCACGATGTCCGGGCGCATCAGGGGCTCGCCCCCGGTGATCCGGATTTTTCGGATACCCTGCTCGACCGCCACCCGTCCCAGCAGGACCAGCTGGTCCCGGCTCAACAGGTCATTCTTGGCCACGTGAGGCACGCCGGCGGCCGGCATGCAATAGCCGCACCGCAGGTTGCACCGGTCGGTCACCGACAGACGCAGGTAGCTGATGCGACGCTGGTGGGCGTCTATCAGGGTGGAAAATTGTGGGCTACCAGAATTCAAACCAGGCCAAACCTTTGACAGATGAAATCCAGGATAGCCGGAGGATCATTCAGATCCAGCACCGGCACATCAACCTCGACGGGACCGTCGCTGGCCACGGCCAGCAAGGCCGGCTCATGGCGCTCTCCTCGAGAAAGCAGGGGGCGGCCCAGGGCGGGACGGAACACCTCGATCCGGGGCAAGTCGCTGTTCTTCCAGCCTTCGACCAGCACCAGATCCAACCCATGAAAGTCACGGGCCAGAATCTTGTCCACTCCCGGCGCCTGTTCATGCTTGCGGACCAGGGCCGACTGGGTGGCGCTCACCAGCCCCATCACCGTGGCCCCCGCCTCGGTGAAACGATAACTGTCCTTGCCCGGCCGATCGATGGAAAACTCGTGGGCATCGTGCTTCAGGGCCCCGACGGTCAGGCCTCGGGACGTGGCCAGAGCGATCAGTCGCGCCACCAGCGTGGTCTTTCCCGTGCCTGACCAGGCCACGAAGGCCACGGCCGGCGGCCGCTGTGGCCCCGCGTTTCCGGGCCCGCTCACGCCAGCTCCAGATCGAAATGCAGAACATCAACATCGGTGCCCGGAGGCAAGGTGTACGAGCCGTCGGCCTCCACCAGGTCGGCTTCGACCTTTTGCGGCAACCGGACCAGCCCGTTGATCGAGGCAAAATTCAGGAAATGGGAAGAGAACTGGGAGCCCGGGTTGGTGGCCATCCAGTGGCCATCGCGCAAGGCGAGCCTGGCCCGAGCCAGGTACTGGCGCCCTGGCCTCCCTCGAAAACCATTGAGCGTGGTGGCGGTGAACCACTGGGTGGCCTGCTCGAGGCGCCCCATGCCCTTCTTCAAGGCCGGCGTCAGATACAACAGGGCATTGGTCAACAGGGCCGCGGGGTAGCCGGGCATGGCGAAGACCAGCGCGCCCTGGCGGCGAGCCACGTGGAGCGGGCGTCCGGGTCTGATCCGGGTGCCGGCCAGCAAGAGGTGGCCCGGGTCATCCTCCAGCACCTGACGCACGAAATCGTACCGGCCCACCGAAACACCGCCGCTGGTGACCACGAAGTCACAGCGGGAGCACAGGTCGTCCAGGGCGGCTGTCACGGCCTCGGGCCGATCGTCCACCGCCGGCACCACCTCGCAGGACAGCCCCAGGCCACCACACACGGCCTCGATGATGTACCGGTTCGTGTTGAACACCATGCCCGGCTCCCCCGCGGCCCTGTTGACCAATGCCCTGTTGTATCTGACGCCGGCCTTGAAGAAGGGCATGGGGCGCCTCGAGCAGG
>JAZBOO010000137.1:0-8956 GCA_036351155.1 Candidatus Krumholzibacteriia bacterium | reverse complement strand
TCCTTCCTCGGGGGAATGGAGGAGAACCGGGCCGCGCCGGATCTTCCTGCCGGATCTTCCTCCCTGGAGCAGGTGCTGGCGGCGATGCAAGGCGCCCAGCATCTGAAGGTGGGCGATCCCCGTTCGGGCGAGGTGGGCGAGATCCTGGACTCGGTCCTGGAACTTTTGCAGCAGTTTTCTCCCCAGTTCCAGCTCAACATCCTGCTTTTTCAAGATCTGGACGAGGGTGATGCCCGCAAGCGGGTTTTCTCGGGGGGATCTCGCCAGGGCGATCCCGACTGGCTGGCCCAGCGTCAACCCGGACAGGCGGTCACCATTCCGGCAGGGGGAGCCTGGCGCGAGCTTTTGCCGGCCTCGTTGCTATTGCGGTCGGGGGCTGAACCCGGCAAGGCGTTGACGGTGGCCGTGCCGCTGTACGCTCCGGATACGAACAGGGAAGCGGGCTTGCTTTTTCTTCAGGGCCGAACACACTGGTCCTCGGATTATGCCCTGAAGCTGGGAGCCAAGCTGAGTCGGTTTGTCACCCACCGGTGGCAGATTCATGAAGCATTGAATCGGATGATCAACGTGGACAGCTTGACGGGGCTGTTCAATCGGGCCTTTCTCGATGCCCAGTTGAGTTTGCTGGTGGAGCGGGCCCGCCGCAAGGAGGCGCCCCTGGCCCTGATCATTGCCGATATCGACAAGTTCAAATCCATCAACACTGATTTCGGCCTGACCACGGGTGATCAGGTGCTGCAGATGGCGGCGCGGCGCCTGCAGGAAGAGGTGCGCCAGGTCGATGTCGTGTGTCGTCGGGGTGGTGAGGAGTTCGGGATCATCCTGCCGGATGCGGATTTCGAGGCGGCGCGCGAGGTGGCGCTGCGGTTGCTGGACGCCAGGTTCGAAACCACCGTTACCCACCAGGGCAAGCAGGTGCCGGTGGTGGTCCGGTTCTCCTATGGGGTCTCGGTTTTTCCCGACAATGCCGTCAACGCCAAGCAGCTGCACCACCAGGCCGAGCAGATGGAGGCCTTCTCCAAGGACCGGGGGCGCAATCGCTGCAATTTCTTCTGCAATGATGGGAACCATCTGGAGCTGAGGCCGAATTCGGTCAGCTCCTGATCCTGTTCATCTAGGTTCAGGAACCCACCTGAGTCAGTTTTTCCATCGCTTTTTGAATGAAGGGTACGAAGGCCTTGGCAGCCTCGGAATTCCCTTCGCTACTGGGGTGGCTATCGCTCCCTCCGCCGGTTGGGTAAACCAGGGAATTGCTCTTGCCGTAACCCGTCAACACATCGTAATAATCAAAGATGGCGATGTTCTGATGAGGATAATCAGCCAGCCAGCCATTTTCGGTGTCCACCAGCCAATTGTTGAATTCCCGGGCCATGTCAGGATTGCTGGTCTTCTTGAGGATCTTCTTGACGAATCCCTTGAAGCCGGATGCTTCTACCAGCGGAGGTGCAGTAAAGGCCACGAAAAGAACATCGGGATGCTGGGCAAAATAGGGGATGATGGCCTTATAGGCGGCCTTGGCATTGGCCAGGGTCCGGGTGCAGGAATCAGGATCACCAGGCATGGACCCTTCGCCCACGAAGTGGTTGTTTGGGAAACAGGATTTGAAGGCCACAATGCTATTGGTGATGCCTTCGGGTAACAGCTCATCCTGGTTCCGAGTTTTCAGGATACGATCCATCTGGTCGCGGAACTTGGCGTTCCAGTGACAGATGTCCGTGTCTTCTCCCACGATGCTCCCATAGGACGCCTCATTGACCTGAAAGCCGATCTCTTCCAGCTTCCCACGCAATCCCCCACCGTTCGGGTTACTCACGTAAATGCAACTGCTACCGGAGTTCTCACCCAGATCGGCCAGCAATTGGCCACCACATGAATGATGAATAAAGAGGAATTGCACAGGATCGCCTCCAGGACTTTCTTGGTTCGTGTTTTCCAGGGGAAAGGCCAGGCCCGCGCTGAAGGCCGATACGGCGAAACTCAAAAGTAAACTTCTCAACATTTTTTGCACGAGCAGGCTCCCTGGACGAAAACACGTAAATGAGGTTGAATGCGAAAAAATTTACTCGAATTAGACTTTTCCGCAACCTGACTCTAAGGAACCACAATCTCCAGGGTCCGCGTCTTGGACTCCTCTTCCCATTCGTCCTTGGCCCTGGCCGTCAGGGTCCAGGTGCCGGAGCTCAGGCCCAGGTAGAACACCTCGGTTTCCCCGCTGTCGAGGAAGCTGGTCCAGGCGAAATCCTGGGCCACCCCGGAAGCAGGAGTGGCGAGGAACTTCAGGGACACGCGATCCCCGTCGGGATCGTCCACCATGACCTCGACGGCCACATTGTTGGCCTGCGGCGGTCCGGAAAGGGAGAGCTCGGGCACGGCCGGGGCCCCGTTGTCCAGGGGGAGCTTGGCGCAGCCGCTCATCAGGCTGGCCAGCAGCAGAATGGTGATCAGGCTTTTTATAGTTCCACCCCCAGGAAGTACTGCGGCGCCGAGCCGCTGGTCTTGCTGTCGAAGGTCAGGTCGTCCACTTCGAATTCGATCTCGTCGTTCAGGATGTGGGTCAAGCCGGCCCCGGCCGCCAGGTTCAAGCTGCCCAGGCGGGCGGTGATCTTGGCGCCGACATCGAACCCCAGCTTGAAGGCGTTCCCCGAAAAATCTTCGTCCCCGATTTCGATGTTCAGATGCATCCACAGGGCCTTGGCCGAGACGTAAGGCGCCACGGTCAGGAAGTTGCCGACCCGCAGGTTGAGATCCTTGCCGACGACGAATCCCAGGGTGCCCAGGGAGGTGTCGAGGGGGTCGAAGGACATGATCCCCGGCTCTTCCCAGTTCATCATGAAGCGGGTTTTTCCCCAGAAGAAGCCGCCGAATGAACCCAGGAAAATGGTGTCATCGGGCTGGCCGCCGCTGTGCACCATCATGCGGCCGCCGGCGTAGAGGTTGTGCCGGCTGGAGAAGAACCGGGTGGGCCCGGCAATGTCCAGGGTGGTGTCGAAATCCAGGTCGGTGTTGAACACATCAAGGGCCAGGACGGATCGCGAGGGTTTTTGCGCACCTTCGGCCGCCAGGGGCAGGGTCAGTATCAAGACCAGCCCCCACAGGGCGTTTCGCAGACGGGGTGAACTCAAGGGCAAACCTCCGATTCAAATGGTTAACTCATTCAGTCTCAAGAGTTTTGAAAAACCCCTTCTGACCTTGAACCCCACACCCTGCCTCGTCTTCAACAGCTTCTTCAATTGCGGCATGGCCTGTTGCGCGGCTTCATACCCGCGTGCCCGGCAGGCCTCGCCCTGGCCAAAGTCGGCCCAGTGAAATTCGGTGACATCGGGCCGGATCACGAAATCGGCCGTGGCACACACGAACTGATTCAAGCGCTGACGGGCGATGGTGTTGCTGCGCAGGATCATGTCCAGTCCCGTGGTGAAATGGGTTTCCTCGAAGGCGGGAATGTCCACGGCGATGATGAAATCGGCCCCCAGATCCCGGCAGGCCTCCACCGGCACCCGGAAGGGTCCGCCGCCGTCGACGATCATGGTCCCATCACCCACGATGGGAGGAAACACGGCGGGAATGGCGCTGCTGGCATACACACCCTCCACCAGGGGCCCGGAGGTGTAGACCACGCTGTGGCCCGACACCAGGTCCAGGGCCACGGTGGCCAGGGGAATTTCCAGCTGTTCAAAGTCGATGGGGCCGAACAGGGCGTTCAAGGGGCCCCGCAGCTTCATCTCGTCCTGCATGTAAGGTCGGGTCACGGTCTTGACGGCGATCATCTTGCGTTGCATGAAGTCGAAAACACCGGTCAATCGGCTTTGAGGGTCCCTGGCCTCGTTGTCGTCCCGGGGGACGAAGGGGGCCCAGTAAGAGGCAAAATCTTCATTGGACACATAGGCGCCCAGTCGCTCCCAGACCCGGCTCGGGTCAGGGTCCTGGGCATAAAGGGCCCCCACGATGGCCCCCATGCTGGTGCCGGCCACCAGCTGGGCCCGTATTCCCGCTTCTTCCAGGGCTTCAAGGACTCCGGCATGGGACAGCCCTCGCGCGCCGCCGCTGCCCAGCGCCAGCCCGATTTTAAATTGAGAACCCACGACTTCGATATCCCCTGTATCTGATGAAATGGAAAGACGATTTTCGCAATCATACCAGAGTTTACGGCCGGAGCCACCAACGTTTCTTTGACGCTGGATCGGCAACCATTTAGGATGGGCCGCAAGATGACGGCGAACACACTTCCTCCCGGTAAGGATGCATTGCCCATGAGTCCCAAGAAGAACAGGCCCGATTCGCTTTTTCTCATCGAACGTTTGATGCGCGAAACCAAGCGGAGCATGGAAAACGAGAATTTTTCCTCCGAGGACGACTTCCGCGAAAAGATGCGGGACATGATTGCGGCCGGCCTTTTCGAGCAGCGCCTGGAGTACCTCAAGGACGACCCCGAGGAGATGGCCCAGGAGCTGGCTTTCGAGGCCTACGAGAGCGCCAACGGGGACCAGGCCCTGGACCTGGCCGAGAAGGCCCTGGCCGTGGATCCCAGGTGTGTGGACGCCATGACCATTCGCGCCTTCCTGACCAGTGAAGATGCGGGAGAGTTGATCGATGCCCTGGAGCACGCCGCCACCTGCGCCGAGAACCGGCTGGGCGAGGAATTCTTCAGCGAATTCATGGGCGACTTCTGGCCCATGGTCGAGGCCCGGCCTTATATGCGCACCATCAAGCAGCTGGCCGAGGTGCTGTGGTCGGTGGGGCGCCGGTTCGATGCGGTGGAGAACTACATCAACCTGCTGGACCTGGATCCCGAGGACCACATGGGCAACAGCGCTCTGCTGCTGGGCTGCTACCTGGCCATGGGCGAGATCCAGCGGGCCTGGGATCTGCTCGAGGAATGCGACGACGACAGCGCCGTTTATCAGTACGCCTGGTTGCTGATCCATCTGATGGGGGCCGACGAAGATGCCGCCGAGGATGCCCTGGCCCACGCTCTGGAGGTCAATCCTCATGTGGTGCCCTATCTGCTGGGGATGGGTGAGGAGAGCGAGGACAATCCCGCCACCGTGACCGTGGGCAGCCCCGAGGAAGCTCGGGTGGTGGATCAGATCCTGGGTGAGGCCTGGGACAGCAACCCCCGCGCCGTGCTGTGGGTGCATGACCAGATGGTGCGGATGGGCGTGGTCGAGCTTGACGATGACGAGGACAGCGAATCTTCGATCCACTAACCCCGTCCATGTGACGACGGGACCCGAAAGGCCCCGCCATGAGTATTCCCTTGATCAGCCCGGATCAATCCTGGGCCATCTGGACCGTTTTGCTGGGTGCTGCCGCTTTCGGGCTACGCCTGGAGAATACCCGGCTGGGCCGGAAACTGTCGGGCGCCATCCTGACCATGGGGCTGACCTTCGCGCTGTCCAACCTGGGGGTGATCCCCTCGGAGGGCGTGCCGGCCTACGATGTGGTCTGGGGATACCTGGTGCCCCTGGCCATTCCTCTTCTGCTGTTCCGGGCGGACCTCAGGCGCATCATCCGGGAGGCGGGGCCCACCTTGCTGGCTTTTTCCATGGGCGCGGTGGGAACGGTGCTGGGCACCATCGTGGCGTTCAACGTCATCCACCTGGGTGACGAGGGCTGGAAGCTGGCCAGTATTTTCTCGGCCACCTACATCGGCGGGAGCATGAACTATGCGGCGGCGGCCGAGGCGGTGGGCCTGCGTTCCGGCGACCTGCTGACCGCCGGCGTGGCCGCCGACAACCTGGTCATGGCCCTGTACTTCCTGGTGCTGTTCGCCTTGCCCTCGGCGGAATTTCTGCGCCGACACTTCGTCCAGCGCCACGCCGAGGCCGAAGCGGATTCCGCCGCCCTGGATGAAAGCCGGGCGGCCGCCTCACAGTTGCCCGATGTGCCGGGCACGGCCATGGCCCTGACCCTGGCCCTGGGGCTGTGTGCGGTGGGATTCGGCCTGGCTCAGGCCATGGGCTGGCGCGGTGGAGGAATCCTGGTGGTGACCGCCCTGACCGTGGGGCTGGCCACCGGGTTGCCCCGACAGCTTGATCGCCTGCGCGGGGCCGATGTCCTGGGCTCGTTTCTGATGCAGATATTCTTCGCGGTGATCGGGGCCAGCGCCAACGTGGGTGTGGTTCTGCAGGTGGGTCCCAAGCTGTTCTTCTTCGCCGCCCTGATCCTGACCATCCACCTGTTTTTCCTGCTGATCGCGGGCAAGTTGCTGAAGCTGGATCTGGCCGAGCTGGTCATTGCCAGCAACGCCAACATGGGCGGCCCCACCACGGCAGCGGCCATGGCGGTGGCGCGCCGCTGGCACAATCTGGTGCTGCCCGCCGTGCTTTGCGGAACCCTGGGTTACGCCGTGGCCACCTTTCTGGGCGTGGCCCTGGGGCAGTGGTTGAAACCTTAGAAAACCTGAACAGGAGTATCCATGAACAAGATCATCCTCATCATCATTGCCATCCTGCATGCCCTGTGGTTGATCACCAAATAAGCAGGGTCATGGTCGCCTGATCAGGCTCTCCAGCAACATCTGCAAACCCAGACCCAGTCCGAAGGTGCACACGATGGCCGCGCCCGTGGGCAGATCCAGCACATAGCTGAAGGCCGAGCCCACGATCACGCTCAAGGTGCCCACCAGCAGGATCCACAGAAACTGCTGCCTGCCCCCGGTGAACAGGCGGATGGCCATGACCGAGGGCACCACCAGCAAGGTGAAAACCAGCAGCACGCCCGCCACCTGCACGCTCGAGGTCACCACCAGACCCACCACCAGGTAGAACACGAAATCCCACCGGGCCAGGGACATGCCCTGACGTCGGGCGGCGTCCGGGTCGTCGGTTACCAGGGCCAGCTTGCGGTGAATGGCCATCAGGATGGCGCCCAGAATCCCGTAGAGAATGGCGGTCTTGATCACCACGGCCCACTGGACCCAGAGGATCGAGCCCACCAGCAGGTGATTGATCTCCTCGCTGCCGTGGGGGAGCCGGGTCAACAGCAGGATCATGGCCGCCGAGAAGACGACATACACGATGCCGATGTAGGCCTCTTGCGGGACCTTGGGGTTCTTGCTGCGGGTTCTTGAGAGGAGGAGGGCCCCCAGAAGGGTGGCCCCCAGTCCGTAGATGTAAGCCATGTCATCGCCGACCTCGGCCCCGAGAATCAGAGCAATGGCCACTCCGAAGGCGGCGATCTGGGCCAGAGCGATGTCCACGAAGATGACGCCCCGCTTGACCACATGGGTGCCCAGGTAGCCATGCATGGCCACCAGCACCAGCGAGATCAGCACCGGGGCCGTCATCATTTCTATAAAACCGCTCATGGGCGCCCACTTTCCAGTCCTGCCACGATGCGTTCGAACAGATCCAGGTAACCTGGCGCCTCGTCTGTCCCGGACGAGGCCGGCACCACCACCAGGGGGCAGGGCACCTTGCGGGCCACGTGATTGGCGCCATCCTTGTGGTCCCAGGTGGCGGCCAGCAGAGCGATGCGGCCGGCCGCCCGTCCCCGCTGGATCACATCTTCCACGTGCCGGGGCGAGGGGGCGATGCCCGGTCGGTTCTCCACCACAGCCAGGATCTCCAGCTCCAGCCAGTGGGCCAGGTATTCCCATTGCTGGTGATAGACGATCACCCCGTCCAGCTGGAGGTCGGCGACCCGCTTTTCCCAGGCCTCAACCCGGTCGAGGATCTGGTGGTCCAGATCATCGGCCCGGTGGGCGTAGTCCTCCGCCCGTTCGGGATCCAGGTCCGCCAGGCGGTGGGCAATCAGATGACCGATCTTCATCCCCAGTCGCGGGTCCAGGGTGTAGTGGGGATTGCCCAGGGGGTGGATGTCCCCGCCTGAACGGTCCACCTCGCCTTGGGGCACGTCCACCACCTCATCGTGCACCAGCGCCAGACTGCAGTTCAGCTCGCCAAGCTGTCCGGCCTTGATGTGGGGGTTGCGTGCTGCATCGACCAGCACCGGCAGCCAGCCCACCTCCAGCTCCAGCCCGTTGTAGATCAACAGATCAGCCTTGCCCAGCTTGCGCGCCAGGCTGGGCTTGGCGGGCATGGAGTGAGGATCGCGGTGCCCGGGGCAGAGCACCTGCACCTCCACCTCCGGTCCGCCCACCTGCTGGGCAATCCAGCCCAGATCCTCCAGGGTGGCCACCACTTTCAGCTTGGCTTGAGCCGTCACCGGGAGGGTCAGCAGCACCAGCACGGCGATCAGCTTCAGATGCTTGTTCATGACGGCCTCCTAGTACATGTGGGCCGGGTGGGACCCGATGGTGAAATTCACCTGGACGATTCCTCGCCAGTCGTGCTCCCCGGTGATCTTGTCCTCGTAGTAACCGACCTCGCCGCGCACGAAGCTGAACTCGCTGGGTGCGTAGGTCAGGTTCATCTTGTATTCCCACATCTCGCCGGTGAAACCATGGCCGTGCTCTTCCATGGATCCCTCTTCTTCCTCGTGAGCTTCGCTGGCCCTGGCCTGACCCACGCCCATGCCGAGCCACCAGTTGCGCACGAATCGGTACTGGGCCAGGGCATACCAGCCGCGGGGATCCTCGGGACCCTCCTCGTAGCTGGGCAACACCAGTTCGCCGGTCACGGTCAGGGCGGGCCCTCCGGTGGTGGCGGAAGAGACCCACTTGTAGGTCAGGTCGGCCCCCCAGAAATCGACTCCCATGCCCTCGTCAGGATGCTGCCCATCGGGACCCCGCAGAAATGATCCAGACAGCTCGACCGTTGCATCATCGCTCACATCCCAAAGGTTGGTCAGGCGAGCGCCCCAGGCGGGGTCCCGGTTTTCCGCATCGAAAATCTCGGCATCTCCGCTCACAGCGAACATCTCCAGATCGCTGAACCAGGGCAGGGGCAAGGCATGTCCTACCTGAGCGCCGTTTTCAATGAGGCCGTGGTCACCCAGGAAGGCGTCCAGACCCACCGGGGAATCGGCAAAGGGAAACTGGCGCATGTGCGGT
>JAZBOO010000136.1:0-17615 GCA_036351155.1 Candidatus Krumholzibacteriia bacterium | reverse complement strand
GTGGATGCTGAACAAGGATTTCAGCGCCGAGGTCAAGGATATCCTCCGCAATGCCCTGCAGGGCGTTTTCCCCAGCAAGTAGATCCGAGCTAAGTTTCCGGCCAATCCTGCCGAACAATTCAAGGTACATTACCCACGAAGTTGGGGCTGGACTGACCAGTCCCCGGAGTCGGGTGTCCGGCCGCGGCCTCCCTGGCGCAACCGAAAGATCTTGCTCAACATGCTGCTCACAGTCGAGACCCCCACGGAATGGCGCAAGATCCGCTTCAAGGTTCTGGAGCGCATCGAGCATTTGCCCAGTCTGAACTCGGTGGTGGTGGAGTTTCTGACCCTGGCCGGGGCCGAATTCTTCACGGCCAAGGACTTCGAGGCCATTCTGAGCAAGGATCAGGCGCTGGTGGGACGCTTGATGAAAATCGCCAACTGCGGCCTGTACGGGCGCACCCGCACCGTGGCTTCCATTCCCGAGGCCGTGGTGCTGATCGGCCTGGAGAACCTCAAGAAAATCGTGTACACGGTGAGCGCCGAGGGCCTGACCCGCAACGCGATGGTCCACTACGACTACCACGAAAATCAGGGATTTTGGCACCACGCCATGGGAGTGGCCAGCGCTTCGCGCATCGTGGCCGATGCGTCATCGTCCTGCCGCCTGCATGGTGAAGAGGGATTCGTGGCCGGCCTGCTGCACGACGTGGGTAAGCTGATCATCGACGATTTCCTGGACACGCCCGAGGGTTCGAGGGTGAGCCGGGAGGATGAGCGGGAGGCGGTGGGCATCGACCACGCCGAGCTTTCGGCCTATGTGCTGACCCAGTGGAACCTGCCGGAAACCATCACCGCCACGGTGCGCCACCACCACGACTACCAGAACGGGGGAGAGTGGGCCAGCGGGGCGGCGGCTCTGGTCCTGGCTCAGGGCATTTGCGCCCACTGGGGCATTGGCCACAAGCCCAGCGTGGACCTCAGCGAAGACATCCCCAGTTCGCCGTACCTGGATGTCCTGGACACGCTGCGGATTCCCACCGGCAGCTGGGACCAGATCATCTGGGATGTGCGCCAGAACCTGGTCAAGATGGGCGAGCTCTTTTCCGAAAGCTAGCCTACCGTCCGATCCCTTCCTTGAACACCCGCAGCCAGTCGTTTTCCATGCTGACCTCGAAGGCCGCCGCGTTGTTTCCGGTCAGTTCCGCCATGCGGCTGGTGCCCCGGTCATAATCGTATTCCCGCGCTTCATCATCGTGATGAATCCAAAGGGCCAGTCCCCGCCGCGGGCCTGTCACTGAATACAGGCACATGGGGAAATCGTTGTTGCTGTTGCCGGCGGCGAACACGGGGCGCCGTCCAATGCGGGTTTCGATGTTCCCCGGCTTGGCCTCGTATCCGTTGTTCACCTGGGTGTCGCTGCGAACCACCGTCACCAGGCCGTCCACCACGTCGCTCGCCGCGGGGGTCCAGCTGCCGATCACGCGCTCGGGGGGAATGCCCGAGGCGTCCAGAATGTAGCTGCGGACAAAGTCCTGCTCGGCACCGGTCACCACCCAGACCTGAAAATCGTGCTGCTCCAGCAATCGAGCCAGCTCCAGCATGGGCTCATAGTAAAGCTCGGTGAACCGCACCTGGAACTCGGAGTGAGGGGTACGGTTCATGAAGGCCTCGGCCGAGTCGCGAAAGGCGGTCACGGGCATGCCGGCGAAGGCCTTGTTCATTTCCTGGTAGGCCTTTGTCCAGCCGAAGGCCCGCAAGGCGTCGCGGTCGTTGGCCACCCAGGCGGGGTAGGGCTCGTGGTCGGCTTCCACTTTTCCCTGCTGCACGAAGGTGGTCAACAGCCCTCGCTGAAACATGGACGAGGGGTAGTCCGGGCGCTCGCACCAGAAGGTGCCGTCATTGTCCAGCACGGCCACGCGCTCGGGCACGGGAATGAAGTCGGGGTGCGACGGATCGGTGACCTGGGCCAGGTAAATGGTGATGGCGTCCTTGACCTCGCTTTCATTCCAGGAGGACAGGGGGTCGATGGGGGTGCAGCCTGAGCAGACGAACAAGGCGATCAGAAGAAGCGAGAATGGACGCACTTTATCATCCTTTCCAAAGACCTGGAGAAAAGCGAGGCAGATCCCGGTATAGTACCAGTAAGACACGATCACCGACAGGAGGGAGACGGTATGGTGACCCGGTTTTTTGTTCTGGTCCTGATTCTTTGCCTGAGCGCGCCGGCCCTGGCGCTTGATGAAGATCCACGCCCGCTGCTGGATTTCGAGCAGGGCCCCTCCGAGACGGGACATCCCGTGGGCTGGAGCGGAGGACCCCCGGGCACCCTCTTCGCCGACAGCCTGGTGGTCCACGACGGGAGCTGGTCGGCTCGCATCGAGAGAACCGCGGAGTCGGAACGGACTTTTTCATCCCTGACGCTGGTTCTCCCCGAGGAAAAAAGCGGCGAAAGCATCACCCTGAAGGGCTACCTGAAGACCGCAGATGTGGAAGAGTATTGCGGCCTCTGGCTGCGGCTGGATGGTGAGGTGGGCAACGTCGGCTTCGACAACATGCACAACCGCCAGCTCAAGGGCACCACGGACTGGACCGAGTACACCATCACCTTGCCCTACAGCCCCGAAACTCGACGCGTGGTTTTCGGGGCCTTGCTGTCGGGGCCGGGGAGTGTCTGGGTGGACGATCTGCAGGTGCTGGTCGATGGCCAGCCCTTTGTCGAAGCCCCGGCGCTGGCGCGGGAAATCACGGTGCTGGACCTGGACGTCACCTTCGATGACGGATCCGGATTCCAGCCCGGGGAACTGTCTGCGATGCAGATCCGCAACCTGGCCCTGCTGGGCAAGGTGTGGGGGTTTCTGAAGTACCATCACCCCGCCGTCACCGGGGGGACCCGTCACTGGGATTTCGATCTGCTGCGCCTTCTGCCCCGGATGCGGGATGCCGCCGATGAGAAGGAGGCCGCGGGGCTTCTGCTGGGCCTGGTGAGCGGTCTGGGAGAGGTGACGCCCTGTCAGGTTTGTGCCGAGCAGCCTGAAGATGTGGCGGCCAAGCCCCGACTGGGCTGGCTCGCCGACGAGAAATTGCTGGGGCGTACTCTCAGTGGCCGTTTACTGGACATCTACCGCAACCGCCAAGCCGAGGGCCCCCAGTTCTACGTGGACCAGGTCCAGGTTGTGGGCAATCCCCGGTTCCTCCACGAAAAGACGTACGAGCGTTCCGGCTATCCCGACGCCGGCTTTCGCTTGCTGGCCCTGTTCCGCTACTGGAACATCATCGAGTACTGGTTTCCCCACCGCGATATCATCGACCGCGACTGGGATGAGGTTCTGACGGCCTACCTGCCCCAGGTGCTGGCGGCCACGGATGACCGCGACTACAAGCTGACCATGCTGCAGGTCATTGCCGAGGTGAAGGACGGCCACGCTCAGCTTTATCAGGCCGATGCCTTCCGGCCTCCGGTGGGGCCCAGCCGACTGCCCGTGACCGTGCGGTTCGCCGAGGGTCAAGCGGTGGTGACCGGCGTGTTTGCCGACTCCCAGTGGCAGGTAGGTGGGCTGCGGGTGGGGGATGTGATCCGGAAGATCGATGGCGCCGCAGTGGCCGATCTGCTGGCCGAGTGGACGCCCTACTATCCCGCCTCGAACCCGGAACACCGCCAGGCGGCCATGGCCCGGAACCTGACCCGCGGCCCCTGGGGCCCGGTGGCCGTGGAGGTGGATCGGGATGGCTCCGTGGTGACGCTGACCACCGAGCGCCTGGGTTCGGATCTGGTCGATCGCCATGCGGGCCGCACCCACGACCTGCCGGGCGAAACCTTCCGCCTGCTGGGCCCGGAGGTGGGGTATCTCAAGCTGTCCTCGGTGAAGTTGCCTCTGATTGCCGACTATCTGAAGCAGGCGGCCGACACGCGCGGTTTGATCATCGACATCAGGAACTATCCCTCGGCCTTCGTGGTGTTTGCCCTGGGTGGCCGGCTCGTGGAAGAGGGCACGCCATTTGTCAGTTTCACGAGGGGAGACCTGGCGAATCCGGGGGCCTTCGTCTGGCGTCCCCCACTTTCGCTGTCTCCGATGCGGCCCCGTTACGAGGGACAGGTGGTCATCCTGGTCGATGACACCTCCATCAGCCAGAGCGAGTACACCGCCATGGCTCTGCGCTCGGCCCCGGAAGCAATGGTCATCGGCAGCACCACCGCGGGGGCTGACGGCAACATTTCAGCCATTCCGCTTCCGGGTGGCTTGAACACCCACATCAGTGGAATCGGAGTGTTCTATCCCGACCGCTCGCCCACCCAGCGGGTGGGCATCGAGCCGGATATCACGGTGAAGCCCACCGTGGCGGGCTTGCGTGCAGGAAGGGATGAGGTGCTGGAGGAGGCGCTTCGCCAGATCCTCGGGCCAGGCACTGAGCAGAAAGAATTGCGCAGCCTCTACCAATAGATCTGTGGCGGCCGGGCTATCGAAATGGTATTCATGGGGGCGTCACCACCCCCGCAACAGGAGAGAGTTGAGCGATGGCGATTTCTACCCGTGTCTCCAGGAAAGCCGTTCTGGGTCTGGCCCTGGCTGCCCTTCTACTGCTGGCCGCTTGCGCCACCGTGCCCATCACCGGGCGCAAGCAACTGAGCATCATCCCCGACAGCCAGATGAACGCCATGAGCTTTTCCCAGTACGATCAGGTGCTGGCGGAAAGCCAGCTCAGCAAGGATGCCGACGCGGTGGCCATGGTCCAGCGCGTGGGGCGCCGTATCCAGGGCGCCGTGGAGGAATACTTTCGGCGCGAAGGCATGAGCAGCCACCTGGAGGGATATGCCTGGGATTTCAACCTGATCGAAAGCGACCAGGTCAACGCCTGGTGCATGCCCGGGGGCAAGGTGGCCTTCTACACCGGCATTCTGCCCATCTGCCAGGATGAAGCCGGTGTTGCCGTGGTGATGGGTCACGAGGTGGCCCATGCCATCGCCGAACATGGCGGCGAGCGCATGAGCCAGGGGCTGATGCTGCAGCTGGGGGGTATGGCTTTGAGCGAAGCCCTCAGCAATAAACCCGAGGAAACCCAGGCCCTGTACATGAGCGCCTTTGCCGTGGGCGCCCAGTATGGTGCCATGTTGCCGTTCAGCCGCAAGCACGAGAGCGAGGCCGACCACATGGGCCTCATCTTCATGGCCATGGCGGGGTATGATCCCCGGGTCGCTCCGGCTTTCTGGGAGCGCATGTCGGCGGCGGGGGGCGGGCAGGCTCCCCCCGAGTTCATGAGCACGCACCCTTCGGACGAGACCCGAATTCGTCAGCTGAACGAGAAAATGTCCGAGGCGCTCAAGTACTATCGACAGAATTGACGGGGAGCCATTTCTCGAGGGCGGCCATCAGGGTCTGGGGCTTGATGGGCTTGGACACGTAATCGTCCATTCCTGACAGCAGGCACTTGTCCCGATCACCCTGCAAGGCGTTGGCCGTCATGGCGATGATGGGTACTGCCGTATTCTTGACCCCTGATTCCGAGTCGCGGATCAATCGTGTGGCTTCGTATCCGTCCATGACCGGCATCTGGCAATCCATGAGCACCAGATCGTAGTCGATTTTGCGCAAGGCCTCGACGGCCTCCCGCCCGTTGGGCACCGCTTCCGCTGTCAGACCGATTTTTTTCAAAAGACCCTGGGCCACCTTTTGATTCACGATATTGTCCTCCACCAGCAGAATCTTCAATGGCCTGTCGGCAAAATCCAGGTGAGTCTTGGGTGCAGGAGGCTTCTTGGCTTCCTGTGGACAGTCGGATGAAACGGCCGTTTTCAACCGGCTGATCAGCTCTGCTGCCCGGATCGGTTTGGTCAAGGTCGACAGGCGGTCCTTGGCAGTGTGGGCCACCGGTTTTGCGGTGGGGCTGGTGACCAGGATGACGGGCAACGACCTCAAGCCGGGCACCTTGTCGAGTTCGGCCCTCCAGTAAGCGGCTGTCCAGGTGCCCAGGTGGGCATCCACGATCATGGCCTGGAAGGGTTTCGAGGTATTCGAGAATTCCCGCGCCATGTCCAGGGCAATGGTTTCGTCCTGGGCCAGCTGGGTGTCGGCGCCATGGGCGATCAGTTGCTCCATGATCACCCGGGTGGTGGACGATCCAGAGTCCGCCACCAGGACCCGCATGCCCTTCAGCTCGGGATCTCCGGTCGGGGCGGAAGGGTCCGTGGGTTGCTTGACAAAGTGGGCGGTGAACCAGAAGGTGGTCCCCTTCTTCTGTTCTCCGTCCACCCCGATTTCCCCGCCCATGGCCTCGGCCAGCTGCTTGCTGATGGCCAGGCCCAGACCCGTGCCACCATATTCTCGGGTGGTAGAAGCGTCCACCTGGGTGAATTGCTGGAACAGGGTGTCCCGCTTTTCCGGGGGGATCCCGATGCCGGTGTCGCGGACACTGAACCGCAGGGTCGCGCCATCTGCCGTCTCGGTTTCGGTGCAAACCCGCACTTCGATCTCGCCCTCGGGAGTGAACTTGACGGCGTTGCTGACCAGGTTCATCAAAACCTGGCGCAGGCGCCCAGGATCGCCCTGGAGCTTGTGTGGGGTTTCCGGGGCCAGGCTACAGGCAAAGTCGAGATTTTTTCCGAACACGCGGAAGGCCATCATGGAGGCCGTTTCTTCAATCTCTGCCTTCAGGTCAAAGTCCAGCTCTTCGAGCTCCAGCTTGCCGGCCTCGATTTTCGAGAAATCAAGGATGTCGCTGATGATCCCCAGCAGCGTTTCGCCGCTGGTCTGGACGGTCCTGGCCAAACTTCGTTGCTCTGGGTTCAGTGAGGTGTCGAGCAACAAGCTGGTCATGCCGATGACCCCGTTCAAGGGGGTCCGGATCTCATGGCTCATGTTGGCCAGGAACTCGCTTTTTGCCGCGCTGGCCAGCTCGGCTTCCATGGCCAGTTCGTTGGCCCGGATCGAGGCCTGCTCCAGATCCCGGTTCATGGCCAGGAGACTATTCTCGTTCCGCTTGCGATCGGTAATGTCCGTGTCCACGCCTCGATAGCCGCGGTACTCGCCGGTGGAATCAAAGATGGGCACTCCCTTGGTCAGGCTGCACACCAGATCCCCGTTTTTTTTGCGCCTCCAGCTCTCCATGCCGGTGAAGGGTTTGCGGCCGCTGGTCACCGACTTGATCAGGGGATCAATAAGTTGGATTTCTTCCGGCTGCATGATGTCGTAAACAGTCTTTCCCAGCAGCTCTTCGGGCAGGTAGCCCAGGGCCTGGGTCACCTGGTCGGAGCAGAAGGTGTACCGGCCCAGGGTGTCCACTTCCCAGATCCAGTCGGCCATGTTTTCCGCAATATCCCGGAACTTGTTTTCGCTTTCCCGCAAGGTGGCGGTCTTTTCCTGGACCAGTCGCGAAAGTCTTCGCTGGTCCCGAGAGATCAGGCCGATGTTCACGGTCATGAGGATCGTCAGGAACAGTCCGGTCACCGCGGAGGCCCACGGGGCACGGGTACCGTTGGCCTCCATGAACGAGGGCGTGGCGTGGGCAGACACGTGGAAACTGCGGCCGAAGTTGAAGACGGGCCGGCGGAACTGCAAACCGAAATCGGAATGCTGCTGTCCATGGGTGTGATTGTCCGCCAGGGACAGCTGGGATCCATCGGGATTTTGCAGGATCACCTCGCTGTGGACCTGGACGCTGGCCTGTCCCCATGAGTTGTGGCTCTGAACCATGTTCAACAGTCCATCTACCGAAAGGAGCCCCATGACAAACCCGGTGACCTGGTCTCGGGAATGAGGGGCAAAGGTCGGCAGAAAGACCAGCAGGTCATGATCGAGTTCGAAAAGGGAAGAGCCTTCAAGAACGGGCAGGCTTCCGGCCGATCGGGCAGTGGCCGCTTCCATCAAAGCGGCATGAAGGGACGAGTCGTGAGGAATAACCCTGGCCAGCTGAGATCCTGAGGCCTGGCTGGAGGCCATATGCTCAAGGCGGATCTCGGGACGGCCCTCGAGGCTGGTGCTCAGGGATAACCAGCACAGGGCCTTGAGGGGCGAGCGGTCCAGAAGGTGGGCCGAAAAATCACCGAACTCGTGGGGGGTCACGGATTCGCTGTGGTGATAGAAGGCGGACAGGCCTTCGAGGCCAAGGCTTTCCACCCCCTGGAAGGTCCGTGGCACCTCGACCGTTTCCCGCTCCGCCAGGTGGGCGAATTTGGCGACCAGGCTCCTGTTGGTCGTGATAACCGATCCGTAGGTGATGGCCACGGTCAAAACCAGGCCCACGGTCCCGGCCAGGATCGTTTCTGGTTGTCTGTACGGACCTTCCGATTTCGGGGAAGGCCGCCCCCGAAGATCCATGGCCCTTCGGCCAAACTGGAGGGCGGCCAGAAGGACGAGGAACAGAAGTGAAGGCAGCAGACCAGCCTTGACCATGACCTGGATCATTTCCTGGCGGTCGTGATCCACGCCCAGCATGGCGACGACCTGCTTGGTTTCCGGATCGATGATGGGAACCAGGGCAGAGGTCCTGTTACCCCACCGATCGGAATGAGAGCCTTCGCAAAGTGCAGACCGCTCGGAAAAGGCCTGCTGGAGCTGCGCGGTTGCGTCCCTGTAGATCTGACCCGGGGGCGATTCATCCACCGACCCCGCCGATGCGCTGTCCAGGATATAGACCACCTGGTCCTGCGAATTTCTAGTCATCAGATAGGTGGAACGGGCTCCAGGATACAGGCGGTTGGCCGCTGCCAGCTGGGCCTTCAGAATCTGATAGGTGGGCAGGGCCTGATCCTCGAGGGTCCCACTCAGCGACTGGACCTGTTGGCGATCCAGGGCTTCGGCCACCAGGCGGGCCTGGGTCAGGTATTGTGCGCGCAGCTGTTCACCCGCACCGAGGACAGCCCACTGGGCAAACCAGGTTCCTGCAAGCAGGACCACCAGAGTGGCGCCGTTGAACCAGATTTTCCGGCCTTCAGTGGTCATGGTCACGCACTCAAGCTGGGAAAAGAACAGGAGATGGCTTTGCCGGACCTCCGCCGGGAAAGTGATAATGATATTTCGACAACCTAAGTGAGATCTTTACTGAAAACTTTCAAAAAAAAGGCCCGGATCCAGGCGTCCAACCTCATCTTGAGCTATGCATGGTCAGGTAAACAGGGTCACCGACCAAACCGATCGGTGCCCATATGCGCTGAACCAGGAGGGACCGAGATGGGTGACAAGGGAAGCAAGGACAAGGGGAAACGGGAACAGCAGAAGACAGCCCAGCACACTCCCAAGGAAAAACGGAAGATCAAGAACGACAAAAAGAGCGGGAAAAAACTCTTCGAGGTGGCCAGCAAAACCTGACCACTTCTGGTTTCTCGCTCAGATGACACACGGCCCGCTCAGGCCTTGAACAGGCTCCCCGCCGCATCGTAGATGGTCTCCGACAGGGTCGGGTGGGGGTGGATGGTCTTGCGGAGATCCTCCGCCACCACGGCCATCTCCATGGCCAGCACACCCTCGGCGATCAGCTCGCCCGCACCCGGGCCGGCCACGGCCATGCCCAGCAGGCGGTCGGTCTCGGGGTCGACGATCAACTTGGTCATGCCATCCTCGCGCCCCAGGGTCAAGGTGCGCCCATTGCCCCGCCAGGGCAGCTTGGCGGTCTTGACCTTGATCTTCTGGTCCTTGGCCTCGGTTTCGGTCAGGCCGCACCAGGCGATTTCCGGATCGGTGAACACCACCGCGGGAATGGCGCGTGGCTCGTAAATGGCCTTGCGCCCGGCGGCCACCTCGGCCGCCACATCGGCTTCCCCGTAGGCCTTGTGGGCCAGCATGGGATCGCCGGCGATATCGCCAATCGCGAAGATGTTCTTCTCGGCGGTGCGGCGCTGGCCGTCCACTTCGACGAAACCCCGGTCGTTCACCACGATGGCGGTATTGCCCAGACCCAGGTTTTCGGTATTGGGCTTGCGTCCGATGGAAATCAGCACCTTGTCAAAGCGCTGCTTGGTGGTCTCGCCCTTCTTGTCCTCCAGGGACACCATGACGCCGTTCTTCTGTTCCTTCAACTCGGCCACCCTGGTGTTCAGCTGGATGGATGCGAACTGCTTGTCCAGCCGGCGCTTCAGCACCGACACCAGATCACGGTCGCAGCCCGGCAGCAGGCCGCCGGTCATCTCCACCACCGACACCTTGCTGCCCATGGCGGCGTAGGCCGACCCCAGCTCCAGGCCGATGTATCCTCCGCCAATCACCAGCAGGGTCCTGGGCACGTCCTCGAGGTCCAGGGCACCGGTCGAGTTCATGATGCGGCCGCTGGTTTTCACACCAGGCAGCATGGAAGGCCGCGAGCCGGTGGCCAGGATGGCCTGCTCAAAGGTCATCTCACCGGTGGTGCCGTCATCGGCGGTCACCTCGAGAGTGCTGTTGTTCTTGAATGTGGCCAAGCCGCGCACGTAGGTCAGCTTCTGCTGCTTCACCTTGGCGCCCAGGCCGCCGGTCAGCTTGCCCACCACCTCGTTCTTCCATTCCCGCACCCGGTCCACGTCGATCTTGGGTTTGGTGAAGGTCAGGCCGATCTCCGCCGATTCCGCCGCCTCGTTCACCACCTTGGCCACGTGCAGCAGGGCCTTGCTGGGAATGCAGCCCCGGTGCAGGCACACGCCGCCGGGGTTGGCCTCGGGGTCGATGATGGTCACGTCCAGCCCCAGGGCGGCCGCCTTGAACGCGGCGTGGTAGCCGCCGGGTCCGGCTCCGATGACCACCAGCTGGGCCTTGGTCGGAATGCTCGTCTTTTCGCTCACGTTGCTACCCCTTCATGACCAGGTGGATGGGTTTCCTGATGGCCTCGCAGATCCAGCGCAAAAACCGGGCACCGTCGGCGCCGTCGATGACCCGGTGATCGTAGGTCAGCGACAGAGGCATCATGTTGCGGGGCGCAAACTCCTGTCCGTTCCACACCGGCTCGGTCGCCGAGCGCGACACCCCGAGGATGGCCACCTGGGGCGCGTAGACGATGGGCGTGAAGGCCGTGCCGCCAATGCCGCCCAGGTTGCTGATGGTGAACGTGCCGCCTTCCATGTCGGCCGGCGAGATGCGGCGCTCACGGGTCTTGGCGGCGGTCTCGTTCAATTCGACGGCCAGCTGCTCGATGCCCTTCTGGTCGGCATCGCGAATCACCGGCACCAGCAAACCGCCGGGGGTGTCCACGGCCACGCCGATGTGCACGTAGTGCTTCAGCACCAGCTCCTTGTGGGCCAGGTCCAGGCTGCTGTTGAACTGGGGAAAAGCCTTCAGGGCCGCGGCGCACACCTTGATCAGGATGGCGGTCATGGTCAGCTTGTCCTCGGGGGCCGCCTTCAGGTTGAACTCTCGGCGGAAGGCCTCCAGCTCGCTGATGTCGGCCTTGTCGTACTGCGTCACCATGGGAATGGTGGACCAGGCGTAGCTCATGGCGTCGGCGGTGATATCGCGCACCTTGGACAGCTTTTCCTGGCTCACAGGCCCCCACTTGCTGAAGTCGGGCAACGGGCGCTGGGCATGCAGGCCGGGAAACTCGCCGGTGGCCGCGGGAGCCGGTCCACCACCGGTGATGCGCTGCATGGTCACCTTCACGAAGGTGCGCACATCGTTCTCGCTGATCCGACCTGCCGGTCCGGTGCCCTGCACCTGATAAATGTCCACACCCAGGTCTCGGGCCAGTCTGCGCACCGAGGGCGCTGCCGGGGCCACCTGCTCCCCGGTGCGCACCGGGGTCAGGTCCAGGGCCTTGTCCACCGGGGCATCGGAAGCGGGAGGCGTCGGGGCCGCGGCGGGGGCCGGGGGCAACGCCGGTTCGGGCTCCGAGGGCTCCGGTTCGGCCGGTGGCGGGGTCTCCTCGGGCTTTTTCTTCTCTTCCTTGGCCGGGGCCGCAGCAGCGCCGCCGCTCTCACCCTTCATGATGGCCTGACCGATCTGCACCGTGTCACCTTCGGCCACCATGATCTCGGTGATGGTGCCCTCGAAGGGACAGGGAATGGCCACCACGGCCTTGTCGGTTTCCATTTCCAGCAGGGTCTGGTCGGCCTCGACCCGGTCGCCCACCGCCACGGCCAGACTGATGACTGTTCCTTCGGTCACGCCGTCCGACACTTCAGGTACCAGGATGTCCTGTGCCATGTTTTCCTCGCTAGTCCGTGTGTGGATTCAGTTTGTCGGGGTTGATCCCCAGGTCCTTGATGGCCTGGGCCACCACTTCTTTTTTTACGCTGCCCTCGGCGGCCAGTTCCTGCAGGGCGGCCAGAACGATGTATCGCGCGTCCACCTCGAAGAAGTCCCGCAGTTCGGTGCGGCCGTCGCTGCGGCCGAAGCCGTCGGTGCCCAGGCAGTGCAGGGGACCGGGGAACCACTGCGATACGGTGGCCGGCAGAATTTTCATGTAGTCGCTGGCAGCGACGAACACGCCCTTCTCCTTGGCCAGCAGGTCGGTCACGTAGGGCACCTTGGCTTTCTTGTCCGGGTGCAACATGTTCCAGCGCTCGCAATCGACCGCGTCACGGTACAGCTCCTTGTAGCTGGTCACGCTCCACACGTCGGCGGCCACACCGTACTTCTCTTCCAGGATTGCCTGGGCCTTGATGGCCTCGTTCAGGATGGCGCCCGATCCCAGCAGGTGAGCCTTGGCCTTGGTCTTGGCGGCGCCCTTCAGCCCGGTGGACTTGAAGCGGTACATCCCCTTGAGGATGCCCTCCTTCACGCCGGCCCGCTTGGGCATGGGCGGCATCAGGTAGGTTTCGTTCATCACAGTCAGGTAGTAGATCCACTGCTCGCCGTGACAGTACATACGGGTGATGCCGTCGTGGATGATGACCGCCAGCTCGTAGGCGAAGGCCGGATCGTAGGCCTTGACCGTGGTGGGGGTCATGGCCAGCACGTGGCTGTGGCCGTCCTGGTGCTGCAGACCTTCGCCGGCCAGCGTGGTGCGTCCGGCGGTGGCGCCGATCAGGAATCCGCGGGCCCGGCTGTCGCAGGCCTGCCAGATCAGATCGCCCACCCGCTGGAACCCGAACATCGAGTAGAAGGTATAAAAGGGGATGGTGTGCACGCCGTTGTTGGCGTAGGCCGTCCCCGCCGCGATGAAGCTGGCCATGCTGCCGGCCTCGGTCAACCCCTCTTCCAGAATGGCGCCCTGCTTGGTCTCGTTGTAGAACAGCAGGCTGCCCTTGTCCACGGGGTCGTAAAGCTGTCCGGCGTGGCTGTAAATGCCCGCCTGACGGAACAGCGACTCCATGCCGAAGGTCCGGGCCTCGTCGGGCACGATGGGCACAATCAGCTTGCCGAACTCTGGGTCCCGCAACAGCTTGGCCAGAAGGTGCACGAAGGCCATGGTGGTGGCCAGGGGACGGTCGCCCGAACCCTCGTAGTACTCCTTGACCAGCTCTTCGGTCTGGCAAGCCATGGGCTGACTGTCGTCCACCCGCAGGGGCAGGCTGCCGCCCAGGGCCTCGCGCCGCTCGCGCAGGTACACCATCTCGGGGCTGTCTTCGGCGGGCTTGTAGAAGGGAGCCTCGGCGATGTCGTCGTCGCTGATGGGAATGTTGAACCGCGTGCGGAATTCCTTCAGCTCGTCCTCGTTCAGCTTCTTCTGGCTGTGGGTGATGTTCTTGCCTTCGCCCGCTTCGCCCAGTCCGTAGCCCTTGATGGTCTGGGCCAGGATCACGGTGGGGGCTCCCTTGTGCTCGACGGCCGCCTTGTAGGCCGCGTAAACCTTCAGCGGGTCGTGGCCGCCGCGCCTGAGCTTGCGGATCTGGTCATCGCTGTAGTTTTCGACCAGCTTGGCCAGCTCGGGGTACTTGCCGAAGAAGTGGTCGCGAATATAGGCCCCGCTGCTGACGGTGTAGCGCTGCATCTCACCGTCCAGGATGTCCTCCATGCGCTGCAGCAGCTTGCCGCTCTGGTCGTTGTCCAGCAGGGTGTCCCAGTCGCCGCCCCAGATCACCTTGATCACGTTCCAGCCGGCACCCCGGAACGAGGCCTCCAGCTCCTGCATGATCTTGCCGTTGCCGCGCACCGGCCCGTCCAGGCGCTGCAGGTTGCAGTTGATCACGAAAATGAGGTTGTCCAGATTCTCGCGGCTGGCCAGGCTGATGGCGCCCAGGCTCTCGGGCTCGTCCATCTCGCCGTCGCCCAGCATGGCCCACACCTTGCGGCCGCTGGCGGCGCGCAGCCCGCGGTCCACCAGATAGTGATTGAAGCGTGCCTGGTAAATGGCCGTCAGGGCGGTGAAGCCCATGCTGACGGTGGGGAACTCCCAGAACTCGGGCATCAGGAAGGGGTGGGGATAGCTGGCCAGACCACCGTCGGGATGCAGCTCATGCCGGAAGTTGGACAGGTCCTTCTCGTTCAGGCGGCCGTCCAGGAAGGCCCGGGCATACACCCCGGGCGAGGCGTGGCCCTGGAACAGGATCATGTCGCCCAGGAAGTCCTTGGTGCGGCCGCGCCAGAAGTGGTTGAAGCCGATTTCCCACAGCCCCGCCGCCGAGGCATAGGTGGAGATGTGCCCGCCAATACCGGGGCGCTCCTTGTTGGCGCGGACCACCATGGCCATGGCGTTCCAGCGCACGATGGACTTGATGCGCCGCTCCAGCTCACGGTTGCCCGGGAACACCGGTTCCTTGCTCTTGGGAATGGTGTTGATGTAAGGCGTGTTGGCCGTGAAGGGGATGCTGACCCCTTGCTCCTGGGCCCGCGTCTGCAGGATGCGCAGCAGGTGCTTGACCCGCTCTGGACCCTGCTCGCGCAGCACGTAGTCCAGGGATTCCCGCCACTCGGCGTTTTCTATTTCGTGCAGCTGGGCCAGCTCATGGGGGTCATGATTCGACATCGACACTTCTCCTGAAGAAGGGACCGAACAAAAGCATTGAAAAAGACAATTGATTTCCTGTCCAAAGGATAAAGCCAAACCACGTCACGTCAACCGGTTTGGGGTTCTTCCGAGATTGAACCACCCAGGACAACCTGATAAGATGAATGCAGACATTCAACACCAGCCAGGGGGTGGCCCATGTTGGCTCGTCGTCTCATCGTCGCAGTTTTCTTGCTTCTTGCCCTTTCCATCCTGAACTCCTGCTCCAGCGACAGCGATCCGGTCAATCCGCCACCGCCCGAGCCAGAAGCGGAGCTGCTTGTCGAGGCCACCATTGGCCCGGCGGGTGGCACCCTGGAGGCCGAGGGGGTGGTGATCACCGTCGATCCGGGGATGTTCCCCCAGGAGGCGGATCTGAAGCTTTTTGCCCTGGAGGCGCCCACCGAAGAAGGGGCCATGACCGGGCAGTTTCGGCTGGCGGGTTTGCCTCCGGGAGCGGTGTTTCGCCTGGCGTTGACCGTCACCGGCACGCCCACCGAAGGGCACTACTTGCAGGCCTTCACTCGTCAAGAAACGCCCCAGGCCGCCCTGATCATGATTCCGGCCGCCCTGAACGACGGGGTTCTGCACTCCGCCCTGGTGATCACCCCGGACAGCAAGCCTCACGACAAGGAGGCGGGGAAGGTCAGCGAAGATGTCATCGCCGATTTCCTGGGCGTCAGCGGCATCGTCAGTTTCAACCTTCCCAGCGATTCCGATCCTCTGTTCCAGTGCAAGGCTCCGGCCAACCGACGGGTGGCCCTGGAATCGCTCATGGCCCCGGTGGTGGATCTGGTGACCGACCTGCGGGACCAGGGGTTCCGGATGATCGGTTACGACGATTACAACGAGACATCGGTCCAATTCGACCCTATCGAAGTCCTGGTCCAGAGCCGGTTGACCAGCTCGGGTCACGGGTTCGTGGGAGTTTCCGGGGATCGCTACTTCTCCATGCCCTATCAAATCGACTGCTCTTTCTACATCAACCCCAGCGCCCTTGACGGCGCCCACTTGACCGCCGCCCGGGATTTCTTCCTGCGGGACTTCGCCCTGGAATACATCGACGCGGTGATGACCTTTCCCGAGAACGATCCCCTGCGGCACGTGTGGTTTGCCGGGGCATTCCGGGAGTGGACAGCCCGGACCTACCAGGATCCCGGACAACAGCCCGCGGCCCCGGTCGGGTCCGACCTGATGGCGACCCTCAGGGGACTGTACCAGGGGGCTGACTTCACGCTCGACCCCCCGTTGGTCGATTTCGCCCGAGGCATGGGCCACTTCCTGGCCTGGGCTGCGGATGACGGTCGCTGGGGCCCAGACTGGATCAAGCAGGTGATGGATCTTTCGGATCACGACGATCTGCCCACGCCCGCCAACATCATCACCGCCTGTGCGGGGCAGACCAGCGACCAGTGGTGGCCGGCCTACGTGCGCGATCTGGCCGAAGGTGATGTGGTGGCCATCGGCGACGTGCCCTGGGTGGAAGCAGCTTCGGGGGTGTGGTCGATCAACGACCCGGACGACAGCGCCACCCTGTTCTCCAGCGACCTCACGGACCTGAGCGCCCGCATCTACAGCATCCGGCTGGACCACAACGACATCGACTCCTCGGCCGAAGCCCGCTTCGTTCTGGACAGCGACGATCTGGATTCCCCGGACCTGCAGCTGATGGTCTTCCGTCGTCAAGGCGGCCAGCTGACCCACCTGGCCAGCGGCCAGGAGGTGTGGATCGGCGGCCTGCGGGAGATGCGGATGAGCGGCGCCCACCTGCTGGCCGTGGTGTGCAACAGCTACTACGAGGCGCCCTACAGCGCCACGCGCAACGCCACCCTGGCGGTGACCATTGAAGAAGAGCCCGAGGGGGGTGTGTTCGACCTGCCCCGTGTCGATTTTCGACTGGGCCTGGTCACCGAGAACATGCACTACGAGGGCGATGGTTGCTGGCAGGCCGACGGGCCCCTGTCCACCAGCTACACCTTCGACCTGAACGGGGGCAGCTGGACCGGAACCACCTACCAGGTGGATTACGATCAAACCTTCAGCGATCCCAGCTACCGTGACCAGGTGTCCCTGCAGATCGTCCTGAACGGAGCCGGCACCGAGGTCGAGTCGTTCCACTTCGACTGGACCCAGACCCAGTACGGAATCACCAACACGGTGACCGACCACATGGTGGTCAGCTGGGCGGGAGGCGGCTTGCCCTACGTTTCGGGGGCACCCGACACGTACGTGTACCAGCTCATCGGCCTGGGGATGGCCGACCACCTGGGCACCTGGACCCACGTGCGCGACTGGTCCGAGGAGGATTGCCAGCGCACGGTGACCGACATCGAAGTGAAGACCTTCAGCATCGTCAGATTGGAGTTCTCGCCTTGAGCTATTCTTTTCCATAGCTTCATGACCTGAAGACCTCACAAACCAAGGGGGATGGTTTGATGACGATGAATCCCGGCGCCCGCGCCCTGCGGGCTGCGACTTTCCCGTGCCTTTTTCTGGCTGCCATTCTGATATCACTGTTGAGCTCCTGCAGCGGCGGCCCACCGGTGGAGCAAGTGGCCGACGATCCTGTTTTGATGGCCGATGAATTTGTGGACTGGGGCAAGCTGGACTGGAAGTTCAACCGCAGGCCTCTGGCCCGGGCCTACATGTTCGGCCGGTTGCGGGTCGATGATTCCTTCCAGAAGTACAGCGAGCAGACCTGGTACGATGCGCCCGAGCCGCCCCTGGACCTTCAGGCCTTCCAGACCCTTCCACCTGTCCAGAAACAGCGGCGCCGTGACCGCGCGCGTGACCACCACGACCAAGCCATG
>JAZBOO010000135.1:0-2821 GCA_036351155.1 Candidatus Krumholzibacteriia bacterium | reverse complement strand
CGCGGGCCTATCTGTTCCTGGCTTCGGACGAGGCCGCCTTCGTCCACGGGGCCGTGCTGAGCGTGGACGGGGGGCTGGTGTCCTGATGGAACGCAATGCCCGCATCATCGCCACCGGCATGCACGCGCCCGAACGGGTGGTGCCCAACCAGTGGTTCAACGAACAGCTGGGTGAAGATGTCGCCACCTGGCTGCTGGACAACCTGACCATCCGCGAGCGCCGCTGGTGCACGGCGGACGAGAGCACGGCCGATCTGGTGGTCGCCTGCGCCACGGACCTGCTGAACAAGGCAGGGTTGAAGGCGCCCGATCTGGACCTGATCATCATTGCCACCGACACGCCGGAATATGTGTCGCCCTCCACGGCCTCGGTGGTGCAGCACCGGCTGGGCGCCACCGGGGCGGGAACCTTCGACGTGAACACGGCCTGCGCGGGATTCGTGACGGCCCTGGACATGGGTGCCAAGTACATTCGCAGTGACCGGCGGTACACCAACGTGCTGGTCATTGGCGCCTACGCCATGAGCAAGTACCTGGACCTGAAGGACAAGAAGACGGTGACCCTGTTTGCCGATGGAGCCGCGGGCGTGATCCTGCAGGCCAGTGACCAGGGCCATGGCTGGCAGGCCGCTCAGCTGCACACCGAGGGTCAATATGCCGACTGGATGGGCATTTACGCCGGCGGGTCCAAGACGCCGGTGACTCCCGAGGTGCTGGCCGCTGGGGATCACAAGCTGCGCTTCGTGAAGAAGTTTCCCAAGGAGATCAACCCCACCACCTGGACCCGCATGGTCACCGAGACCGTGGCCGACGCGGGCTACACCGTGGCCGATATCGACAAGGTGTTCTTCACCCAGATCAACATCAACAGCATCAGGGAAACCCTGGACAACCTGGGGCTGCCCTTCGACAAGACCCACTGCGTCATGGACCGCTTCGGCTACACGGGTTCGGCCTGCATTCCCATGTGTCTGGCCGAAGCCGACAGTCGCGGCATGATCACCGAGGGCGACCTGGTCGTCTTCATGGGCTCAGGCGGCGGACTGGCTTTCGCCTGCGCCGCGTTCACCTGGTAGCAAGGACGGTTCGCGCCCGATGAACGCCACCTCTTCGACCACCATGGTCACCGCCGGCTGGGCGGTCATTGGCCTCTATGCGGCCGTGATCCTGTTCTTCGTGATCAGGGGCGCCCGCGCCAACCGCAGCATGGCCGACTATGCGCTGGGCAGCCTGGCCTTCTCCCCGGTGGCGGTGGGATTGGCCCTGGCGGCCAGCATGACCAGTGCGGCCACGTTCATCATCAATCCCGGGTTCATCGCCCTGTACGGGCTGAGCGGCGTGATCAGCTACGGGGTGGTCTTGCCCCTGGCCGCGGTGATCTCGCTGGTCATCCTGACCAAGGGCTTTCGCCGACACGGCACCCAGGTCAAGGCCCTGAGTCTGGCCCAGTGGATGGGGACCCGCTATCACAGCCGCGGGTTCGGTCTGTTCTTCGCGTTCCTGTCCCTGCTGCTGATCACGTTCATCGTGCTCATTGTCGTGGGACTGACCAAGGTGCTGAGCAAGACCCTGGACGTGAGCGAACTGGCCACCCTGCTGGGCATCGTCGTGTTCGTGTTCGGTTACATGATGTTCGGCGGCGCCAACAGCATGGTCTACACCAACACGGTGCAGGCGGGGCTGATGCTGGTGGTCGCCTTCGTGCTGCTGGGCAGCGGCTACGAGCACTTCAGCGAGGGCGTGCGCGGATTCCTCGACAAGCTGGGTAATATTGACCCTGCACTGATCGGCACAACCAATCCCGACAGTTTCCTGTTCCGTGGATGGTTCGAGATCATCTTCGCGCAGATCGTGGTGGGCGTGGCCATCGTGTGTCAGCCGCATATCATCACCAAGAGCCTGCTTCTGAAAACCGACCGCGACGTGAACCGCTACCTGACCGTGGGCGTGATCACCGAGCTGATCTTCTTTGCGGTGGTGTTCACCGGGCTGTATGCCCGCCTGACCTTCCCCGACCTGACCTCGGCCGGCGTGGCCCTGAAGATGGACGGGATCATCCCCGCCTACGTGCTGCATGAATTTCCCGTGTGGCTGGGCCTGGTGGTGGTGATGGGATTGATCTCGGCCGGGCTGTCCACCCTGGAAGGTCTGGTGCAAGCCCTGGCCACCACCCTGACCGGCGATCTGTTCACGCCCCTGGGCGGCCGCCTGCTGCCGGTCGAGGGCACCCCGGCCCGCGACAAGGCCCTGATGGTCATCAGCCGCGGCATCATCGTGCTGCTGGCCGTGGTCACCGTGTTCCTGTCCTGGGATCAGCTGCGCAATCCCAAGCTGAGCGTGGCCATCTTCGCCCAGAACGGGGTGTACGCTTACTTCTCGGCGGCCTTCGTGCCGATCATTTTCGGGATGTTCAACGCGCGCATGCCCCGGGTGGCTGCAGTGGCCGCGTCGGTGACCGCCGTGCTGGTGCATTTCACCATGTACTACGGTAAACTGCCCGTACCCTTGACCAGCGCCACCGGAGAAAATCCGGGCGTGGCCGCTGCGGTGGCCATCTGTGCGTCGGTTGCCGTGGGGACTCTTTTGTTGAAGCTGGCTCCGGAGGGAAATCATGAAATTTCCTGAGACTGACTGGCTGGCCAAGTGGGCCCATTACACGCCCGACCGCCTGTTCCTGCGGGACCAGCGCTCCGGCACCACCTGGACCTACGGCCAGGCCCAGCAGCGTGCCCTGGCGATGGCCGCCTACCTGAAAGAGAGCGCCGGGGTCACCCGTGGCCAGCGGGTGGCGGTCTACGCCACCAACTGCAGCGAGTACGTGT
>JAZBOO010000134.1:0-2885 GCA_036351155.1 Candidatus Krumholzibacteriia bacterium | reverse complement strand
GTCAGCCTGTCTGACATGATCCGCCAGAACGGAGAATAGTTCAGGGACTGGCCTGGTCCAGATAATGGACCTGGTGCAGGATAAGCTGCCGCAATTCCTCTGCGGGCAGATCCAGATCGCCCCTCCGCCCCAGCGCCCGAGCCCGGACCTGTTGCAACAGAGCGTCAGCATCGAGGGGCGCCAGCGCCGGTAGAAAACCTTCCTGCTCCAGGAATTCCTGGAGCAGGTTTTTTTTGTCCTGGCGCAGGCCCTGTACCTCGCCGTCCCCGATGGCTGCGATGAAGGCCCGGGCATCACCTTCGCACCGAGCCAGGACCGGTTCCACTCTGGGCCGCATGATCGCGGAGATGGCACCACTCTGGTCCACGGTTTCCATGGTCAATGGCTGGGCACGGCCGACACGCCAGGCTTCGAGCACCAGAGTCCACAGGTTCACACGAAATTCAAGAAGGGCATGCTGGGCGTCGTTCAGACCCGCCGCCGGGTCGGGACGATTCTCCCACCGGCCCACCGTGGGCAGCCCCACGGTCAAGAGCTGGTGAAGCGTGGTGGGTTGGTCGTCCAGCAAATAAAACAGATGAGTTTCCGAGGGCGGGGCCCACGGGTCCAGAGCAGGCACCCGCAGGGTCTGGCCATATTCCGCAGCAGTCAGCCCATCGGGCGCGGGCACGGGTGAGGGGACAGCGGCAGTCAGGGCCTCGGGCAGGGCGGCGGCCTGATCCCGCCGCAACAGGCCCAGGTCGATCAGGTGAGCGGCGGGCAGGCCCTCTTGCTCAAGGGCCTGGTTCCAGGCGGTCGCCTCGGTAGGATCGGCGGTCAGGAAGAAGACCTGACGCTGGCGATCGCTGGCCAGGCGTCCCAGACTGGCACTCACGGCGGCGAAGCGGACGGGATCGCTGGCGGCCAGACTGTCGTCGAGGAACAGGGGCGGCCGGCTTTCACTTTCGCTCTGGAAAATGAATCCCAGGCGCACCGCCAGCAGCAGCTGGGCCCGGGTGCCATCGGAAAGCTGAGTCAGCTGGAGATCCCTTTGACGATCGTTGTCCCGGGCCAGAAAGCTGCCTTGCCCGCCATCGTCATAGCGGACCACCAGCTCGTACTTGCCCCGGGTGAACTGGTTGAACAGGTCCTGGGCCTCCTTCAGCACGGCGGGCCGGGAACGGGTCTCGCTCTGGTTGCGGACCTCGCCCAGCAACAGCTGGCCCAGGGCCTGGTCGCGCGCATCTTCCCGCCTGGCAGCCAGGCTTTGCAGAGCATCTTCGGCCTGGGCAGTGGCGGTCTCCAGATCATCGGACCCGCGGGCGTGCTTCAGCTCGGACCTTAATTGTGCCAGGTCCTGGACCAGATCATCTTCACGCGCCGCCAGTTCCCGTTCTTCCAGGCGGCGCTGTTCCCATTGCTTGCCGTCCAGCCGGCGGGCGGCGTCCAGGTCCACCACCTGGTCATTCTCTTTCAGAGTTTTTTCCAGGCTGGCCAGCTGAAGGTCATGGTGCTGGACGGCCTTGTGGGCGCTTTCCCAGATGGGCCGGTCCTTGACCATCTGCATGGCTCGGGCGAACAGGGTGGCGTCGACGGGCAATTGCAGGCGCGTGGCAATGGCCTTGATCTGAGCTGCCAGGCTGTCCAGTTCACGCTGCGCTGAATCCAGCGCGGAGGTCGTGGAGGCCAGGGCCAGGGCTTTTTGCTGATGGGTGTCGCGCAGCTGGGTCAGCTGCCTGGCGGCGGTTTTCAGGTCGGCCAGAGTCGTGGGCGCGTCCCAGCCAAGTGGGTGCAAAATTTGACCGGCCCGGGCAATGACCTCATCCCGCTGACCAGCGGCGGTGGTGCATTCCTGTCGCCACCGCTGAGCCTTGGCCTGGGCCTCCAGCTTCAGGTCGAGGATTTTCAGGTTGAAGACCAGGTGGGGACTGTTCAAATCCAACCCCAGCCGGCGGCCCAGCTCCTGTTGCCGGGTTTGCACCTGGGTCACGGCTTCCTGTCGGCGGGCACGTTCCTGGTCCCAGCCGATGGCCTCTTCCCTGAGTCCCATCTTTCGTCCCAGCACGAAGCCGCCGAAGATGGCCAGTGCCATGCCCAGGGCACTGATCACCCAGCCGACGACCTCTTCCCGGGGCCAGGCCAGCGGGCCGGCCAGTCCCAGGGTCGCTCCTGCGATCAGCATGATCAATCCCCACCAGGGCAGCCGCTTTCCGGGGGACTCGAGACGCCGTCGCACATCCTCGGCGGCGGCCTGTGCCGACAGGGCCAGGTTCAGGTGATCGTGGATGTCCAGCAGGTCGCTGTAGGTCTGGCCATCGACGGGGGCCGTGGGGGCCTGGTTCTCGGACCCACCGGCCAGCTCCAGTTCATGACCGGCCAGCTGGCGCTCCAGGGCGATCAGATCCCGGTCCAGGCTGGTGGCGTCATCGATGAGTTGATCCAGCTGTTCGATCACCTTCACCGCGTCAAAACCAGTCGGCCAGGCCCCGGCGTCCCGTTCGTTTTCCTGCACCAGGATCTGGGCATGCAGACGATCCCTCTCCTGCTCGGTTTTCTGCTGCTCCTGCATCAGGTCCTTGAGCTGGCGAGTATCGGTGGGCAAAACCACGTCCTGACCAGGAGGATAGCTCTGGAGCTGGGCCAGGTGCACAGCTTGCATATTTTTCAGATTGGCCTGGGTCAGCAGGGCCTCGTAAACCTGGGCGCGCTTGCGCGCCAGCTTGGCCTGCTGCACCTCTTGCTCCAGGTGGGCCAATCCCTTTTCCTGGCTGGCCAGAACCTGGTAACGGTGTTCCAGATCGCGCACCTTTTCCCGCGCCTGCCGCCACACCCTGAGTTCCTGGCGACCGAGCTGGGGAGAGGCCGGGAAAAGATCTTGCATGACCTGGGCCAGGTCGAAACCCCCG
>JAZBOO010000133.1:0-19584 GCA_036351155.1 Candidatus Krumholzibacteriia bacterium | reverse complement strand
TGGCGCATACGTTCGGAATCGCCGGACTGGACAGCCCGCCGGGCGGCCTCACGCAAGGGCACACCCACGCGATGCATGGGCAGTCCCCCACTGAGGAGTTGAGTCAATACAACCGAATGGTCCAAAAAATGATGCTTTCCCCAAAAGCGGACATTTCCGCGGTCACATATTGGGCGATGTGACCCCTCCACGCATCATGACATTTCATGGCAATTTTTTCAATAAAATAGCGGTGTTTTTTACTTCACCACCAGATTCACCAGCTTACCCGGCACGTAAATGAACTTCACCACCTGCTTGCCTTCCAGCCAGGTCTGCATCTTCTCGCGGGCGACGACCACCTCGCGGATGCCCTCCTGATCGATATCCGCCGCCACCTCCACCTGATCCCGCAGCTTGCCGTTGACCTGCACGGCCACGGTGATGGTGTCGTCCACCAGATAGGCGGGATCGGCCACGGGCCAGGGCGCATGAGTCAGGGACTGCTCATGTCCCAGCCGGTGCCAGATCTCCTCGGCCAGATGGGGGGCATAGGGCGCCAGCAGCAAAACGAAGGGCTCCAGCACGGCACGGGGACGCACCTCGAAGTTGGTCAGCTCATTCACGAAAACCATCATCTGGCTGATGGCCGTGTTGAAGCGCAGGTCCTCGGTCATGGTCGTGACCGCGTCGATGGTCTTGTGCAGGATACGCAGGCTGTCCTCACCCGGCTGGACATCCTGGACCTGGGGTTGCATCTGGCCTTCGTCATCGACAAAAAGGCGCCAGGCCCGCTCCAGGAAACGCCGCACACCTTCGATGCCCTTGGTGTTCCAGGGCTTGTCCCTTTCCAGCGGACCCAGGAACATGAGGTACAGCCGAAGCGCATCGGCACCCTGCTCCGCGATCACATCGTCGGGATTGACCACGTTGCCCCGGCTCTTGCTCATTTTCTCACCGTTTTCACCCAGGATCATGCCCTGGTTGCGCAGCTTCTGAAAAGGCTCGGTGGTGCTCACCAGCCCCAGGTCGAACAGGACCTTGTGCCAGAATCGGGCGTAAAGAAGATGCAGAACCGCATGCTCGGTGCCGCCCAGGTACAGGTCCACCGGGCCCCAGTATTTTTCGAGTTCCGGGTCCCAGGCCTTCTCGGTATTGCGCGGGTCCATGAACCGCAGGTAATACCAGCAACTGCCCGCCCACTGGGGCATGGTGTTGCTCTCCCGCTGGGCCTTCTGCCCGCTTTTCGGGTCGGTGATGTTCATCCACTCGTCGATGAGCGCCAGAGGACCTTCGCCGGTGCCGGCCGGTTCGTACTTGCCCACCTCGGGCAGGGTCAGGGGCAGTTCATCGGGCTCCAGAAGGCGCACCGTGCCATCGGCCAGTTTCAGCAGGGGAAAGGGCTCGCCCCAGTAACGCTGACGACTGAAAAGCCAATCCCGCAGCTTGTAGTTGATCACCGCTTCGCCTAGGCCTTTTTCCACCAGCCAGTCGGTCATCCGGGCCTTGGCCTCGGCCACGCCCAGCCCATCCAGGAAATCGCTGTTGATGGCCACACCCTCGCCGGTGTAGGCCTGACCGTCCCAGTCTTCGGGAGTCTGGACGGTGCGCACGATGGGCAGGTCGAACTTCTCCGCAAATTCCCAGTCCCGCTCGTCCTGACCCGGCACGGCCATGATGGCCCCGGTGCCGTAGCCCATCATCACGTAGTCGGCGATCCAGATGGGGATCTCTTTTCCGGTGGCCGGGTTGATCGCGAAGCTACCGCTGAACACGCCGGTTTTTTCCTTGGCGATTTGCCGGTCGCGATCACTCTTGGCCGCCGCCTCGGCGCGGTAATCCTTCACCGCCTGAGCCTGATCCGCAGTGGTCAGCATCTCCACCCAGGGATGTTCCGGGCTGAGCACCATGTAGGTGGCGCCGAACAGGGTGTCGGGCCGCGTGGTGAAGATGCGCAGCTTTTCCTCGTGATCCTTGAGGACAAAATCGACCTCGGCCCCTTCGCTGCGGCCGATCCAGTTGCGCTGCAGATCCTTGATGTACTCGGGCCAGTCCAGGCCTTCCAGATCATCCAGCAGGCGCTGGGCATAGGCGGTGATCTTCAGCATCCACTGTTTCATGGGCTTGCGCACCACGGGGTGGCCGCCCACCTCGCTCAGCCCATCTTTCACCTCTTCGTTGGCCAGAACGGTGCCCAGGGCGGGGCACCAGTTGACGGCCATCTCGCCCTCGTAGGCCAGACCCTTCTGGTAAAGGAGGGTGAAAATCCACTGGGTCCAGCGGTAATAGTCGGGATCGCTGGTGGCCACCTCGCGGTCCCAGTCGAAACTGAAGCCCAGCATTTTCAGCTGACGCTTGAAGTTGGCAATATTCTGAGCGGTGGTCACCGCGGGATGGGTCCCGGTCTTCATGGCATGGTTTTCCGCCGGCAGGCCGAAGCTGTCCCAGCCCATGGGATGCAGCACGTTGAACCCGTTCATGCGCTTGAATCGGCTGACGATGTCCGTGGCCGTGTACCCCTCGGGGTGCCCCACATGCAGACCGTTTCCCGAGGGATAGGGAAACATATCCAGCACGTAATACTTGGGCTTGTCACCACCGGGCTGACCGGGATCGGCGGCCCTGAAGGTCTTGTTCTCTTCCCAGTGCCGTTGCCAGCGGGGTTCGATGGCTTGGGGATCGTAGGCCATGGTCATTCCTCTATGGGGGGGGTCAGCGGGGCCCTCGGGCCAGTGCACAACAAGTGGGGAATATTAAACATTTCCCCTTGAAAAACAACAAAAGGGGCGATCCGCAGTCGCGAACCGCCCCGAAATCCTCGAAATCCCTGGTTCTACATGGGCGAAAAACCCTGCTCCGACCAGTAAGCGTCCTGGTAAATTTTCTCCAGCTCCAGGAGCTGCTCCAGGTGCCCGTCTTCCCATTCCACCAGCCAGGTGAAGAGCTGTTTCAGATCCGGGTCGTCGGTCTTGGCTGCGTTCTCCTTGTAGTAGGCGATGGCCTTGTTCTCCAGGTCGCAGCCAATGCTGATCACGGCCATCTCGAACTGGCCGCGCTTGATCGACTTCTTGAAGCTGTCGGTGATCACGTCGTGCGAGCCGTGGTCGACCTCCGCCGGGTGAACATCCGTCAGATCGATCTTGCCCGCTTCCATCAGGCTCTTGTACTGCTTCTGCAGAATGCGCACATGGTCGTCCTCGTCCTTGGCCAGCATCTCGAACATGGCCTTGGCCGCCGCATCCTTGGTCTCACCGGCGGCGTGGTGGTACAGCTGCTGTCCCTTGATTTCCACCATGATGGCATCCTTGACGGCCTTGATCATGGCGTCCTTTTTCACATCACTCATCGCGGTTTCCTCCGGTTGGTCGAGTGGTTCCTCTCTCAGAAATCAACAACGTTCAACTTCACAAATCGTTTGGGGTTGCGCCGCATGGCATCCACCAGTCGCTTGACCGAGGCCAGGGTGGAGTCAGCCCGGTCGTAAAGCATGGGGTCGTGCAAAAGCTTCGCCGCCGTGCCGTTGCCGTCGGTCATCAGGGCCATCACCGTATCCAGCCGGGCCACCGAGGTACCCAGGGTGACCATCATGCTGTCGGCCCGCGCCATGGTCTGGCTGGTGCCGTCGACCATGCGGTCGAGCTTGCCCGATTCCATCAAGGTGCGCAATGCTTCGGTGGTGGCCAGCACATTTTCCAGAATCACTTTCACATCGCTGTGGTTCGACTCGATCATGTCGTCGACCTTGGCCAGGGTTTCGTTGGCCTGGGTCAAGGTCTCGACCACCATGCCTTCCTTCTTGACCTCCTCCACCAGCTCGCTCACCTTGCCGGTCAGGATCCGCATCTCGGCGAGAGCGGATCCGGCGGCATCGGTCATCGCGGCAATGGTGCCGGCCGTGCGTCCCTTGAAAATGTGCCCTTCCTTGACCTCCGGGCCGGTGCCCGGATCGATCTCCAGCACAATTTCCCCGACGATGCCTTTTTCGCCCAGGATGATCTGCGCGTCCTCACGCAGGTCCACCCCGTCCTCGAGCTTGATCTCGACGCGCACCGACTCCTGCATGATGGTCATGCCGCTCACTTCACCCATCCGGATGCCACGCACCTGAACCCGATCCCCCACCTGCATGCCCTCGACCCGGGAAAAGTCCACCTGATAGACCAGGGAGCCCTTGGTCAAATCGATGTTCTTCAGCCACAGCATTCCGGTGATCAGGATGACCACCGCTGCGATGGTCAGCAAGCCCACCTGCAATTCACTCAAAACCCTGTTCACTGCCATTGCCCCTACCTCTTGGGTCGATCAGAAGGCCCCCAGAGGGCCCTGGCTATTTCCTTCGATGAACTGGCGCACCATGGGATGGTCGGTGTTGCGTACCTCGTCCACGGTGCCAGCGAAAACGATCTTGCCATGGTACAGCATGGCGATGCGGTCGGCGATCTTGAAGGCGCTGGGCATGTCGTGCGTGACCACGATGCTGGTGACCCCCAGTTCCCGCTGCAACTTGACGATCAGCTCGTTGATCGTGTCGCTGGTGATCGGATCCAGCCCGGTGGTGGGCTCGTCATAGAGAATGTACTGCGGCTTCATGACGATGGCCCGTGCCAGCCCCGCGCGCTTCTTCATGCCTCCGGACAGCTCGCTGGGCAGCTTGTCCTCGGCGTTCTCCAGGCCCACCATGGCCAGGCACTCGCAGGCCCGGGCGCGGATGCGCTCGGCAGACCAGCCGGAATGCTCCTCCAGCATGAACCCGACGTTCTGACACACGGTCATGCTGTCGAAAAGCGCGGCTCCCTGGAACAGGAAACCGAAGCGCTTGCGCAGCTCCATGAGCTCGCGTCGATTCAGCCCGTGGATCTCCGTTCCCTCGCACCAGATCTGCCCCTCATCCGGCTCCAGCAGCCTGACAATATGCTTCAGCAGAACCGACTTTCCCTCACCGCTACGGCCGATGATCACCAGGGTTTCCCCCTTGTTGATCAGCAGGTCCGTCTTCTCCAGCACCACCTTGGGCCCGAAGCTCTTGGAAATTCCCTCGATGACAATACCCTGAAAGGAGGCCGGATTGTCCGTCCTCAGGTCAGGCAAATCGGGAATGTTCGCGGCGAAACTCACGTCGGACCCTTATTTCTGAAAAATGATCTGGAAGAGGATGATGGCCAGCAGGTAATCCGCGACCAGAACGCTCAGGCAGCTTCCCACCACCGCAGTCATGGTGGCCCGGCCCACGCCCTCGGCTCCGCCCTGCGTGTTGAACCCGAAGTAGATTCCACTGAGGGAAATGATGCCGCCGAAAATGACCGACTTGACGAGCCCGCCCATCAGATCGCTGTGCTTGTAGAAAGCCCGCAACCCCTCGATGAAGGTGCTGCTGCTGACATCCAGCGTCATGATGGAAACCAGATACCCGCCCACGATGGCCACCGTATCGGCAAACACGGTGATGACCGGAAACATGAGCACTCCCGCCAGGAAGCGGGGCAAGGCCAGATAGCGCACCGGGTCGATGGCCATGATGCTCATGGCATCGAGCTGCTCGGTCACCTTCATGGTGCCCAGTTCGGCCGCGTAATTGGCGCACAGGCGGCTGCCCACCACCAGGGCGATCAGCACCGGCCCCAGCTCGATGAACACCGACTTGGAGATCACCACGCCCAGAAACTTCATGGGCACATAGGCTTGCATCTGGTAAACCGCCTGCACGGCGGTGACGGCACCCACGAACACGGAGGTGACGATGACCAGGGGCAGCGAGCCCACGGACACGATGTACATCTCGTCCATGATCTGCTTGCGCATGTGCCAGGAAGCAGGGAGCTGCATGAGGATGTGGCGCAAAAGCTCGGTGCCCCGACCTGCACTGGTCAGGGCCGTGATCACTGCGCGGCCGAGGAATGTGATTGGGCGGAACATGATCGTGCGAATATAGCCTCTGCCGCAAGGGAAGTCTATGCCTGCGGGGCATTTCTCCAGCAGGCCATGAGCTGTTGTTATCCTTGTTTTTCTCGCAGATACCCCAGCATGCCCCGCAAGGTCTGCCGCGTGAAATCCGCTTCTCGTTCCCGGATGTCCTCCGGCAACCGGGCCCCGCGTGCAAAATGCGGATCCCTCACGGCCAGTTCCGCCGCCAGGTCAGGGAGAATGGCCTCCGCAGGGGGGCCTGCCTCCGGAATCACACCCTGAGCGTGCCTGTCCAGCCAGCCGGCCATGGTGTTCACCCAGAGGTCCAGCTGAGCCCGGGCGGCCTGGAGCAAGGCCGGCACATCTCCCGAAAACAGCCCATGATGGGCAAAGCAGAGATGCCTGGGCAGGGGATTCAGCGCCAGCAACCGATCCAGAGAGGCCGCGGCCACCGGCAGGAAAAACCGGGGCGGAGTGGCGGGGCGCAGATAGTAATCCACCACCTCGGGCCCCTGCCCGAGGGTGCTGAAGGTGCCGGCGGCTTCGCCCAGGAACAGATGCTCACCCAGGACAAAGGCCACATGATGCGACGCGTGGCCGGGCGTGGGCACCACCTGCAGGCCAGCCGGCAAGGGGGCATCTTCGGCGGCCAGGCCCGCTTCAGGAACCGGATCCGGCTCTCCGTAAACCTCGGCCTTGTGCCCCAGCACCTGGCGCGATCCCTCCCACAGGCGCACCGGATCGATCAGATGTCTGCGCCCCTTGGGGTGGCAGATGACGCGGGCCTGGGGCCAGCGCTCCAGGATCTGCGCCGTGGCTCCCCCGTGGTCCAGATGGATGTGGGTGAGCAGGATGTGATCGAGCTGATCCAGCCCCTGGCGAGCCAGCCACTCTTCCAGCTGAGCGATCAGGCGGGCGGCTGTGGCCGGCGGCCCGGGATCCACGATGAAGCTGAAATCGGCCGTCTGCCCAACCCAGCAGCTGATGAAGCGGCGCTGGCCGGGCAATTCCTGGTCCAGGTCAATCAAGTGCAACGCGGTGATCATGCCCCTCAACATTCAGCTATCTCGCTTATCTGGCCAGATCGGCAAACCGGGTGAATTCCTTGTGGAAATGCAGGTCGAACTGGCCGATGGGCCCGTTCCTCTGCTTCCCGATGATGATGGTGGCCATGTTGCGCACCGTCTCATCCTCGGGCTTGTAGACCTCTTCACGGAAGATGAAGCACACCACATCGGCATCCTGCTCGATGGCGCCGGACTCCCGCAAATCGCTCAACATGGGCTTGTGATCCCCCCGCGATTCGACCCCACGGCTCAGCTGACTCAAGGCGATCACCGGCACGTTCAGGTCCTTGGCCATACCCTTGAGATTCCGGCTGATCACCGAAATTTCCTGCTGCCGGTTCTCGGTCCGGCCCGACCCGCTCATCAGCTGCAGGTAGTCGATGATGATCAGCCCCAGCCCGTGCTGCTGCTTGAGGCGCCGGGCCTTGGCCTTCATCTCCAGGACGTTGATGCCGCTGGTATCATCGATGAAAATCGGGGCCTGGGAAAGTTGCTCGCAGGCCGCCGTCAGCCGCGGCCAGTCCTCGGCGCGCAGCTTGCCGCGCCGCAGGTTGTGGAGGTTGAACTGGGCGCTGCTGCCCAGCATGCGCATGACCAGCTGCTGCTTGGACATTTCCAGGCTGAACAGGCCCACTCCCTTCTTCTCGTGCACCGCCACGTTGTAGGCCAGGTTCAGGGCGAAACTGGTCTTGCCCATGGAGGGCCGGGCGGCCAGGATGATCAGATCCGAATCCTGCAGCCCACCGGTGCGCAGGTCCATCTCCCGGAATCCGGTCCGCAGGCCCGTCACGTCATCGTTGTTCTGGAAGGCTTCCTCGATGGACTTGAAGGTCTCCGGCACGATCGCATCGACCCCGGAAAACCCGCCGGCACGCTGGTCCTCGCTGATCTCGTAGATCTTGCCCTGGGCCCGGTCCAGAATACTGGCCGCCTCGTCGGCCGCCTCGTAGGCCTCACCCGCGATGCTGGTCGAGACGCTGATGAGATTGCGCAGCACCGCCTTTTCCCGCACGATCCCCGCGTGGTAGGTGACGTTGGCCGCCGTGCCCATCATGCCCGCCAGGTCGATGAGGAAGTCCATGCCGCCCACCGCTTCGAGCAGATCCCGATCCTTCAGACCTTTTTCCCGGTCCCGGCCCAGAAAGTCGGGACCGGCCTTCTGCAGGGTATCGCTCAGGGTGATGGGATCAATGGCCTGGTCTTCCTCGTACAGACGGCACATGGCCCGGAAAATCAGCTGGTGCTCCAGCCGGTAGAAATCGTGAAAATCGATATGCTCCCGTGCCAGCCCCACCGCCTCCTTGTCCAGCAGGCCCGCGCCCAGGACAGCCTGTTCGGCCTCTTCACTGAAGGGGGGCTGACGATCCTTGGGCAGGCGGTCATATCCGTACGTTGAGCTGCCGGAGCGTTGAGTGCGGCCTTCCAATTTGTCTCCTCAGGGTAGGGCAAAGGGGTAAGAGATCAAAATATCATGAACACGCCCCGATCCCCACCTCGGGTCTGCGGAGAACCGGACAATCCTGTGGATAACCGGGGGACAATTTCCTCCAGACTGGGGAACAGCAGGGGACACATGGCCTTCCAATGGGGAAATCTTGTGGAAAACTACCCCGCTCCGGGGGATAATCCCGGCCTCAGCAAGCTAAGACCTTTCGCAACAAGCCCAAGTTATCCCCGGGAGCCGGCCGTCATGAATCCATCTTCACCCATCGACCAGATCCTCCGCAAGATGGGCGGCGCCCCCCACCCCCCGCGCGCCCACGCCGGCCCGCAGCAGATCCCCTGGTCCGATCCTGCCTTCAGCGCCCGGATGCTGGAGGTCCATCTGGACCCCACCACCCACATGGCCAGTCGACAGCCCGAAGTCATCCAGAAGCACACCGACTGGCTGGCGGCCCACCTCCGTGCCACCGGCCGTCCCGCCGACCAGACCCACATCCTGGATGTGGGCTGCGGTCCCGGCCTGTACCAGTTCCCCCTGGCTGAACAGGGCTTCAGGAACACGGGAATCGACTTTGCCCCCGAGGCCCTGACCTGGGCCCGCCAGGAGGCCCAGCGGCGTGGCCTGGACTGCACGTTTCTGGAAATGGACCTGACCGCCCTGCCCGATGACTTGCCCCGGCAGGTGGGACCTGTCGACGCGATCACTTTCTGGTTCGGGGAATTCCACAGCTTTCGGCGGGAGCAGGCCCGCGATTTCCTGCCCCGGCTGGCGGCCTGCCTGCGCCCCGGCGGAACCTTCTTTCTCGAGTACCAGCCCTGGGACCTGTTCGTCCAGGAAGACGCCACCGAGTGGTCCTGGGAGCAGCAGTCGGTGTTCTGTGACACGCCTCATCTCTGGTTGCAGGAATTCGGTTGGGATGCCCAGGAATGTGCCGAAGTTCATGTCCACTGGATACTTGACCTGGATTCGGGTAAGCTCGACCGGTATCAACAATGCCATTTCGCCTGGACCGAAGAGGAACTGGTCGCGGCCCTGAGGGACGCCGGCCTGGTGGACCCCATGTTTCACGAGCCCATTGCCCAGGCGGGCGAAGAATTCGAATTTCCAGTGCTGACTGTTCGGCGCGCTGCACCATGAGGACCCAGATGACCCAATCCGCTGCCAGGCTCCATGCGTAATCCCCGACGCCTCATCCCTTTCATCCTGGGTCTGGCCCTGTTCCTGGTCCTTTATTCTTTGCCTCCTCTGCCCGATGTGACCGACCCCGAGGGCGCCACCTTCGCCCTCAGCCACGAGGCCAAGGCCGCGCTGGGCCTGTTCCTGATGGCCGGCATCTGGTGGGTGTTCGAGGTGTTTCCCGTGGGCGTGACCGCGATCTGCATCGGGGTGGTCCAGTCGCTCTGGTTCATCCGCGACCACCGCACGGCCATGACCGACTACATGGATCCCTCGGTGTGGTTCATCTTCGGTTCGTTGCTCATCGGAGCGGCCTTCGCCAAGACCGGACTGACCCGCCGGCTGGCCTTCAACATGCTCACCCGGATTTCCGAGCGCACGGTGCTGATCTACCTGGGGGCCTTCGTCATGACGGCCACCTTGACCCTGTTCATGGCCCACACCGCCGTGGCTGCGGCCATGTTTCCTCTCCTGCTGGTGATCAACAATCTGTACGAGCCGGGGGGCCGCCGCACGCGCTTCGGCAAGGGGCTGTTCATCGGCATGGCCTACACCGCCGGCGCCGGCAGCATCATCACCCTGCTGGGCGCCGCCCGCGGAGCCGTGGCCCTGGGTTTCTACCGGGAATTGACGGGCGAGGAGATCACCTTCTTCGAGCTGAGCCGCTTCATGCTGCCCCTGGGTGTGCTCATGGTGGTGCTGCTCTGGGGATACATTTGCGTGGTCTTCAAGCCAGAGAAGGCCACCCTGCCAGGCCTGCGTGAAAAAGCCGCCACCATGTATGCCGCGCTGGGCCCCATGACGCGCAAGGAGATCTTGACGCTGGTCATCGTCCTGTCCCTGATGGTCATCCTGAGCCTCAGGTCCTTCGTGCCCGCCATGCAGCCCTACCCCAAGAGCGCCATCATCCTGGCCATGGGCTTCCTCTTCTTCCTCCTGAACATCCTGGACATCAAGGACCTGGAAAATGTTCCCTGGAACATCGTACTGCTGTTCGGGGGAGCCATGAGCATCGGGTTTTGCCTGTGGCAAACCGGGGCCGCCGAGTGGCTGGCCATCGGCTGGCTGGGGCTGCTGCAAGACGCGTCCTGGCTGGCATTCATCATGGGGGTGGCTTTCTTCGTGCTGATCATGACCAACTTCATCATGAACGTCGCCGCCATCGCCATCACCATGCCCGTGGCCCTGGTCATGGCACCCCACCTGGGAGTCAGTCCGGAGATCGTGATGTTCGCCTCCCTGGCCGCCGCCGGCATGCCCTTCATGCTGCTGGTGGGCGCGGCGCCCAATGCCATCGCCTACGAAAGCCACCAGTTCCGTACGCGTGAATTTTTCCTTGCGGGCATTCCTGCTTCGATCTTGCTGATGGCGGTTTTGACGTTGTTTGTCTGGAAGGTGTGGCCCTTGATGGGCATGCCGGTCACCACGGGCTGAGCCCGGTCAGGCTTCGGCTTCCCTTGGTGAAATTTTGAGAGCCGTCAGAATGTCCTGGGGTCCAGGGACAGCAGGCAAACAGGTGACCAACCCACGCCAGAAGGGCGGCAACAGGGCCGGATCAATCCCCACCAGCAGAATCCGAAACGCGGGGGACCGCGGCTCCTGGATCACCGATTTGAGTACCTGGAGACATTCTTCGCTGGGCTGGGGTGTGTTTTCCTGGACGATGATCAGTGCGGCCACCGGGTCCAGCAAGGCCTGGTGCAACCGCGCCTCGGTGGTCACCCTTTTGACCAAAAATTTTGCCGAGAGCCATGCTGCCAGATCCCCCGCCAGCAAGCCGCTCTCGGCAAAAATGATAATTATTTTTTTTATTTGATCTTCAGAAATGTGGCCTGCCATGACTCGATCCGTCCTTCAACACCCTCCAAAAAATCATGCGGGGACCGGTTCTAACCAGAGTCGGCTCTCGCCCAACGCCATCCCGGATCTTCCCGGTCCCCGCAATTCCCCCACCATGCTTATCTGGCACTCACCCGGTTTCGTACCTGGGGCTTGTGCACTCCGAAGAAAACTGGTGGCATCTCCCATCAAATAATCTCGAAATATCACCCCCGGGGATATCTGGGCCCCGTCCCTACCCCTTTGAAAGGCAAGGGCTGTGCCTTTTCTGGCTGTTTGGGGAGAATATTTTTAACTCATTATTCAACAACATGTTAACTCACAAAGCCATGGCTGCTTGATGGAGCCGACTCGGCCTCTGTGCAACATCCATGTTGCACCTATTTGGAGCGACACAGGTACAGGACTGGGAGAGTGGAACTTAAAGGTGCCACCGGAATGCGGCACCAAGAGGCGGGGTGTCTCAGGAAAATTTCAGTCCCGAAATTCCTGGGGATCCAGTTCCAGATTACGGATGAGTCTCTGGAAGGATTGCCGTGGTAAACCGCAGTTGGCGGCAGCTTCGGACACGTTGCCGCCGGACTCACGCAGGCGCTCACTCAGATAGCCGGTCTGCCATTCCCGGAGGATGCGATCCTTGGCCTGATCGTACGGGAGGTGGCCGGGTTCGAAAGCCGCTTCCAGGCTGAACATGTCCCCCAGGCTGATGACCGTTCCCGTGCAGGAAATGACCGCCCGTTCCACCTCGTTCCGCAACTGGCGCACGTTGCCGGGCCAGCCGTGCTCGTTCATCCGCTTTTCCACCGCGGGGCTGAAGCCCAGGATGGCCTTGCCAAAGCGAGACGCCGCTTCGGCCAGGAACACTTCGGCCAGAGGGGTGATGTCCCCACGCCGTTCCCGCAAACCGGGCAGATGCACGCGAAAATTATTCAGTCGGTAGTACAGATCACTCCGGAAACTTCCCTGCTCCATGGCGTTCTCGAGGTGCCTGCTGGTGGCGGCCAGGACCCGGGCATTGACCTCGAGTTCACGGTTCTCACCCAGGCGGGTGAAACGGCGCTCGCTCAGCACCCGCAACAGCTTCACCTGAAAAGCCAGAGGACTTTCGCCGATCTCGTCCAGGAACAGAGTGCCCCCACCGGCCAGTTCAATTTTCCCCACCCGCTGGCTGTCGGCTCCGGTGAAGGCCCCCTTGGCGTGCCCGAAGATTTCCGCCTCGATGATGTCCGCCGGCACCGCTCCGCAGTTGATGCCCACGAAGGGTCCCTCCAGGCCACTCTCCTGGTGAATCCGCCGGGCCACCATTTCCTTTCCCGTGCCCGATTCCCCCGTGATCAACACCGTGGCGTCGGTGGGTGCCACCTTGCTCAGCTGTTCCAGGATCCGGAGGGTGCGAGGATCTCTGGCCACGAAGGACCCGGTCAGTCTCTGGACTTCCTGTTGCTGGGCCTGGATGGTCATCCGGTTGCGCTGGCTGCCCATGGCCTGCTGCATCAGGTTCAGCAGCTGAGGCAGCTCGGCCGACTTGGGCGCGTAATGGAAGGCCCCCAGCTTGATGGCCTTCACCACATCGTCCAGCTCTCGACTGCCCGAAAGCATGATCACCGGAGGAGGATCGTTGAGGCTCCGGATCCGCTCGAGAATTTCCAGTCCTTGCAGCTGCTTGGGCCCGAATTCCACGTCCAGCAGTATGATGTCCGGACGGTCCAGCTCCAGCAGCCCCATGGCCGCCTGACCATCCCGACAGGTGGTGACGTTGAAATGCTGGCCCAAAATCAGCTGGATGTCGTGGCAGTAGGTCAGGTCGTCGTCGATGACCAGAACGGAGGGTCGATTCATGATATCACTCCCCCGCTTCACCGAGGCGAGCCGGGTCGGCCAGGGCATCACTGAGGGCGCGCAGCTTCCGCACGTCGTTCCAGGTGTCGCGCTTCCAGCCGGGATTGCGCAGCAAGGCCGCCGGGTGGTAGGTGGCCAGCACGGGAATGCCCTGGTAAAAATGGGCGGTTTTTCGCAGAGCACCCAGCGAGGCGGTGGTCTTGAGCAGGGTCTGGGCCGCCACACGCCCCAGGCAGCAGATCACCCGAGGGCGAATGATGTCCAGCTGCCGCTGCAGGTGGGGCTCACATCGGGCTACCTCTTCGGGCAAGGGGTCCCGGTTGCCGGGAGGACGGCATTTCAGGATGTTGCAGATATAGACGTCGTCCCGGGAGAACCCGATGGCCCCGATGATCTTGGTCAACAGCTGTCCGCTGGCTCCCACGAAGGGTTCCCCCTGCAGGTCCTCGTCCCGGCCGGGCGCCTCGCCAATGAACAGGACCTCCGCACGCGGGTTGCCCGCTCCGAACACCGTGTGGTGACGGGTCTCATGCAGCGCGCAGTCCGTGCACGGCAATACCTCGTCACGCAGCACGACCAGGTCGGCTTCCGCCCCAGGGCCCGCCCCTTCGGGAACATGGGACCCCACCTGGCGGCGATAATTCTGCAGAGTTTCGGCAACGAACTGGGCGCATTCCGCAGCAAAGGGATCGTCCGGGTCCGGGGCGAGGGGAGAAGCTGGTCTGGAGGGGGGTACAGGGACCGTCACCGGTGCGGCGATGACGGGTTCGACAGTCACGGGTTCGGCCATCACGGGTTCGGCCATCACCGGCTCGGCCGTCACCGGCTCGGCCGGAACAGTCCTCAGCGTTTCGGGAACCGGCCCCTCATCAAGAAACCAGGCTCCCTCCTCGCTGCCGTTCTGTTGCAGCCAGGCCAGAAACTCAGCACGGAATTGCTGGATATCATCGGAACAGGGTTTCATATCGCTAAGCTTTGTTTTCGTGATCCGCGATCTGCTGCAACAACTGTCCGGCCAACCGCGCCTTGGGCTGCGAATCGCTGGCCCAGATCACCCCTTGCGCACCCAGAAGGGTCACCTGGTGATCCCCGGTTCCGAAACCCGAGCCCGGGGCGATGGGATTGTTGGCCACGATATAATCCATGGACTTGGCTTTCCGCTTCGCTTCGGCGCGGGTCAACACGTCCTCGGTTTCCAGGGCAAAGCCCACCACCTTCAGGTCATCGTCACGGTGAAGCGGAACCGTTTCGGCCAGGATATCAGGATTCCGGCTCAAGGTCAGGGTCCAATTGTCCCCCAGGTCCTCTTTTTTCATCTTGCCCGCACTGGGCTGGGGCAGCCCGAAGTCCGCCACCGCCGCCGTCATGATCAACCACTGGCACCCCTCCTGGAGAGCCGTGGCCACGGCATCGGACAGTTCGCAAGCGGTCTGGATCCGGACCACCTGCTCAAGGCCCCGCGGCACCGGCAGCTCGGTGGGCCCCGTGATCAAGGTGACCCGAGCTCCCTGCTGCATGGCCGCCTGAGCCAGTGCGTACCCCATGGCTCCGGATGAGCGGTTCCCCAGAAAACGTACGGGGTCGATGGGCTCGTGGGTGGGGCCGGCGGTCACCAGCACCTTTTGCCCCGGCCAGAAACCAGGGGCAGATTTCGTGGCACTCAATTCTTCGCGCGCAGGTATAACCGCCGCCAGTTCCCGTGTGGCCGCCAGGATGTCCTCGGGTTCGGCCATGCGCCCCTTGCTGACGGTGCCACAGGCCAACCAGCCATCGGCCGGTTCCACGAAGTGGACACCGCGCTGCTTGAGCAGCGCCACATTGGCCTGGGTGGCCGGATGATCCCACATGTTGTCGTTCATGGCCGGAGCCACCAGCACCGGCCCGGGAAAGGCCAGCAGCTGGGTGGTCACCATGTCGTCGGCAATCCCCGCCGTCAGCTTGGCCAGGTTGTTGGCCGTGGCTGGAGCCACCACCGCCAGGTCGGCCCACCGCGCGTACTCGATGTGGTCCAGCGCCACGCTTTGCCCCTCACCCCAGAGGTCGGTGGCCACGGGGTGCCCGGTCAGCACCTGGAAGGTCATGGGGGTCACGAAGCGGGTGGCGGCGTCGGTCATGGCCACCTTGACGGAAAAGCCCGCCTGCATGTACAGGCGGGCCAGAAAACAGGCCTTGTAGGCGGCGATACCGCCAGTGACCAGCAGGAGAATACGGGCAGAGGCCATGGGCTACTCCTCTACTTCCTGCTCCCTTTCCAGACGAGCCAGACGAGCGCGCTCCTTCTGGTCGTAGAATTCAACCTTCCCGTCGATCAAGCGATCGATGGCCAGCGTGGTGATCTTCCCCGGAAGGGACACTCCGTACATGCGGGCACGCTCATTCAAGCGGCGAGCCTCCAGGGCCGCCACCTTGATGGCTTTAAACTTGTTGGGAATCAACGCGGTCACTTTATGGCGCGGAATGTAGGTCATTTTTGCTTCCCCGGGCTAGTTTCAGACAATGGACACACCCATCCATCGCGTTCGGCAACCGCCCAACAATAATCCAAAACCGCCAAAACGCAAGCAGGGGGGTCCAGATCTCGTAAAAGCGGGTCAGTCCAGAGGAGGGCTTTCGAAGGCCTCCCGACGGCACCCGTGAGCCGTGATCACGGCCTGCATGCGGTCCACGGCGGCCTCCAGGTCGTCGTTGACGATCCAGTAGCTGTACAGCGGGGCCAGCCCCACTTCCTGGCGCGCGTTCCGCAGGCGGGTGGCAATGACTTCCGGACTGTCGGTGCCGCGCTGGGAAAGGCGGGGTTCCAGCTCATCCCAGGAAGGGGGAAACAGGAACACCGACAGCAACTCCGGGCCGTATTGCTCGATCACGTTGGCCCCTCCCTGCACGTCGATATCCAGCAAGGGCAACCGCCCCTCCTGCACCAGCTGGTTCACGCAGGAGTGCCGCGTCCCATACCGATTCCCGTGCACGTGGGCCCATTCGATGAACGCATTTTCGGCCAGCAACTGATCGAAGGCTGCCTCGTCCACGAAGTCGTAGTCCACGCCCTGGACCTCGCCCTTGCGCATGGGCCGGGTGGTGGTGGACACCGAGAAGGCCAGCCGAGGATCGGCTGCCATCAGACGACGGACGAAGGTGGTTTTTCCCGTACCCGAGGGCCCGGTGATGAGAATGATCACGACGTGCGTCCCTTACTCCAGGTTCATGATCTGCTCACGCATGGACTCGACCTCGTCCTTCATGGCAATCACCGCCTGGGTGATGTTCATGAGGCTGGTCTTGCTGCCCATGGTGTTGACCTCGCGGTGCATTTCCTGCAACAGGAAGTTCAGCCGCTTGGCCACCTGCCCACCCTCGTCCAGGGCGGCGTGGAAAGCCTGTATATGGATGCCCAGCCGCTCGATCTCCTCGTTGATGTTGGCCTTGTCCGCCAGGAGGGCTACCTCCTGGGCCAGCCGCTGGGGATCCAGGCTGTCGGTCAGCAGCTTGTCCAGGCGCTCTTTCAGCTTGGCCGCGATCTCGTCGGCCGCCTTGGGCGCCAGCCCCGACACCGTGTCCAGATGGGTGGCAAGGGTTTGCAGCCTTTGCCGCATCTCGTCCACCAGGGCTTTGCCCTCTTTTTCCTTCATGGTCTTCAGGCCGTCCAGCGCCTGGGCCAGCGCCGTGTCCAGGGCCTTCTTGAGATCCTCGGGGTCCAGCTCCTGCTCATCGGGGCGCAGAATATCCGGCACCGCCAGCAGGTTGTCCAGGGTGACGGGGTGCTTCTGTCCCGTGACCTTTTCCAGGCGCAGGGCCGCATCTTTCAGCAGCGTGATGGCCCCGTCGAGGCGGTCGGGATCGATCTGGGCCACCGCCCCATCCTTGGCCACATCCAGCTGCACGGCCACCGAGACACGGCCGCGGGCCAGATTGTCCTTGAGGAACTGCCTGATCTCGATCTCGAAGCTCCCCAGAGCCGTGGGCAATTTCAGTCCCACATCCAGGAACCGGTGGTTCACCGAGCGAAACTCCGCCGTCACCGTCACGGGACCGCTGGTACCTTCGCCACTGCCGAATCCGGTCATGCTGAGCATCGTATCCTCCTGGACAGGGTTTCTGGGGTGGAGTGGGAAGTTTAGCCCCGGCCGGGGGCCCCGGCAAGTGATGGTTGTTCCCGCCCTTCCCGGGAACTACTATGCACCGGCATCATTCAATGCCCCGTCACCCCCCGACGAAGCTTCTTCCGGAAGGATGCGAGATGCGCAGCTGGATATTGATCATCGCCCTGTTGCTGGTTGGCACCACTTCGGTGGCCCAGGAAACATCCTCCTCGTCTTTCCGTCCGCCCTTTCCGGTGGGCGTGCGGCTGGGCTACACCAGCTGGGACGATTTTGGCCAGGTCCATTTCGGAGCCCACGCCAAGCTGGGCGACCTGTTTCCCAACGTGCAGCTGGTGCCCGTGGTGGAGATGGGGTTCGGGGACGACCTGACCCTGGTGACCCTGGCCGGAGACCTGAGTTATCGCTTCACCGAGCTGTTCACCTACCCATGGGAGCTTTACGGCGGCGGGTCCCTGGCCTTGAACCACATCAAGCCTGGCGATCTGGACGCCGACTGGCAGCTGGGCCTCAGCGGCCTCGTGGGCATCAACAAGGCCCTGGGCAATGGTGATGAACTCATGCTCGAGGCCCGCCTGGGCCTGCTGGACAGTCCCGACTTCAAGCTGACCTTCGGCTACACCTTTTTCTGATCGGGATCCTTCAGATGAATGACCCCTTCCGGCCCTGGACCGACCACCTCACCCTGCAGAACCTGCTGGCCGACTGGCGGCCGCGGTACGGTGGGCGTCCGCTGTTCAGGGTCGGCGTGGGCAGCCAGTGGCTGCGGCTCCATCTGGAAGGCGAGGAACGCGCCGCCCTGTGGCTGACCTGGCTGCCGGGTGCTCAGCTGGTCTTCGCCACCGAGGGAGCGTTGCCCGGCGCCATCAGACGCGCCCTGGTCCCGGTGAAGCGGCACCCCCTGGCCGGGCTCCTGCAGGATTGCACCCTGGAGGGAGCCGGCATGCTGCCCGGTGACCGGGTGGCCGCCTTGCGCCTGGATCGCGGCCCGCACGATCATTTTTTCCTGCTCCACCAGATGTACGGTGCCCGCGGCAACACCGTGCTGCTGGATGCCAGGGGATGCTTGCTCTGGGCGCGACATCGGCCGCCCACCGGGCTGCTGGCCGTTCCACCGCCTCCCGCCACCTGGACCCAGGGGGCGGCAGACTCCCCGTCCTCCGGAGGGAAAGAAGTGTCCCGCCTGGCTTTCGGTCACCTGATATCCCGGCTCACGGTGGCCCACGAGCAGAATTATCGTTCCAGCCTGGACCGCGTGCGGCGCAGCAACGAACGCCTGGTGGACAACCTCCAGCAGGATCACGAGAAGGCGGAAAAAAGCGAACACTACCGCCGTCAGGCCGAGACCCTGGCCGCGCATCTGCACGAGGTGCGGCAAGGGCAGGACCGCCTGGTGGTTCCCGATTTGCGTGATGGCGACCCCCGGGACATCGCTCTGGATCCCGCGCAATCTCCGGCCGCCAATCTGGACGCCTGGTTTCGCAAGGCCCGCAAGGCGGAAAAAGGTCGGGAGATCATTCGGGAACGGCTGGATGAAGCGCGGCGGGAGGCGGAAAAACTGGACCGGGCGACAGACCGTCTGGAGGATATTTCCCGGAGCCATGACGGTGAGGGTGAGGAACTGGCCGATCTGCTGAACGACCTGCTCGACTGGCACGCCCAGCACGCCGACCTGTTGCCGACGCGCGGCGGCCAGGCCACACCCACGGGCCGGCACGGACCCGACCAGCCGGCCCGGCCTTTTCGCCGCTACATCATCGACGACACCTTCGAGGTCTGGGTGGGCCGCAACAACAAGGAAAACGATGAGCTGACCCATCGCGCCAGCCACAGCCGTGACCTCTGGCTTCATGCTCAGGGAGTGTCGGGAAGCCACGTCATCCTGCGCACTGCGGGCAAGCCGGAAGCTGTGCCCAGGGCGGTCCTGGCCAAGGCCGCCGCCCTGGCCGCCCTCAACAGCAAGGCGCGGCACTCGTCCCTGGTGCCGGTCATTTACACCGAGCGCCGGTACGTGCGGAAGCCGCGCAAGTCTCCACCCGGACTGGCCACCTGCCTGCGCGACCAGAGCCTCTTCGTGGAGCCGGGTATTCATCCCGGGGTCCGTTCCATCTAGGAATTAATCGGGGAAACGCTCGCGGATGAGCTGCAGGTCCCGGGGCCGCATCAGGAAGATCTTCAACAGGTCGGGATCGAACTGCTTGCCCGCACCATTCCGGAGAACCTGCAGGGTGTCCTCCTGGGTCCA
>JAZBOO010000132.1:0-2154 GCA_036351155.1 Candidatus Krumholzibacteriia bacterium | reverse complement strand
GATCGGGCTTTCGATGATCGTGCTGATCATCTGGGCCGTGCTGTTTGGATATAGATAGAGTTCGGCCGAATAGCAGGACAGACAAAAGGGCCGCCTGTCGAGGCGGCCCTTGTCGTCTGTCGAACGAGGAGGGATCAGGCCGTGGCGTAGGCCGCCGCGATCCTCTGCTCGTTGAGTCCACTCCAGAAGGCCTGCACGCCGTCGAGCATGCGTCGGCCGCCTTCCAGAAACTTCTCCTCGTCGAATTCGGGGGTGAAGTAAAGCTCCTCGAGCTCTTCCATCACATGACCCGCGTGCTGTTCTTCGATGCGGTCATGCCAGGTGAAGAAGGCCAGTGGCAGGGCAGGCTGCTCCCTTTTCTTGAAGGCGTCCAGGCCGGCCACGAGTTCTTTCCAGAATCCGGCAGCGGCCCAGTTCTCCACGGCGAAGCTGGCACCCTCGGCGATGTTGAAATCCTCGTTGCCGTAAATGGTGGCCAGCTGGTCACAGAAGAAGATGGTGCTGGGGGTGCCGTGGCGCCGCTTGCCCATGTCGTTGAAGCCCAGACCAAGTTTTTCTCCCAGGTTCAATAGCCATTCGAAATGGGCGGCCTTGAAACGGAAGCGTCCGCCGTCCACGGAGCCTTCCACCGAGACGATGTCCGGGTCACCCTCGCGATCCTTGTCGCTCACTTCGCCCAGATCGCCGCCGGGTTTGTTGAAGATGACGCCGATCTCGTTGGCCAGGATTTCCTTGCTGGCGCGCATGCCCTCGAGAGAGCCGGCGTTGATGACCTTCATCAGCTGGGCAATCAGGAAGAGGTTGGAAAAAACGGAAAACTGAACGATGAAGTGGGTGACGTTTTCGCGGGTGGCTTCCCCGGTGGCAAACCATCGGGTGTACGCGTTGTCGGTGATGACGGGGTGGGTCATGAGTTCGCTGTTGCAGGTTTTGACAAACGCGGCAAAGCGGCTGGCCTCCTCGGCCGTGATTTCCCCCTGGGAAACCATGTTCTCGACCCGGTCGGATATTCTCAGTCCCATAAACGACCTCCTGTTTCGATTTGTAATTTTACTGTCAAAAAAAGGATAATTATAATCCGGTATTTTCGCACCCGCTTTTTCACTACCCGCCCTCGAGGTGAAACACTGGGTTGCCTTCCTGCGTTGGGGAAGGGACAATGCGCCAGGCTGGAATCCCCAGAATTCAGAGGAGTGAATCGTGGCAGGACAGGGCAAGAAGTGGCTGATCGGCTGTGGAGTGGGATGCGTGGTCACCATGCTGGTGGGGGTCCTGTTGCTGGTTGGAGGCGGCTTTTTGATGATGCGCCCCTTCAACGAGGCGGTGGAGCACCAGACCGAGCTGGTGGACCTCTACGGACAGCGCGAAGATTTCATACCCCTGCCCGATGGATTGACGCCCGACCGGCTGGAGGCCTTCCTGGGCGTACGCGAAGAGATGATGGTCCATTGCCAGACGTTCGAGGACATCGCCGCCAGTTTTCAGGACATGGACAAGCTGGACCAGCAGGGAGATGATCCGCCGGTGGGCGAGATCCTCAAGGGTGTGGGCAACGTCATGGGTTCGGCCATGAGCATGGCCGGGGAAATCGGAGCCCTGATCGCCTCGCGCAACAACGAGCTGCTGAAAAACAAGATGGGCCTGGGCGAGTACGTCTGGATCTATGTGCTGGCCTACAACTCCTGGCTGGGCTTCACCCCCAACACCGAGTACCAGGGCGACAGCAGCGAGGGGTTCAGCGAACGGGAAAGCCGGTTCATCAAACAGCTGATGCTGAATCATGCGCGGGCCCTGGAGGAAGTCGATCGACACCAGGAGGCCAACCTGTGGCGGGACGAGGCCGGACGTCTGAACCGGTCCGAAGGCCGGGTCCCCTTCAGCAGCGGGAGCCTACCTCCGGAGGTCACCTCCGCCCTGGTGCCCTATCGCATCCGACTGGAAGCCAGCTACTGCGCGGCCATGGCCCAGTTCGATCTGGGTAACGTCAAGAAGAAGGGCTTCAGTATACAGAGCTACTAGGTTACATGGCCGGGTTTTTCTTTATTTCACTCTTTTTTTGTAATATAATTAAGTATTGCCGCATTTGGTCTTGCCGTTGTCTCGAACCCACGGAGTGCCCAACGTGACTGTTCGCCCCAGTGTTTTCCCCGTTAT
>JAZBOO010000131.1:0-12968 GCA_036351155.1 Candidatus Krumholzibacteriia bacterium | reverse complement strand
GCTTCTTGTGCCGTCCCTGCTTCTCGGCGGTTCCCCGGATGGTTTCCTTGAAGTTGATCCGCGGACGGCGACGTTCCACCACCACTCCGGTCTGCTTCTTCAGCTTTTCCAGGATGTAGTTGGTGTGAATCTCGCCCTGCGTGGCCAGCAAGGTCTGACTCAGGTGGGGCTGATGAATGAGCTGGAAAGTGGGATCTTCTTCCCGGATCTTGTTCAGTCCCGCGGCCATCTTGTCTTCATCACCACTGGTGACCGGGCTGATGGCGTCGGCACTGGTGGGCACCGGATATTCGATCGGGGCAAATGTGAAGTCCACACCCGCGGCCAGGGTGGTGCCGGTCTCGGTGTTCTTCAGCTTGGCGGCCAGCACGATGTCGCCCGGCCCCGCCTCGTCGATCTTTTCCTTGTTCTTCCCCATCGTGACGTTCAGCTGGCCCATGCGTTCACTGGTCCGGCCGTCACTGCACTTGAAGTTTTCGCCGCTCTTGAGCGTGCCGCCGAAAACACGCAGCCAGGTCACGTCGCCGCCCTGGGCTTCGTACTGCCGCTTGAAGGCGAACGCCACCGCAGGACCATCAGCCGAGGGAGTGAAAGTCGCTTCCTCGTCGGTCCCGGGAATCAGACCTTTCATCTCGGTGCGGGTGCGGCTTTCGGCGCTGGGAATCAGGTTGACCACGCTGCGCAGCAGGCTGGCCACGCCGATCTCACCCACCGCGTCCGTGAAGAACACCGGGTACACGGTGCCCTCCTTGGTGCCTTTCTTCAGGCCGGCGATGATGTCCTCTTCCGGGAGAGTCAACTCTTCGAGGTACTTCTCCGTCAGCACGTCATCGGCATTGGCGGCCGCGTCGATCAGCATTTCCCGGGCCTCTTCCACCGCATCGGCCATGTCGGCAGGGATCTCCATCTCGACGGCATTGTGGCCATCGAACTTGAAGGCCTTCATGAGGATGAGGTCGATCACACCCTCGAAGCTTTCGCCGCTGCCGATGGGCAGCTGCAGTGGGGCCGCACCAGGCACGCGATCCTTGATCCCGTTCATGGTCTCGCGCCAGTTGGCCTGCTCCTTGGCCATCCGGTTGATCACCAGGAAGGTGGGCAGATGCGTCTTGCGGATCAGGTTCCAGAGGTTCTCCGAGGCGACCTCGAAGCCACCATCGGCCTTGACCAGAAACAGCAGACCTTCCACCACGCGCAGGCTGGCGTAGACATCGCTGCGGAAGTCGTCGACACCCGGAGTGTCGATCACATTGATCTTGTTCCCCTCGAACTCGGTCCAGGCCAGACTGGCGGAAATCGTCTGCTTCTTTTCGATTTCCTCTTCCATGTAATCGAAAACGGAGGTGCCGTCATCGGTGTTCCCGCGTCGTCCGACTTTCTGGGTCAGGTGCAGGATGGCGTCGGCAAGGCTGGTCTTGCCGGCACCGTGTGGGCCCACCAGGGCCACGTTACGGATCTTGTCCATGGAATAAGTCTTCAACGGTCATCCTCCCGCGTCGAAGGGGGTTGAGGAAGGTTCCGGAGCTGGGAATGTGCCATCCGAGGCGGAAAGGGCGGGATTCGCGGCCCGGCAACAAAAACGGCCTCAATAACCCCGTCAGAGGCACTGTAGCCGGTTGGTTCGACGAGAGGCAATGTTAATAGCATGACAAGACCCTGTCAACTCCGGGGGTTTTTCCCGGAAGGCCTGCCGGGAAGGGGGCGCAGGGCGAAAGTTCTGGACAGCGACAGGCCCGTACATTACCGTTATTCGGGTTCCGGAATGGGCGATAAGTGTCGCACCAGGTACCGATTGAAGCTGGAAAAGCCTGGTTTGATGCCCTTCTGGAAAACCCGAATCGATGCCCCACGCCAATTTCAGCCCACTGGCCGTTCCGGACAGGCTTTCGGAGTGTTCGTCATGAAACAATCCTGCGCCCAGTCCGGCCGAGGTGAATTGATGATTTATCGCACACTGCTTTCCGTCGTCCTGATGCTCCTGATCCTCTCCTTCGGAACCCTGGCCCTGGGCCAGGAACCGACGGCTGAGCAGGAGGAACGGGTGGCCGAGTTGGAAGAGAGCCTCAAGTACGACGACTACAGCGTGAAGGGTTACCGGCTCTCCTTCTGGGGCGGGAATTTTTCCGGGGCGAGCTACCTGGAGAACCCGGAACTGGGCCCCCGCACCGTGTTGACGCCGGGCGCCGGCGATATCATTGCCTACAACGGCGATGTTCTGTGGGAAAGCACGGCCAAGTACGAGAACGGCCTGAACATCTACGACGCCGCCCACAAGGAGATCGAACCCGGGCCCGCCTTCGGCGGCCGCGTTGGGATCTACATTTCCCAGGACTTCCATCTGGACTTGCTGGGCACCTATGCCACCGGCAACGCCATCACCACCATGCTCTACCGTCCCGATCCCGAAGACCGGACCAACAGTTCCCGGATCACGGTGGACGAAGATTCAGGCTTCAAGATGGTCAAGGGCGGCCTGGCCCTGATGTACGACGCCAAACCTGCCACCATGTTCGGGATCGAACCTCGACTGGGATTCGGGCTCGGCGGCATTATCAACCGGTACAGTTTCCTCGGGGACAAGACGGCCCTTTACCTCGAGGGCAACTTCGGCCTCAGTTACGAACTTTTCGACAACTTCGACATCACCGGCCAGGTGGACGTCACCACCTTTGCCTACGAAGTTGACGAGCTGGGCTACTCGAACATGGTCAACTACGCGACCTTCTCCATCGGGGTGTCCTGGTTCATCGATGTGGTGCCTCACGATGTCCGGGCGGCTCACCTCGCGGAACTGGAAGCCGAGGAGTAACCTCACGACCCTCCGAGACTGCCCGCTGCAAACAAAAACCCCGCCGGCCTTGGCCAGCGGGGTTTTTTTGCGTGCCCCCAAGGGACATGGCAGGGCAGTCGCTACTTCTTCTTGGTCACCTTTTTCGCGACCTTCTTCGTCACCTTCTTGGCCGCCGGTTTCTTGGCGACTTTCTTGGCAACCTTTTTCTTCGCGACTTTCTTCGCGACCTTCTTGGTTGCTGCCTTCTTGGTGGCCTTCTTGGCAACCTTCTTCTTGGCGACCTTCTTGGCCACCTTCTTCTTGGCTACCTTCTTGGCTACCTTCTTCTTCGCGACCTTCTTGGCCACCTTCTTCTTGGCGACCTTCTTGGCAACCTTCTTCTTCGCGACCTTCTTCTTCGCGACCTTCTTGGCAACCTTCTTGGCCACAGTCTTCTTGGCGACCTTCTTCTTCGCGACCTTCTTGGCAACCTTTTTCTTGGCTACCTTCTTCGCGACTTTCTTCTTGGCCACCTTCTTTTTCGCCACCTTTTTCTTGGTGGTTTTCTTGGCCGCGCCAGCGGCAGCCAGGGTCACTCTCTCCTCCATACCGGACCTCACTTGTTTCGAGTTCCTGCGTCCACTCGGGCTCCGCACCCATCAGCTCCCGAGCTAGACCTCCTGTCTTGGAAGTTGCGAACACCTCACCCGGCGTCAGGTTGCCTGTGAAGTGAGCCCATTATTTGGAGTTGCTTTCAAAAGTGTCAATAAAAAAAAAGGAAACTGTCCGAGACAGTTTCCTTTTTTTTTCATGGTGCCCGGGGCGGGACTCGAACCCGCACGGCTTGTGGCCACTACCCCCTCAAGATAGCGTGTCTACCAGTTCCACCACCCGGGCCCAGTTCTAGTTCCCGTCAACGCCGCCGCCGGTGTCTTCACCGGTGCCACCTGTCGGGTTTTCCACGGGCTGTTCCGCAGGCACATTCGTCACCGGAACATTGAGCTCGCCATCCTGCGCCGCACGGTTCAGCGTGCTGCCCCCGGATCCTTCGGGCAGCTCCTGGGACATGAAGAGCAGGAAGCTGGTGGCAAAGAAAGCCACCGCCGCGTAGATGGTCAGCTTGTGCAACAGGGTGGTCATACCCCGGGAGCCGAGCATCTGCTGAGGGCTACCGCCACCACCGCCGAAGGCGCCGGCCAGGCCGCCACCTTTGCTGGATTGCAACAGAACCACCGTGGCCAGAACGATGCAGACCAGGACGTGGACAATCAACAAAATCGTATGCACCATGCTCATCAGCTCCCGAAAAATACACACACGGACATTGGGCGGACCCACATGCACCAGGACCGCAAAGGGACGGGTAAATTAATACCCGCCCCCTGCAGTGTCAAACCCGACCATCAACTCAGATATCGGTCAAGGCGGTGACGCCGGGCAATTCGCAGCCCGCCATGAATTCCAGCGAAGCCCCACCACCCGTTGAAATGTGGGATATACGTGCTCCCAGGCCCATCTGGTTGACAGCGGCCACGCTGTCTCCCCCGCCGACCACACTGCGGGCTCCGGCATCGGTGGCGGCGGCCACGGCCTCGCCCACAGCCTTCGTGCCCACGGCAAACGAGGGCAACTCGAAAACACCCATCGGGCCGTTCCAGAAAATGGACCGGGCCGTCTTCAGGTACTGACAATAGATCTCCACACTCTTGGGGCCGATGTCCAGGCCCATCCAGCCATCGGGGAGATCGGTGACCAGTTCCACTTTCTTGGGAGACTTGTCGTTGAACTCCGTGGCCACCATGCAGTCCTCGGGAAGCACAAGCTTGGCCTTGCTGGTTTTCGCTTTCGCCAGGATTTCCTTGGCCACTTCCAGGCTCTCTTCATCCAGCAGGCTGGAACCGATACCCAGTCCCAGGGCCTTGAAGAAAGTGAAGATCATTCCACCACCCAGCAGGAGAACATCGACCTGGTCCAGCAGGTGAAGAATGACATCCACCTTCCCACCCACCTTGGCTCCCCCCAGGATGGCCACGAAGGGTCGCTCGGGATCCGTCAGCAATGTTCCCAGGTTTTCCAGTTCCTTCTCCATCAGATATCCGGCCAGGCAATGGTCGAAGTGGGTGGTGACTCCCACGGTCGAAGCATGCGCGCGATGAGCGGTCCCGAAAGCATCGTTGACGAAGGCGTCTCCCAGCTCCGCCAGCCCTGCGGAAAAGCCCGGATCGTTCCCGGTCTCTCCCGGATTGAACCGAAGGTTCTCCAGCAGGAGCACTTCACCCGGCTTCAGAGCCGTCGCTTTTTGCTGAGCATCGGGCCCCACGGTGTCCAGCGCGAACCTGACCGGAGCGTCCAGCAATTCGGCCAGGCGATCGGCCACCGGACGCAGCGACATGGAAGGTTCGATCTTTCCCTTCGGACGACCGAGGTGGCTCATCAGAATCACACTGCCACCATCATGGAGAATTTTCTGGATCGAGGGCAGGGCCGCCTGGATCCGCGTTTCATCGGTGATGTTGCGTTCCCCGTCCAGGGGCACATTGAAATCCACCCGCATGAGAACCTTGCGGCCTGCAGCCTGGAAATCCTTGAGCTTCATCTTGTTCAGCATGGTCACCACCTGTTTGACGGATGTCGAAATGGGTTCAGCTGGGTCAGCGGATCCATATTAGAAAGGGGATCCACCCCTGTCAACCGGCGTCGACAGCACCCGTAGCCAGGACACCTGCGCCCACGATTCCCACCACCGACCATCCGGAAGCCAGCAGTGTTCGGGCCAGGGCTCCGCAGGTGGCGCCGGTGGTGATGATGTCGTCGACCAGGATCAAAGAAGCTCCGGGATCGGGAACGGAATCGAGGGAGCAAAATGCCCCCTCCAGATTGCGGCGTCGTTGATCCGGATCGGAGATCTGGGCTTGCTGGGCGGTGGCCCTGACGCGACAGACCACGCCTTCGGCCACTTCCAGGCCCAGGTTTTCTGCGATGAGTCGGGCCAGAAGGGCGGCCTGGTTGAAGCCCCGGAAGCGCTCCCGGCGGGGATGCAAGGGGACGGGAACCAGCCGAAGCCCCCCTCCTCCTTTCAGATGCTCGCTGCCCACCAGATGGGAGGAAAGGAGTTCCGCCAGGGGCCAGGCCACCCCGCGCAGGCTGCGGTATTTCAGCGCACCCACCACCCGGCTCAGATGGTCCGAAATATGAGCCACGCCCAGAACCGGCAGCTCCATTCCCGGGCTCACCTCGATGGTCCGATGAACCGGGCCCGAAACCGCCAACCGATCGGCGCACCGGCGGCAGAGATGAGGGGCATCGAAGAAGCGGAGACCCGGCACGCGGGATCCCGCAGGACACCAGGCCAGATCGACGGGAAGCCCGTCACACCCCGCACAGACCTCGGGATAGACGGCCTCCATCAGTCCCAGGATCAACTCCTGACAGGAGCGGGTGATGATGTGCACACGATTTCATCCGATCCGGGAGGCGGTTCGGGAAATAGGGCGGTGCCCCGGGAAGGTATCAGCCGATGGCGGCGGACATGGCGGGCCAGGGAATGGGCGGGCCAAACCACCAGCCAAAGGAAAGCCCACCTTGCATCAGCAAGACCGTCTTACCGTCATGATAGCGGAAGCCGAGGGGAGGCTCTTCGACCGGCAACTGATTGCCGTAGCGCAGGTCCAGCAGCAGGTCACCGGAAGAACCGGCAGCCACCGGCAAGAAGGGCCGCGCGGCCACTCCCCCGGCCAGACAGCAGATCCACACCGTGCCCACCGCACTGGTCGGCTCCTCGGTTCGCAACGAGGTCACGTGGGTGCGGTCAGCAAAATCCTGGCGCTGGATCCAGGTCCGCACCCGCTCCTGCCCGGCGGCACTCCGGTTACGCACCTCGATTTCACCCACACCCCACCGGGCCACAGCATCGATGGCCGCCCGAGCCGATCCCCCGGCCCCCAGCACCACCACCCGCTCGGGAGGCGTGGTCTGATCCCAGGCCTGGGAAAGGACAGCCAGAATACCTCCGCTGTCGGTGTTATGTCCCAGCCACTTGCCGTCCTCGACCTTGACCGTGTTGACGGCCCCCAGGCTGCGGGCCTGGTCGGTGCGTCCATCGCAGAGGGCGGATACGGCCTCCTTCAAGGGGGCCGTGGCATTGAATCCGGCCAGGTCCTGGCCGTGGGGTCCGGACTTCAGCCCCTTCAGCTGACCGGGCTGGATCCGGATGGCCAGGTAGTCGGCATCGATTTCCCGGTCGGCCAGCGCAGCGTTGTGCATGGCGGGCGACCGGGAATGTCCGACAGGGTCACCCATGACACCGTAGAAAGCTCCGTGGGGTTCCCAGGGGGCGCCGTCCAGCAACCAGCCCTCGGCACCCAGTTCCAGGATCTCGCTCACATCAGCCTCGCTTCCGTTCGAGCCTGGCCTGCCAGGGACCGCCCAGGTGGCCCCGCGCGCCCAGCACCAGCATGACCGTGCCGATGAGCATGAGCCCGAGGCTGATCCACTGGTTGTTGCTCCAGCCGAAGGCCATGACCTGGTCGGGTTCATAGTACCGGGTAAAGTCGATCACGAATCGGGAGATCCCGTACAGGATCAGAAAGCGGGCGAAGGTGGCTCCCCGGTGAAACGAAATCTTTTCCAGCAACAGCAAAGTGCCGAAAACCAGGAACCCTCCCAGGGAACCGTACAGCTGTGAGGGGTGCACCGGAACATGGCCGAACTGCAGGGACACCTTGGCCGCTTCGGGAAAGGTGACGCCGCAGGCGCAGTCGGTGGGCATGCCGTAGCAGCATCCCGCCATGAAGCAACCGATCCGGGTGATGCCGATACCCAGGGCCACCCCCGGGGCAAAGGTGTCCGCGATGACCAGGAAGGGAATACCCCGCCGCCGGGTCACGTACCAGACCGCGGCAATGGCCCCGATGATGCCCCCGTACAGGGTCAACCCCCCGTCCCAGAGGAAGAAGGCCCGGTACCAGGGCGAGAACTGTTCCAGGTGGGTCAACACGAAGAACAGACGCACCCCGACAATGCTGGAAATCAGCACGATGAAAACCAGGTCGGTGATGGTCTCGGATGTCAATCCGTAGCGGCGGCCGCGGCGGATACTCAGGAACAACCCCAGCACGAAGCTGAGCGCCAGCAACAGCCCGTAACTTTTCACGACGCCGAATATTTCCGGATACATCCGGTTCATCCCCTTCCCGTAGGGTTCTCAATCATCGAAAGTGCGTGAGCTGACATTGAGCAGCAGCCCGAGCATGATGGAACTGGTCAGGAGATTGGACCCCCCGTAGCTCAGCAGCGGCAAGGGCAATCCGGTCACGGGAAGCAATCCCGTGGTGATCCCCACGTTGACCAGCACGTGGAAAGTAAAATACGACACCACGCCGATGGCCAGGAAACGGGCAAAGGGTCGGCGGGCCATGGTGCCGATCTGGATCCCCTGCAGCAGGATCACCAGGAACACGGCCAGCAGGAATACAGCCCCCACGAAGCCCAGTTCCTCGCCGATCACCGAAAAAACGAAATCGGTATGCCGCTCTGGCAGAAAAGCCAGGCCCTTCTGGGTCCCCTTGAGGTACTGGGTGCCGAACAATCCCCCGGATCCGATCGCCACCTTGGACTGAATGGCCTGGTAGCCCGAGCCGAAGGCATCGCGGTTGGGATCGAAGAAGGTCAGAATGCGCTCCTGTTGATAGGCCTTCAGCTTGCCCCAGAAGAAGGGAATGCCCACCCCGGTCAGGGTGTTGAGCAACAGGATGGTGATCTTCGCCGCGATGCCCAGACGCGCGAAATACAGAACGACCACCAGCAGAACAATGTAGGCAGTCCATGGCCAGGACTGGTGCAGGATACTGTCGGAGTAGAAACTGACAATTCCACAGACGACGGCGCTCCCTGCTCCTGCCAGCAGAATGCCGGGAATCCCGTACCAGAAAACCATCCCAACCCAGATGGCCAGAAAGACCAGGCTGGTCCCCAGGTCGGGTTCGCGCAGGACCAGCACCAGGGGAACCAGCGTGGCCAGGAAAGACCCGATCATGACCGATAGCCGCGCCTCGCCCTCGGAGGCCTTCCCCAGCAACGAGGCCAGCAGAAGAATGGTGCTGACCTTGGCCAGCTCCGAAGGTTGAAAGCGCAGGGGCCCGATCAACAGCCAGCGCTGCGCTCCTCCGATCTTGGGCCCGGCCACCAGAATCATGGCCAGCAAAACGAGGCTGAAAAGGAACAGCGGCACGGCAATATTTTCGAGATAACGCAAGGGAGTTCGACCGGCCACCAGCAACCCTGCATAGCTCAGGAAAGCCCAGAACAGCTGCCGGTAAAACACACCCTTGGCCACCACCGGCTCCAGTTCCCGATACTCTCCCTGCAGTGGTTCGGTCACCGACCACAGGATGGCCAGACTGGTCAGCACCAGAACGAGCCAGGCCAGGAAAATGCGCTTGTCCCCGCAGGGAATCAGGTAGCCCAGGACGTTCATTGGCCCCCTCCTATCTGGGAGGAGGATGGGAAGCGATCACTTGTGCTGATGGTGTCCTCGGATTGGCTGAAGTAGACATCAAGCCATTGCCCCGCGACCGGGGCCGCCTCGGTGCTGCCGGAACCTGCATTTTCCACGATGACCGCGATGGCCACCTCGGGGTTCCGGGCCGGAGCAAAGCACATGAACCAGGCGTGATCTTCGCCATGGGGATTCTGGGCCGTGCCTGTTTTGCCCGCCACGGGAATGCTGTCCAGTGCGGCCGCCGAACCGGTCCCGCGGCTGACCACCTGCCGCAGCGCACGGTTGCACCACTGCAGGTCTGAAGCGGCGAAAGGCAGAGGATCGGGCCGGCGTATGATTTCGGCCGGCGACAAGACGAACATCGGGTCGGGCACCCGTCCCTCGGAGGCCAGACGGGCCGAGAGCAGAGCCATCTGGATGGGCGTGGTCAGGATCTCTCCCTGGCCGATGGCATTGTTCATCAGGACGCCCCGGGTCCACCCGCCCTTGCCGAACCGATTGTCGTACCAGGCACGATCCGGAATCAAGCCGGGAGATTCCTCGGGGAAAATACTGGTGCACCTCTTGCCCAGGCCCAGGGCACGCGCCGCCGCCGCCAGCTGGTCGATGTCCATGCTCAGACCCAGCTGGTAATAGTAGGTGTCACAGGAGTGGACCATGGCATCGGTGTGATTCACCTCGCCGTGGCCGCTGTGTTTCCAGCAACGGAAAAACCGGTCCCCGAACTGCCAGCCCCCCAGGCACGGTTCCAGGTAGGTGTTGGTGTCCACCAGATCCAAAGACAGGGCGGCCAGCGAGGTCACGGGCTTGTACAAGGAACCGGGTGGATAGGTGGCCTGGACGGCTCGGTTGAAGAAGGGCTTGGCCGGGTCGTTGGCCAGGGCGCTCCAGTCCTCGGGAGAAATGCTCACCGTCAGGAGGTTGGGATCAAAGCTGGGATTGGAATAGGCGGCCAGCACCTGACCCGTCCGGGTCGAGATCGCCACACCGCAGCCCGTCCGGTTGCCAAGGGCGTCCGCCATGGCCTCCTGAAGCGGCAGCGAAATGGTCAAGGCCACATCCTGGCCGGGGATCACCGGGGTTTCCCACACCGTTTCTCGGCCCACGATCTGCCCCTGGGCATTGACCTCCTCCAGCTTCCACCCGTTGCGGCCGCGCAGGATCTCCTCGAAGGTGGACTCCACCCCCTGCTTCCCCTTCGTGTCTCCCATGCGGTAATCCAGGCCGTCACGGCCGGAACGGGTCTGGTGGGTGTCCAGGTCCGCCGCCTCCACCTCGCCCACGTAGCCGAGAATATGAGCCAGCAAGGGGCCGTTGAGGTATCGCCGGCGCGGCCTCGATTCAACCCGCACCCCCGGCAACTGGCTGGACCGCTCGGCCACGGCGGAGATCTGGGCCAGGCTGGCGTTGGGCACCAGGACCAGGCGCCCGCGACGATTGCGATACTGTCTGCCCAATCGCTCCATGGTCTCGTCGCTGTCCAGCTGGAACCAGTTCATCAGCCGGACCAGGTTGCTGTCCGGGCTGGTTGCCTGCATCACCGAGCGGGGAAGGGTGATGTCGGCAATGTACTTGTTGTCCGCCAGGATGGTGCCGAACCGGTCGGTGATACGCCCGCGTGGAGCCCGCACCCGGAAGCGTTCCTGTCGATTTTGAAGAGCCTTGGCCCGGTACTCCCGGTGATCCACCACCTGCATGGTGAACAGGTTGATGACCAGGGCCAGAAAACCCAGGATGATGACCAGGCGAAGCAGTCGACCACGGACAAAAAGCGTCTGGTCGCCGTTCACCTCAGTCCTCCTGCCGCAGCAAGCCGACCAGTTCCACCAGACGGAGCATCAACACTCCCACCACCCCGGAATACAAGGCGGCGGGCAATGATCGGGTGATCAGGGGCACCAGAAAGGCTTCGTCGATCAGGCGGCTCTGGAACAGCAGATAGATGAAGTCGTGGGACAGGACAGCCAGCGTCACCATGGTCCCTTCCACCAGGGGCACACCGTGCACCAGACGCCCACGCAGAGAGCCCACACCGTAGCCCACCAGGGTCTTGCACAGGGCCTGGAGGCCCAGCAGGCTGGGGTTGGTCAATCCCTGGATCAAGCCCACCACGAATCCGCCCACGGAGGCCGGTCCGGCCCCGGCCGAAAGGGCCAGAATGATCAGGGCGATCACCGAGAAGTTGGGGGCAATGCCCTGGATATCGATCAAGGGGGCGATCACCGTTTCCCCGATGAAGGCCAGCAGAAGGTAGACGCCGGTGGTGCGCAGAAAATCTCTCATCACCGTCCCCCCTGTCCCGGTCCATCCAGGGGCAAGACCACGAACACGGTCAGATTGTAGTTCAGGGAGGCCAGAGGTTCGGCGGTGATCTCCTTGAAAATCTGATCCGAGGGCGAAGACACGTCCTTGACCACCGCCACCGGGAATCCGCGCGGGGTCAACTGGCGGGGCTCATCGGCATCCCGGGAATCACGGATCTCGGCAATCCCCGAGGTGATGATCAGGTCCCCCGGCCTCACGTCTTCGTCCCGACCCACCATTTCCACCGAGAAGCGATCCGCCCGCGGCCGCAAAATGCCCAGCAACCCGGTGCGGTCCACTTCCACCCCCAGAGCAAACTCGGGAGCGGTCATCAGCTCGACCCAGGCCTCGTGCTCGTTGATCACCGATTTGACCCGCCCCAGGTAGCCCGCCCCGGAGATCACCGGCAGCCAGGGTTCCCAGTCCACGGGAACCAGACTCCGGATCTTGAGCATGGTGGCGAAGCGACCGCTCTGCCGCACCATCACCTGGCAGGGGATCAGTTCACCCTCGAACCCCGCATCCAGCGCGGGTCCGGCCAGCCGGTCGCTGTCCCGCTGCATGCGGTCGGCGTTGGCGGCCATCAGCTCCAGCTGGGCCACCCTCTCCTTCAACCAGGCGTTGTCGCGCCCGGTGTTGAGCACGTCTTCTCCGAAGTTCCGGGTTTTCCAGTAGGGAGAGGTCAGCACCATGGCCAGCCGATCGGCCACCAGGATCTGGGTATGGTCCGGCAGGGACAGAAGGGTTACGGACAGGGCAAAGCAGACCAGGAAGGCCAGGACGTCGCCCTTGAGTGCCCAGTGGATTCCGCGCCCAAACATTGGCTAGGTTCGTCCGCCTTTCATGATCACGGGGCGGTAACGGTCGAAATCGTCCAGGATCTTGCCCGTGCCCAGGACCACGCAGAACAGGGGATCATCCATGAGATTGATGGGAAGGTCGGTCTGCTCGCGCAGCAATTCGGGCAGGCCCTTGAGCAAGGCGCCGCCGCCGGTCACCACGATGCCGCGGTCCTTGATGTCGGCCGCCAGCTCGGGGGGTGTTTGTTCCAGGCTCTGCTTCAGGGCGTCGCAGATGGCCTGGATGGGCTCCTGCAGGGCCTCCCGGATTTCCACCGAGGAGATCTTCAGGGTCTTGGGCACCCCGCTGACCTGGTACAGACCCTTGACTTCCATTTCCAGCTCGTCGTCGAACTTGTGCGCCGAGCCGATGGTCTTCTTGATCTTCTCGGCCGTCTGGTCACCGATCAGCAGGTTGTGGTTCTTCTTGATGTAGGTGACGATGGCCTCGTCCAGTTCGTCTCCGCCGACCCGGATGCTGGTGTCGCAGACGATGCCATTGAGGGCGATGACCGCGATCTCGGTGGTGCCGCCGCCGATGTCGATGATCATGTTG
>JAZBOO010000130.1:0-4421 GCA_036351155.1 Candidatus Krumholzibacteriia bacterium | reverse complement strand
CCAGACCGTCTTCCTGGAATCCCATGTGCCGGCCACCGGTTGGTCCTCCCAGAACGGGATTTACACCTTCACCGAGAACGACGGCAGCGACATCCTGACCGTCCACATCGAGTACACCAACCCCAACTTCATCCAGGACGGCATCATGCAGATCTGGACGGCCAGCCCGGACTCCATGTACCTGGAAGCTGTGCAGACCGACCCGGACATCGGCGCCACGCCGTTGACCTACGACCAGGGCTTCGGGGCCGATCCCGCCCTGGGCATTCTGAACATCCAGAAGTACCGCAAAGTCGACTGATCCTTTGTGTCACGCGGGAGCCGGCTGTCCTTCGGGGCGGCCGGTTCCCCCCACCATCCGGGACCCCCATCGCTGGCGGATCCGCGGTGATCGAACCGAGGCAACCATGGAAAAATTTTCCCGCTTGTTTGTTTGGGGACTGCTGGGGCTGCTGGTGGCGGCGACGGCCGTTCCCGTCTGCGGCCAGACCGCGGCCGATCCCGCCGCGCTGCCGGATTTCGTCGAGATCGAGCAGGATCGTGACCCCTCCGAGCTGACCTTCATCGGCTACACCTTCTTCAAGGGCACCTACAGCAACATGGCGCCCACCAACGAATTCCTGAAGGGCCAGGTGGTGGGCCGGCTGTTCGGCGGCAACACCACCAACACCAGCAAGGCCACCAGCAGCTACGCCGAGCAGCGCTTCATCCCCATGTTCACCTACTCGCCCCGCCTGTTCGACGGCTGGGCCAAGATGCGCGGCAGCTTCGAGTTCGACTGGACCTGGGGCGATGCCAACTACGGCAGCGGCGGCAACTTCGGCGGGGCATACGGGGCCGACTTCGTCAACATGCAGACCCAGAACCTGTTCATGGAGATTCGCCCGCAGAAGAATCTGTTCTTCAACGTGGGTCTGCAGCGCATTTTCGACAACGTGCGCGTGCCCTGGTACACCTTCACCGACGATCTGGTGTACAAGGGATATCGCCTGGCCTTCTTTGGTTCCGATGCCACCGGCATGACCGCCCACTACATGTGGGACACGGACCAACGCGCCAAGCTGGCCTTCTACCAGCTCTACGAGAACCAGGTGGAGCAGAAGGACGACGTCAATATTTACATGCTCGACTACGAGCGTGATCTGTCCATCGAATCGTCGCTTGGCCTGTCGCTGTGGTACCTGCGCGATTCGGCTGACGGTGAGGGCGGCGTGTCGGTGCTGGGCCAGGGCCTGAGCTCCGGGCTGAGCAACTACAACGGCGTGTTCAACTTCAACTTCGGCAACGATCCCTACACCGCCGACATCCTGTGGGCCGGCACCAACTTCCACAACGATCCCTTGCTGCGGCAGGGCCGTTTCGGATTCAATGGATTTGCCGTGTACAACTTCGGCCAGGCCCGCACCCAGTTCCGCTCGGTGGACATCGGCGGACTGGCGGCCAACTTCCGCATGGCCTACCGCTACGGGAAGTATGATGAGGATCAGATCGTCGTCGACGAGATCTTCACCACCGGCGATGCCAACGGCACCAGCGACGGCAAGTACAGCGGCGTGCTGACCGGCAACAACTGGACCGCGCCGGGCGCCGTGTTCTTCAGCCACGGGCTGTACCTGCTGATGCCCCACGGCAACGTGGTCAACCGCTTCATTGCCGCGACCATCGACATCCAGAACCTGGGCTATGGCCTGCAGGCCACCTCGGTGCAGGTTTCGAAGGAATTGATTCCCAACAAGCTGCGCGCCAAGGTTGGTGGCGGCTTTGGTATCGCCAGCAAAACGCCCAGCGGCATGGGCAGCCAGATGGGTACCGAACTGAACTTCAACCTGCGCTACCGGCTGAAGGTGTTCATGGATCTGGAACTGACCGCCGCGTATCTGTGGCTGGGCGACTACTACGACAACCCCCTGGTGAACGGTGATGTTCTTGAACGTCCCCGCAATCCCTGGACCGTCTTTACCACCTTCAAGTGGATCAGCTTCTGAGGAGGGGAATCATGCGCAAACTGACATTCATTCTGATGGGAGTCGTGATTCTCATGACACTCCAGGGCTGTTCCTCGAGCCGCGGCTGGTACCACCTGCCCGTGGCCGAGTTCGACATGATCGATTACCAGTACCCGGTGCAAACCACCCAGGTCCGCAACATCAAGGTGGCCTACATCGACGAGGGTCAGGGTGATCAGGTGATCCTGATGATCCACGGGCTGGGCTCCAACGCCAAGGGCTGGCTGCGGAACATTCCCGAGCTGTCGAAGCAGTATCGGGTCATCGCCGTGGACCTGCCGGGCTACGGGCGCTCGGACAAGGGGCACTACGAGTACACGCTCAGCTTCTACGCCCAGGTTCTGACCGAGCTGCTGGGCAAGCTGCACGTGGACAAGGCCGTGTGGATGGGCCACTCCATGGGTGGACAGATCGCCATGGTCGGCGCTTTGAATCATCCCACGGTGGTGGACAAGCTGGTGCTGATTTCCCCCGCGGGATTCGAGGAGTTCACCGACGGCGAGGGTGACTGGATGCGCAAGGCCGTGTCCCCCGAGTTCGTCAAGGACACCACCATTCGCGGCATTGCCGTGAACCTGAAGTCCAACTTCCATCAGGCCCCGGCCGAGGCCGACTTCATGATCACCGACCGCATCCAGGTGCGTGGGGCCCGCGATTTCGACAGCTACTGCTACGCGGTGGCCGAGAACGTGGAAGCCATGCTGGATGAGCCCGTGCTCGAGCGGCTGGGCGACATCAAGCAGCCGGTGCTGGTGATCTTCGGCGAGACCGATCGGTTGATCCCCAACCGTTTCCTGCACGGCGGCTACACGGCCGACATCGCCCAGCAGGGTGTCGACCTGCTGCCCAGCGCCCGGCTGGTCATGCTGCCCGAGTGTGGGCACTTTGCCCAGTTCGAAAAGCCGGAGGCCACCAATGCGGCGGTGAAGGACTTCTTGAAGTAATTGATCAGAAGGAAGAAGCCCCGGCTGCCTGAGCGGCCGGGGCTTTTCTGATGCGGTCAGTTGAAGGGGTTGGGGTACACCAAACCCAGATCATTCTCCACCGGGGGTACAATCGGGTCCTTGTCCGGGTGAGCCGCTCGTACAATATCCGCCTTGTTGGCCGTCCAGACGAATTCAAAGACATCCTGCGCATCCACGTCGCGGATGAAGCGCATGCTGCCGCCGCCGGTCAGATCGGCCAGACCGAAGCGCATGCTGCCGGTGAACTCGATGGTGCCCATGATCTCGCCGTTTTCATCGGTGGCAGCCATCGAAGGCGCGTCGTAGAGATGGGGAAACAGCCTTTTGTCTGTGAGGACAACTTCTCCGTCGGCATCGGTGGTGCCCACGCTGTATCGGCTCGGTGAAATGATGGCCATCAGCATGTGGACGCGTTCCTCGTAACGCAGATCGTTCGTCGAAGGATCACGCACTTCCAGGTGCGCTGTGTAGAAACCGCTGGGCAGGCTGTCTTCATCATCGTCCAGACCATTCCATTGCCAATGGTGAACCCCGGCTTCTGCCGGTTGCTCGCCCAGCAGACGTACTTCAGCTCCGGTAATATCCACGATGGTCAGCCGAATATTACTGGCCTGGGCCAGCTGGAACGGAATGACGGTGGCCGGACGATAATCCGGGGTCTTCAACCCGTCCTGGTAGAACGGCGTGTCCGGCACCAGCGAGATATCCAGGCCCTCGACCGGATCGCCCTGGTCATCCACCACCCGCACCGTCACCTCGAATTCGGGGGGCGTGACGGGATCATCATCACAGGCGGCCAGAGGCACCAGCAACAGCATCAGAATCAAGATCAGGCGCCACATGTCATCACTCCCAGGTGAAGGTGAAGGATTTGGTGCCGGTCACATCCCCGTCGAAGCGCAGGGTGTGGGAATTCTCCGGGTCGGTCAGGTAAAAGCGCATGGTTGGTGACAGTTCCACCAGGCCGATCTGCTCCCCGTTCTCATCCATCGCCGGAAAAGGCTCCAGATTGAACAGGTCGGGAAAAAGGCGGCGGTCGTTCAGGACGATGCGGCCCTCGGCATCGGTGACGGCGATGGGCGGACTGAACGTGCCCCAGCGGGCCAGCAGCATGGGCTGTTCGCCGGTGTAAACGGGGTCCAGGCCCTCGGCCTGGCGCAATTCCAGGTGGGCGTAGTAAACACCCGAGGGCGCCACCTGATCCGCACCAATACTCCCATCCCACTGGATCTGGTGGGTTCCGGCCACCGCAATCCCCGAGCCCAGGGTGGCCACCAGGTTCTTCTCGATGTCCAGGATGGACAGCTCGTAAGGGCCCTCATGGGCATTTTCGAAGGTGATCCGGGTGGCAGGATAAAAGGGATTCGGGGAAACCGGATACAGGCGATTCTCGGCCGGTATGGGGTCCAGGTCGTCGTCTTTCGCCGCCACTTGCCCATCCATGTACAAT
>JAZBOO010000129.1:0-17361 GCA_036351155.1 Candidatus Krumholzibacteriia bacterium | reverse complement strand
CGTTTTCTGTTTCTGGACGGTGGGTCTAGCGCCCGCGGCGTGGGTGGTATAGCTGGGCAGGCCGGTGGGTCTGTTTTTGCTGGGGATTATGGGAATTGTTTGTCAGAATTGGGGTTGGTAGGATGAGAAGGGTCCAGAACTATTCCACGGCTTCACGATGAAGGAGATTCCCCTGTTGCGTTTTTTTGCACTGGTTTCCCTGTTGGCGCTGTTGATTTTGTCGGGATGTTCCCCGGCGGCCAACAGAGTTTATGATGGCTGGCACCACTCTTACACGGAATGGAATCCGGATCCTGAGTCGGGCTACACCAGCAGTGAACTTCGATACGTTTCGGCTCCGGGAGATTATGCCGAACTGGGGTTGTACGGCATCTTTCTCGGGGAGGATGATCGTCAGTCCTGCTTCATCATCATCGCCCCGCGCAGAAATTACCGACCGGCCCCGACTCCCAACCCGTATAATCATTTCAGGCTCGATGCGGGCGCAGTTCTCGACCACGACCAGACCATGGATCTGGTCCGGTATCTGTCCGACTGCGAAGCGCGTATCGGCATGGCTCTGCCCTATGAAAACGGCGAGTATTTGAGTTTTATCCACGGGAGGGAGCAGGCCAAGAGAAACGGGGTACTGGAGCTGCGTTTTCAGCGGAACAGCAATGGCTGGAACGCGGTGGGACGGCTGGGCAGGGATGAGACTGTGTTATCCCTGGAGTTCGATGAAGCGGAGTCGTTCGCATCGTTCCGTCGCTATATGGAACATGTCATGTCTTTGATGCCACAGTCCAAACCGTAGGGGTGCCCTGGTGAGTTCTCACTTCCACCTTGCTCGTTTTCTTGCCGTGATCATGACCATCTCCATGCCTCTCTTTTTGGCCGCCTGTGATGATGATCCGGTGGAGCCGACCTCGGAGCCTCTGACCATCTCCGGCACCGTGCTCGACAGCAATCAGGAACCCGTGGCTGAAGCCTTGATCCTCCTGGATCTGGAGTTCCACTTTGCCCAGCGTCCGGCCAGCATGATCGAGTTTGCTCTTGCGGAACCGGGCCAGGTCGTCGTCGAGGAAGTGAGCTGGTGCCGGGATGAAATCTTTCGAACGAGGGAACTGGATCTTCCCTCGGGCACCCATTTCATCGAGGTGGGAGGTGAGGATGCCGAAGGCCGGCAGCTGACGGATCAACCGTTGTGGATTCGTCTGACCACCTCGGCAGGTGTGGACGAGAGACCCCTTGTGCTCCTGCGTAACTCCGGGGAATCGGGCGGAGACTATGGCCAGTGGGACCACGCCTTTGTTCTGGACCATGTCCGCATCCAGGCCCGGACCGATGCCGAGGGCAAGTTCGAGATCGTGAACCCCTGTCTGGGGTTTGGTGAGGATCTGGTGGTCGAGGTGGAAGACGGGCCGGATATCCCGCAAGGGCGGTTTGCCTGGCGCGTTCGCACCTGGGTCTACCATCCCAGCTATCCCGGCGGGACGCCAGGCCCATGGACCGAAGTCGATCCCACGAATGGATGCCAGGTTGATGTGGAACTTCGCTGATCGGCGCCTGTGGCTTTCACTGTTGCTCCTGGTGATCTTGTCCGGGTGTGCGGGACCTCAATTCCGGCTGTCCCGTTTGCCGGGCTCGGCTCCCCTGTCTCCCGGTGGCCATGATCACGAGTATCGAGAAGTGAAGGTGGGGTCGGAAGTCCAGATGACTCTTGTCTCTGGCCAGGAAGTGCGGGGCATAGTAAACTCCCTGGGCTCGACTTCGGTCACGGTTCTGACCAGTTCGGCGGAGTTTTCCCGTGCTTGTCTGAGTATTCCACTCGAGGATATTGTGGCGGTCCGAGAACTGGTCTACCCCAGGTATGCCAAGCTGGCGAATACCACCTCTGTTGCGGTCCTGTTGGGGGTCGGCACCTTGATTGTGTGGAGTCTCCGGGGGTTGGGCGGAAGTTAGCTCTGGGAAGTGATCTGATTGTTGGCCTAGCAGTTAGAATTGAGTAAAGATGGAATACCTTCTGGATATCATGAAAAATGACGGCGTTTTTGTCCTGCGTCTGGTGGTGGCCATGGTCCTCGGCGGTCTGGTCGGCATGGAACGCCAGAGTCGAGGCCGCCCGGCCGGACTGCGGACCAACATCCTCGTTTGTCTGGGCTCGGCGGCCATCATTGTGGCATTCCAGAAGCTCTCGATGGAGTTCAACGTGGGCGCGGAATCGGCCATCCGCATGGATCCCGCACGGGCTGCCGCCGGGGTCATCACAGGCATCGGTTTTCTGGGGGCCGGCACCATTGTCAAGAGTAGCGACTATGTGCGCGGCCTGACCACAGCGGCCTCCATCTGGGTGGTTTCGGCCATCGGGGTCACCGTGGGCCTGGGGGAGTATACGATCGCCGGGTTCCTGACACTGCTGGTTCTCATTGCCCTCTTCGCCCTCCATCGGTTGGCCATTCATGGCGATTTGTATGCTTCGCTCCATCTTCTCTGGAAGGGGGACCTGGGTCTGCTGGATGAGGTGACCGGCCGTCTTGCGGAAGCGGATGTTCAGGTGAAAAACCGAGATGTAGTGCGGCAACCAGGCACGGGCAACTGTGAGGTGACCCTGGTCCTGAAATACCGGAAAACCGAGCACGCTCAGGCCGTGATTGCGCCGCTGCAAAATGATGCCCGGTTCGATGAGGTCGGCTGGAGCTAGCAGGCGTTTCAGGATGGGGGCTCGACCTTGATATCCTTCATCAGCTGCAGACGGGCTTTCTCGCGAAAGATCGCCGCCTTGATCTGGTTGTCCTGGCTGTCATGGACCGCCATGCTGCGCAAGAGGGCCTTCAGCCCGTACTCGGCATACTGAGCCAGCCGGAACTTGCCCACCTGCTCGGGTCCGTAGTGCTTGGCCACGAATAGACGGTAGCTCTTCTGAAACTGGCGCAAGCTGAACCAGTTGACCTTGGCCGCGGCCTGCCCTTCCAGGTGGGCCACCCGTGCCTCCGCACAGTACCACACCTCGTAGCCGGCCTGCCGGGCGCGCCAGCACCAGTCGGTTTCCTCGAAGTACATGAAGAATTGCTCATCCAGAGGGCCGACCTCTTCGAGGGCCTGCCGCCGCATCATGAAGCAGGCGCCGGTCACGTAGTCGACCTGTTCCGAGGGTTCGCTCGGCGCGGGAATGTGGACGATGCGCCGCGCCAGGGTTCCACGCAGCCACCACCGCTTGGGGTCCAGGAAACCCAGCCAGTGGTCCCGAGCCCGGGGAAAGAAGCCCCAGGTCAAGGTGGGCTGTCCCTGAGCATCGACCAGCATGGGGCCCACCACGCCAGCCTGGGTTTTTTCCTGCAGGAAAGCAAAAAGCCGAGCCAGCGATTCCGGGGGGCACACCGTGTCCGGATTCAGCAGCAAAACCGCCTGCCCGGTGGCGTGGGGCAAGGCCAGATTGTTGCCCTTGCTGAAACCCAGGTTGCCCCCGCTCTCGATCAGGAGGTGTTCAGGGAACTCGGTGCGCACCAGGTCGGCCGAGCCGTCCTGCGAGGCGTTGTCGACCACCAGGACCTCGGCATTAAGGTTGCCCCAGGCGGCCGGCAAAGAAGCCAGGCAGTCGCGCAGCAACTGCCTGGTGTTCCAGTTCACGATGATGATCGAAAGGTCCATGGCCCCTCAGGGTGAGGTTAGCGCCGACCGGCCCGGCGCAGGATTTCCTGTTCCTCGTCGCTGAGGCTCTGCAGGCCCTCGCGGGAAATCTTGTCGAGGATGCGGTCGATCTGTTTCTGGTCGGCCGCCCCCGGCGAAGAGGGGGGCGGTGTCTGGTCCCGGCCATTGCCGGGCTTCTGCTCGGGGCGCACCACCTTGATCTTGCGCTTGGTCCTGAAGCGCCGGAATACACCATCCAGGTCCAGGCCCGCCGCGGAAATTTGCCGGCTGATGCCGGGTATGGTCAGCATGATGAAGATGAACCCGGCAAGCATGCCGCCCAGGTGGGCCAGGTGGGCCACGCCGCCGCCGGTACCCGAGGCCGTGGCCAGCAACTCGACCAGACCGAACAGGATCACCGCGTACTTGGCTTTCACCGGAATGATGAACCCGATCAGGATGATGTTGTTCGGGAAGGTCATACCGTAGGCCAGGAGGATGCCGTAAATGGCACCCGAGGCTCCAAGCATCGAGGCCCCATCCCCGATGCCTATCAGATCAAAGAGTGCATAGAGGAAGGCTCCACCCAGTCCGCAAACGAAGTAGAAAGTGAGAAAGCTGCGCTGTCCCCAAAGCGCCTCGATCTGCGAACCGAACATCCACAAGCCGAACATGTTGAACAGCAGGTGGCTGAAATCGCCGTGCAGGAACATGTAGGTGACGAACCGCCACAGCTGCAGGTTGAAGATGGCCACCTGGGTGTTGAAAACACCCCAGTAGGCGATATCCCGCACCACATTCTGCAGCAGAAAGATGGCCACATTGGCAATCAACAGGCCCTTGACGGCGGGGGTTATTCCCAGGCCTCCGAAACCCATGCCGGGCGATGTCCGGTAGCGATGCATTCCCTGTCCTTTCAGGTCCGGGTCCAGGTCCCGACCTGTCTTGGCCGTGAAGCCGGCCATGGAAAACGGCGATTCTTCCCAAATCTACACCAGGAAGACCGGTCCGGCACGAAAAACCCTGATCAACGAAATGGATCCCATCTCTCTTTGAACGCTGAGCGATGGAAAAGGTGCCCTGGCCTACAAAAAAAGGGGGGAGCCCAAGCTCCCCCCAGATGGTGAAAAACTACCGCTGGAAGGCGGAGGCCATGCTCTCGGCCACCCTGGCGTCCAGACGGCCCAGCTCGCCGGCTGCGGTCGGGGGAACGGGGGGCTGACTGTAGGTCGGGTCCCATTCGAACACCGCGCTCATGGGGTCCACGTCAGGAACATCGGTTCCCAGCAAACCATTGATGGTGTCGATGAACTCGTTGGCGATCACCGCATAGCCCCGATTGTTCGGGTGCACGCCGTCCAGCGAGAACAGGGTCGCATCGGCCGCGGTCCGCACCGGCATTCCGGCCAGGGCCAGGAACATGAAATGCGTGGTGCGGCCCATGTTCGCCTCGCGCGTCATCAGGGCGTTGGCGTCCATCACCGCGCACTGGGCATAGCCGCTGGCGTTCACACCGTCAGCCACCGCGGCGATGATCCCATTGAACGTCGCCACGGCGGTTTCAATGTTCGTCACCTCGGCGGCACTCAACGTCAGGTTGGCCGGAACCGGCGAACCCTGGTTGTCGGTGTTCTGCAGCCAGGACAGGCCGGGGAAGCACAGCAACTCAGCCGTGGCCTCCTCGTAACCCCAGGGCCAGGCAATTCCCAGCCCCTGAGGTGCGGCGGCTTCCAGGAAGGTGCGCGGCACGAAGTAGGGAATGGTGGTGATGCTGGGGATGTTGGCCAGGATGATGGCCGACGGGAACCCGTTGCGCTGCACCAGACCGCCGGCCATGGTCTGCACCAGGGCCGTGTACTCGGCCTGGAACTGGGCGACCGGGGTCACGCCCAGGTCGGTTCCCGCGGTGGCCGAACCCAGGATATCGTTGTTGCCGATCCAGCAGGTCAACACCTTGGGGCCCTTGGCCAGAGCCTGGCGGAACATGGAGGCCGACTCGTAGGCCGGGCTTTGCGGCGTGGCCGGAATGGTCACGTTGTCGAAGAAGCTGGCCCGGTTGATGAAGTCGAAGAAGCTGTTGCCCGGCGCCACGCTGGTGGTCGAGCTGTAGGCATTCATGACATCATGCAGCAGGGCTCCCGGCACACCCAGGTTGTGGTAGGGCCGGGGAAGAGCGATCAGCGGCAAGAAGCCGCTTCCCGGATCCAGCACAGTGGTCAAGGGGGTCCAGTCCAGAACCGTGGGGACACTCCCATTCCAGTACAGCACGCCGGCCGCGTCGGCCGGGTGGTTCACGGGGTCCTTGGTGCCGCCGATGCCCGGCATGGACACATAAGGCTGGGTGAAGTCGGAATCGCCCACGCTGACATCCAGTCCCATTTGCTGGGCGATGATGCGCGGGTAGCTGGTCAGCTGTCCCTTGATGGCCAGACCGTTGTCCATGTAACCGGCCGTCAGGCTGTTGCCGATGGCCACGTAGTCGGTGAAAAGCTGTTCGCCCGCAGGGGCGACCAGGTCGTTGGATCCCTCGGGGGCGTCCAGTCCACAACCAGCCAGCAGAAGGGCCAGCAGGATGGGCAGTACAGCGATCAGTGTGATGAGTTTCTTCATTTCCTGCACCTCCTTCTAGAAGCGGTAACCGATGCCGGCACCGAAGATGTTAGCCATGTTCTTGTAAGTTCCCACCGGATAGGCAGGATCGGGGTTGGCGGGCATGCCGTTCTCGATGTTGGTGCGCTCCTCCGCAATCACCAGCATGTAGCCCAGGTTGAAATCCCATTTCCCGTGGAAAACCTGCAGGCCTATCGAGTAGTCGTTGCGGTCGGCGTCGGGCAACAGCGGGCTGACCGAGGCCAGCGGCTGCGGAGTCTTGTCGTGGACGTAGCCGGCCATGACATTCAGGCGATCAGGAATGGCCTGGAAGTCCAGTCCGAACCGGATTTGCCAGGTGTCTTCGTAATCGAAATGGATGGTCTGGTCCAGGGCGTCGGTGTCGAAGTCCAGGGACAGCGACCTGAAGGTGCTCCAGCCGAAGCGCACGTAGTTGGCTTCGCCGCGCAGACGAGGCGTGAACTGGTAGGAGGCGCCCAGGCTCAGGATGTAGGGCAGGTTCAGTTCACTGTCCAGCAACTGGTCGCTGCCGCCCAGGCCGGCCAGCAAGGTCACCGGGGTGACGTAGCCGGGGTCGCCAGGACTCAGCGCATTGGCGAGGGTCGCTTCGCCGTCTTCGTACTTCAGGGTCTTCTTGTGGTGATACATCACGCCCAGCGAAACCTTCTCGTTGGGACGGTACATGAGGCCCATTGAAGGCGTGACATTCACGTTGCTCGAGCCTTCGATCTGAGTGTCCAGCATCTGGCCACCCAGGGTGGGGTGAGGCGTCTGGCGTTTCAGGTTGAGGTGCTGGGTGGCGACGTCCACACCCACGGCCAGAGCCAGCCCATCGGCCACCATGTAGCTGAGGGCCGGGGTCACGTAGACCGTCTGAATTTCCACGTCGTAACTGACCTGGCGGCCCACGAACGTGTCAGGGTTCATCCACTTGACGCCCAGACCGAAGGGGGCGTAGACGCCCAGGCCGTAGGAGAATTTTTCGCTGGGTCGCGCAGTGTAGTAGGCCCCGGGAACCAGGTAGGTCTTGTGCTGGACTTCCTCGAAGGCCCCCTCGCCGGCGAAGGTGGTGGCGCCGCGGAATTTGAAACGCGGGTTGACGGGCATCAGGTTGATGCTGGCGCTCCGGCCTTCCTGAAAGCTCAGACCGGCGGCATTGTAAAAGAGCGCAGAGCCATCATCAGCCGAAGCTGTGAACGCGCCGCCAAGGGCAGTGGCTCGCACACCGGCTTCGTAGATATTGAAGCCGGCGCCCTGGGCCATCCCGGCGCCCAAGGTGATCAGCCCTGTGGTCAACAGGACCAGGGTGGTGAATTTCCGCATTTCGCCTCCTCTTGCGGGGTGGAATCAAACCCAGGTAAGTTCAACAATGACAGGATGTTGCCTGTCGTCTGCGGCGACCCGGGGGTGAAATCGGTTTCGAACCTTCGCACCTTACCATAGGGGGGCATGGCCTGCAAATAGCTTTTCAGGACATGAATTTTGGGCCATATTCAACAATCACTCATGGCCGGAAATGATGGTGAAATGGACAGCTGGACAGTCTGGACCGATGGCCCGACCACCCTGCACAAACTGGGGTGGGAAGAGGCCACACCTATGGAAAACGCGGGGACCTGGCCTCGTGAGCTCGGCCCTCTGGCGGAGGCTGCTGGAGTGGAAAACACTCTTCGCCGCTGGAAGCCACACCATTGCGCGGAAGGTTGGAATTGGTTGCTGGCGGTGGAGCAATCGCGGGGCAGTCAATTCGACCTTTTGCGCCAGATGCCTGCCGATGCCCGCACCCACCTGGGATCAGTCGCCTGCCTGGCCCTGGGCGGTCAGGGTTTTCACGGCCAGCACGGCCGCCGCTGGGATGCCCAGCCCGGCAATCTCCACCTCAGCCTCCTTTGCCCGGTGGACCTGGAAGCCGCCACCTGTCATGCCGCCTTGATGATGGTTCCGGCGGTAGCCGCCCTGAACGCGGTGCGCAGTGTGCTGGGCGCGCATCCCGCCGGGAAACCCGGTCGTCTGGGGATCAAGTGGGTGAATGATCTTCTTTGCGACGGTAAAAAACTCGGGGGAGTTTTGACCGCGGCCAGGACCCTGGAGGGACGCCTGACCTCGGTGACCTTCGGCATCGGGTTGAACGTGGCCGTGACACCGGACACGGGCGACGATCCCTGGCAAACGCCGGCCATCAGCTTGCACCAGGCGGCCGCAGGGGTGACGCCCACCCTGGGGTCCACCCTGCTCGCCATACTCGGCCAGATCCGGCACTGCCTGGATCAACTGCAAGCCCATGGCCCGGATGTCATCCACCAGGCGTACTGTGAAGGGTCGCTCCTGATCGGCCGGGATATCCTTTACTGGTCCGAAGCGCAGGAGAAGGCCCTGGACAACCCATCTCCTCCTCGCCGTGCCGGGGTGGTGGCCATCGGCGCGGACCTGGCCCTGCACCTGGACACCGGAGAGGCGCCGTTGACCTCGGGTCGTGTCCGGTTAGTGGATAGTTAAGGTCCCAGTTCCCTGAGCTTTCCCCCACTTCTTCGATGTATTTTCTACAGTTGTCATTATAAATGCCGATCTTCACGTGGAGAGCCAAATCATGGAATAAACCGTGATGCATCATATGCTTCTGACCATGGAGCCTCCATGACCTCCGCGACTGCCGCGAGCCACGACATAAGGATTGCCCGCTCACTTGCCCGCAGGGCAGCAGTGGGGTCTTTCTTCTATGCCGGGATGACCATGGTGGCTGCCCATTTTATCAATCTTTGGCGGCTGGAGCCGCTGGCAGTGGCCCTGGTTGTGATCTTGCAACTGGCGGCCGGGAGTCAGCGCAAAAGGCTCTGCTCACGCATGGAGGCCGACTACCCCGTACGGCCCCGGTGGTGGGCCACCTGGTTTCTGGTCACGACTCTGGTGCTGGCCATGGCCTGGGGGGTGTTTGTCCAGGTCGTGATCTCGAATTTTGGTATGGGCTGGGAAATGCTCCTGGTCATGCTGATCACCACCGGACTTGCTTCCGGCGGCATCAGTGCCCTCAGCAGCGATGCGCGCACCGTGATCCCCTTCCTGATGATCATCATCGGACTCCCCGCCCTGGCGGCCTGGTTGGCCCCGGGTGCCCGGTCCCAGGCCACCGGCCTCATGCTCACCATCTACCTGGTCTACTGTCTGGTGCAGGCCCGGATTCAGAATGGCCATTTCCAGAGGGAAATGAGGGCGGCCGATCTGCTGGCCAAGCGCAGTGGCGAGCTGGATCTGGCCAAGCGACAGGCCGAGGTGGCCAGCGAAGCCAAGAGTCTTTTTCTGGCCAACATGAGTCATGAAATCCGCACCCCCATCAACGGCATCCTGGGCATGACCGAGCTGGCCCTGGGGACCGACCTGTCCTCTGACCAGCGGGAATACCTCGAAATGGCCCAGCTTTCGGGACGCAATTTGCTGGGCGTGGTCGAAGATATCCTGGACTTCTCCCGCCTCGAATCCGGCCAGCTGAACCTCCAACCGGAGGTCATCAATTTCGGGGAACTGGTGAGTGAAACCATCGAGAAGGTGGTTCAACTCCACGGCGGAAACGGCGTCCCCGTGATCTGCGAAGTGCATCCGGATCTGCCCGAGAAGCTGGTGCTGGATCCTGATCGTCTGATACAGGTTCTGGAAAATCTGGTGGGCAACGCCCTCAAGTTCACGGCCAGGGGAAAGGTCCAGGTGACCTTGTGTGGCCGAGAAAAATCTCCAGACCAGGTGGAAATCCTGGGGATGGTCAGGGACACCGGGGAGGGAATTGCCCCCGAGAAACTGGGGACCATCTTCGGGACTTTTTACCAGGCTGACAGCTCATTTGCCCGCAAGTTCGGGGGCACCGGCCTGGGCCTGTCCATCACCCGCAGTCTGCTGCAAAAAATGGGTGGAGGGATCACGGTGGAAAGTGTCCTGGGCCAGGGCAGCACATTCCACTTCACCTTGGTGGCCGGACTGGTGAAAGAGGTGTCCGCGGCGCGCTCGGCTCCCCAGACGGGGCCATCGGGCCCGGGGTTGCACATCCTGGTCGTGGAGGATAATCCCGTCAACAGCCGGTTCGTCGAGCGCATCCTGATCAACCAGGGACATCAGGTGAAGGTGGCGGTCAACGGCCGTCTGGGTGTCGAGGCGGTGGCCTCGGAATGCTTCGACATGGTCCTGATGGATGTCCAGATGCCCGAGATGGATGGTCTGGAAGCTACCCGGACCATTCGCCGGCAGGAGCAGGGCCAGGAGCGGCATGTGCCCATCGTGGCTTTGACCGCACATGCTTCGGCGGAGGATCGGGATCGATGCCTGGATTCGGGCATGGACCAGTACCTGACCAAACCTCTGCAGGTGGCGCGCCTCAAGGAGATCCTGGCCCAGGTCCAGGACCAGGGGCTGGTCACTCTCTGATCCCGACATTCCTCTGCTCGTCGGCCATTTGCGGGAACCAATTGCTGCTCGGGTGGTATTGCGCCGTATGCACCACCATCCAGATCCCTGGAAATGGCCTTTTGCCCTGATCACCGCCCTGGCCATCACGGCCGTGGTCTTCTTTGTCATCCCGCTGGGCTGGTGGGATCTCCTCGCGTTGCCCCGCCAGCTTCCTGAACATGACGCCAGGCCCGAGGCCAGGTGGCTGATCCTGCTTCCGCCACCGAACTTTCAGACCAGCCCGCCGGATATCCCGAACAATATCCGCAAGGACCAGCCGATCCCCAAGGTTCCCGAGGTCGATCCCCGCTGGTGGACCGACGGCTGGCGCATCAGGGTGGCCACCGAGGCCCATTCCCTGGCCTATCCCGTCGCTGAAGATAGCGTTCAGTACCTTCTTCAGGAGCTGGGGCTGGGGGTGGACTTCATGACCCGCAGCCGGCCCGACAGCCTGCTGGCCGATCGTCTGATGTTCATGCACCTGGAAGATGGTTTCCGGTTCGATGAGCTGAAACCCTATCTGGGGGCGATGACCAGGGCGAGGGCGTATGCCGATGTCATGTCGAGGGCGGCGGATATGTATGACGATTTTTTGCAGTCTTCGATCATGGTGCCGGATTGATTCTGATTTGTAGGTGAAAAATCTTGACCTTTACTGTAAACTATTAGGTGTGTCTCGAAGTTTTCTTGCCTGCAGTTGTTCCGGAGGATACGATGTTCAGGATCACCCGTGCCGAGGAACAGGCCATCCGCCTGATCATGCGCCTCGCCACCGAAAATAGGCAACAAACCCTGGGTGAACTGGCCGAAAGCGAGGGGCTACCCGAGCCCACCGTGGCCAAGTTGCTGGGTTTATTGCGCCGTGGCGGCGTGGTCGATGCGGTCCGCGGTCGCAATGGAGGGTATGTTCTGGCCGGCCCCCCCGCCAGCATCTCGGCCGCCCAGGTGCTGGGGTGTATCAATGGGGACTCGGCCTTTTCCTACCCCTGCAACGATCAGATGGAGGCCGACTGCCCCCGCAACCAGGATTGCGGCCTGCGTCCGGTCTGGCACCATCTCGAAGCCCGGGTGGTGGCGGTCCTGGAACAGACCAGCATCGCCGACCTGCTGAAAAACGAGGACAAGGCCTCGGCCGAAGTCCAGCAACTGTGGCCCGGCGCGGAGTAACTTCTGGTTCCGGGGCACCCCGGAGAACCTATGTTCCACATTTCCGAGGATGACCAGGGGGTGATCCAGCTGGAAGGCCGGCTCGACGCCCTGGCCGCCCCGCTGGCCCGCGATTTTCTGGCGGGTGTCAGTGAAACCCGCCGGCTCGATTTTTCTCAACTGGATTACATCGCCAGCATTGGCCTGGGTGTGCTGGCCGCCACCCAGCGCCGGCTACTGGACATGGACTGTGGCCTGGTGTTGACGGGGTTGAATCCTCACCTGCTCGAGGTCTTCCAGCTGGCGGGCTTCCAGGGGGTTTTCACGTTTGAGTGATCTGCTCCCGAGCGCTCATGTCCTGGGCCGCGCCACGTTGGCCCTGGCCCCGGTGCTGACCTTCCTGCTGGCCCTGGTGTTTTTCGACACCTTCCGTCTGGTCCGACCCCGCCGCATCCTGTGGGCCGTGGTGGTGGGGGCCGGGTGCGGGCTGGTCACCTTCATCGTCAATTCATCCATCATGAGCCTCCTGCGCTGGGAGGTTTTCACCTTCGCCATCTTCATTGCTCCGGTGGTGGAAGAGGCCATCAAGGCCCTGTATCTCTGGTGGCTGATCAGGACGGGGCGTGCAGGATTCATGATCGATGCGGCCATCCTGGGTTTTGCCACCGGTGCCGGTTTTGCCCTGGCCGAGAATCTTTACTATCTCGATGTGCTGCCCGATGCGCCCCTGCTCGTCTGGTTCATCCGCGGGTTTGGAACCGCCGTCATGCACGGGGGGGCCACGGCCATTTTTGCCATCCTCATGCGTTCGATCGGAGACCAGCGCCGACCCGGTTCACCGGGCGTGTGGCTGCCCGGCCTGGTGCTGGCCATCGTGTTCCATTCGGCCTTCAACCGGTTCATGATCTGGCCGGTGCCCACGACCATCGTCCTGCTGGTGGTCCTGCCGGCGGCACTGGTGCTGGTTTTTCGGGCGGGAGAGAAAAGGCTGCGCTACTGGCTGGGGGTGGGCTTTGACCGGGACACCGAGTTGCTGGCGCTGATCCGTGAGGGCGAGGTCAGCCAGACTCCACTGGGTCGGTACCTGCTTTCGCTGCGCGGCAGCTTCCGGCCCGACACCGTGGCCGACATGCTGTGCCTGCTCCGCCTGCAGGCCGAGCTGTCCATTCGCGCCAAGGGCCTACTGGTGATGAAGGAGCATGGTCTGCAGCCTGGCAAGGATCCCGAAATTGCCGAGAAGCTGGCCGAGGTGCGCTGGCTGGAGCGCTCGGTGGGGCGCACCGGACTGCTGGCCCTGCGGCCGGTGTGCCGCTGGCGCGATGCGAACCGCTGGCAACGGCACCTGCTGGAATCAGAGGAACCGGACTAGGCCTCCCCACCGGTTGTCCAGCCGGAAGCCGTGTTGCTGATAGAACCGGCGCAGGAAAAAATGGGTCTTGATGACATCGTATCCTCGCGAGGTCATCCGGGTGGCGAAGTCCTCCAGCACGGCGCCGGCAATACCCCGCTCGGCCAGGGCGCGCGCGACCACGATCCCATCCAGGAAAACCACCTGATCTTCCAGCGGACGGTAGATGATGCCGCCGACGATCTGCTCGGCCTCGTCCGTGACCACGAAGTAGCGGTCGGTTTCGCTGATGTTCTTGGGAAACCCCGACTGCAGGAACAGACTGTACAGCTGACCCACCTCGGCGGGACTGCTGGGTTCGCCCACGGAGTAGCTCTGTCCCTGCTGGTCCTGGATGGACGAGCGTACGATGACCAGCTTGCGGGCCGGATCGCCCACGGTCTGGATTTCCATCCGCGCCCCGCGCTCACGGTGGGGGAAGACCAGCCGATTGAAGGCAATGCGGTCGTCGGGATCGATGATGGCCGCTCCCAGATCGGAGAGCTCGACCATCTGCGTGGCGCGTTGGTCGGGGTGCCGGAACATGCGGGTCAGAAGGCGGTCGTAGATGTCCAGGAAATGGAGCTCCGCGTTGCGGAAATAGGTGTTGCGGAACAGCCAGAAGCGGGCGATCTCCGGTAACCGGCGCAAGCGATAGAGGCGCGAAAGCTCCTCCAGAATTTCCAGTCGAGCCCGCAGTGGGGCCTGGGCGTTCACCTTTTCCCATTCCTCGAAGCGCCCGATGGCGCCCACCAGGGCCAGGGGAGGGAAGTAACGGGTTTCCAGACGGTGGATGAATTTCTGGAGAGCCTGGGAAAAGTCTCGTCCCAGTCCAGGATCGCCCTTGAAGCCAATCTCCTCGGCCAGTTCGCGCAGCCACACCAGAGCGTCGTCCACACCCAGAGCTTCCACGAAGCTCTCGAAAACCCACTCCCTTTTCAGGTAGTTCCGGGTCCAGGGATAGTGGCTGATGGTGTGCTGGAACATGTTGCGCCAGATGGGACGGATCAGAGACAGGGGACCCTCGTAGGGTTTCCAGCCCGTCAAGCTGTTCTGCAGGGCACCCAGCCGGAAGTCGGGATCCGGAACCAGAATATTGTTGGGCGTGATCAGCCCGGGAATGATGCGGCGGCCGCTGTTGCGCCAGCCCTTGACCACCACGGAAACAGCCCGGACCATCAGCTGGTGCCAGCGCATCACCGAGGGGGGGCTGGTGCCCGGCCCGCGCACGCTGCTGAACTCGCGAATCTTCTCCCAGACCGTCAGGTCACTCACGTAGGCCAGGGACAGGGCGCCCAGTTCGGGGCGGCAGCAGCCGAAGGTCGGCAACATGGGCGTTCCGAAGGGATGCCCCCGCAGCAGGATGTACCAGAAGATCGTTTCCTGGACCAGGTCCTGGTTGATGTCCTGCCGGATGATCACCTGCAGGTCGAAGTGCTTCCCCGCGGTGGTGTTGATGCTGACGCGGTACCGCGAATCCTGGTACCGGGAAATGATCCGGGAAACCCAGATCCCCCCTTGTCCCACCTCGTCCAGGCAAAAGTCCTCGCCTTCGAAAGCCAGCATGACCGACTGCTTCAGGAAGGTGGTGCCCACCAGCACTTCTTGCAGGCGGGCCACCTCCTGTTCGCTCAGTCCCTCCTGAAAAACGATGCGACCTTCCCAGGCGGCGGGATCCATGCCGATGGATGTTTCCTTCAGCCGGTTTTCGAACCAGTCGGAAAGCTCGGCCAGTTCGAAAGCGGCCGCTTCGCCCAGCATGGGATCCTGGTCGTGCATGATCCAGGTCACCAGTTCCTCGCGAATGGTGCCGTAGAACTCGGGGTGGTAGCGGCCAAAATCGCTGAGCAGCCGGAACAGATCCTTGAACAGGTGACGGGTTTTATCTCCCGCGGGCCATTGCAGGCTGGCGCGGTAGGTGTGCAGCCGTTGCCGGAAAGCCAGCAATCGGCGCGGCTCGATGCTGGCGCGGCTGATGGCTTCGAAGCTCTGCTCGTCCAGGAAGGGGCGGCCTGACTCGATGAACGTGGGCAGGTAGCGCAGGTAGTCGGGCACGGGCTGATCCAGAACCAGCACCTGGTAGGCGCGACAGCGCACGGACATGTCGGGGTGGTTGGCCAGGGCCTCCAGGCGGCGGCGCACAACTTCCTGCTGCCGCGAGCCGATGTGACCCAGCTGATCGTCCAGGTCCACGATGGCGGCCAGGGCACTGCGGGTGTCCCCGAACAGGGCCCGGGAGCACAGGGTGTTGACCAGGTCCAGCTGACGGTCGATCCGGGTGGGCACCAGGGCTTCCGGCACCGGCCCCTCGGCACGTTCGGGCAGCGTGACCTGGTCGTTGAAGGGGCCGAGGTCCGTGTCCCAGCCCTCCTTGCAGGGGCAGAAATCCATCAGGTGGGTGTTGGCCATCCAGAGCAGGGGCTGCCGAGCCATCAGGCCCAGGTCGATGACGTTCCCCTTGAGGTGGTACTCCAGGTCTCCGATGCGGGCACGTCCATTTTGTCCTGACCCGATCGCCAGGCGCGCGCCGCTATCCCGCTGCACCAGGACATCGTCCACCACTGTGATGGCATCTTCCAGAATGCCCAGATCACGATAGACCCAGCGCGGGATGCGGACCTCGTAGCCACCGGCGGGCAGGATCTGGACGTTGGACTGGTACAGTTCCTTGATGGTGTCGGCGAAGTTGGTTTCGATCTGCTTGCGCCGGTAGGATCCCTTGGGTGTCAGCTCGTCTTTTTCCAGGCTGAAATCGCGGCCCAGCACGGCGAAGTTGACCACGCGTTCGAAGGAGGCCAGCCCGGGATTACCGGTGGTGACGATCTGCTGGAAATATTCCCGCCGTTCTTCCTCGGTGCGCAGGTTGTGCAGCACCTCGTCCTCGTTGTCAGGCACGATCAGCAGGGTGTTGAAGGATCGGCCGTCACCGGCCAGGAAGGTTCGCTTGATGCCGGGCACGCCATCGAACAGGCTTTCGACCTTGCGGGGCGCAATGGTCTGGCCCCGGTTGTTCTTGTAGATGTCCTTGATGCGGTCGACGATTTCCAGATGACCGCCCGGTTTTTCCCGAAACAGATCCCCGGTGGCCAGCCAGAAGGTGTCGGACTCGGGCTCCTCCACGGTCACGTCACCCGGTGCTCCTTCCTCGGGCAGGTAGCGCGCGATGTAGGGGCCGGCGATCTGCAACTCCCCCTCCTCACCGAAGCGCACAGCCACTCCGGGCAGAGGGATGCCGACGGAATTCTCCACATAGTCGTCCGGCGGGGTCATGGTCAAGCCGCCGGTGCCCTCGGTCATGCCGAAACCGCTGCACAGCGTCACCCCGTGGCGATGGAAGAAGCGAAAGACCTTGGGGTCCAGGTAGCCAGCCGCCGAAAGACCCCAGGCCAGACGGGCCCCCACGACCTGCCGGAAGGCCGTCTCGGCGGTCATTTCCTCCCCTTGATCCAAGAGCATTTGCATGACCTTGTCCCGGATCTGCACCCAGCGGATGGGCACAGAAATCAGGGCGGTCGGTTGAACGACCTGGAACTGGACCAGAAGGGCTTCGGCCGAGGGGTTGCCGGCAAAAACATAGGTGCCGCCCCAGAAAATGGAGCCCAGCATTTCCAGGTAGCGCCCGAAGGTGTGAAACAGGGGGAGGTAGCAGAGCATGACCTCGTCACGCCCCACCCGGGGCAGGGCGGCCGCCCGGGCAAATCGCTTGCTCACCAGATTGTGCTGATTGAAGGCCACGCCCTTGGGGCGCCCCGTGCTTCCGCTGGTGAACATCACCGTGGCGGTGTCGCGCATTCCCATCCGGGGTCTCCGGTCGAGGAGACGGGTCGCCTCGGTGGGATCCAGCAGATTGCGCCGTTCTTCCAGCAGGTGAATGTCGTCTTGCCCGGCCCGCTGACAATCGTTCAATGTGAAGATCCGGAACTTGCGCCGGCTCTTTTCGCGGATGGCCAGCAAAGCCTCGAGGCGGTCGGGGTGATCGCACACGGCGGTGGTGATATCCAGGCGGTCGAAAATCCAGACCAGGTTGTCGGTGTCGAAGTGAATGTTCAGGGGCGTGATGAAAATGTCGTGGGTCAGGCAAGCCAGATCGCAACAGGCCGACCCTATCCCGTTCTCGCAGAGAAGGGCCACGCGAGGTGGGGTGGAGGTGCCGGTTTCCTCGGGAGCATCGGCAACTCCTTCCT
>JAZBOO010000128.1:0-2463 GCA_036351155.1 Candidatus Krumholzibacteriia bacterium | reverse complement strand
TCTGGAGCCTGTTCCTGGACAGCAAGGGCGTTCTCTGGATCGGGACCTTGCAGGGTGTCAGCCGTTTCGATGGTGAGAAGTTCACGCCCTTTGTCTTGCCCGAAACCCAGCCGGACTATTCCCGAGGCGTGACCAGCGCGCGGATCGTCCACAGCATCATGGAGGACAGTCAAGGTAAGATGTGGTTCGGCACCAACGGCGGAGCCTACATCTACGACGGCAAATCACTGACCAACCTCTCGAAAGAAGATGGTCTGTGCGACAACAGCGTGAACTGCATTCTGGAAGACCAGGAGGGCCGCTTCTGGTTCGCTACCCATCACCAGGGTGTCTGTCGCTGGGACGGAAACTCTTTCACTCAGTTCACCCCGGAGGATGGGGTGCACGGCACCGAGGCCTGGGACCTTCACGAAGACAGTGCGGGAAATATCTGGTTTCCCACCGAGGGCTTTGGCGTGTACCGGTACGATGGGGATAAATTCACCAATTTTGCAGCGAAAGAAGGGCTCGCCAGCCAGGCTGTCCAGTGCACATACGAGGACCGTGAGGGCCGTCTCTGGGCCGGAGGGTACATGGGCCTGTACCGCTTGGTCGGGGAGTCTTTTGTGAACTATTCCAGTGAGTTGCCCTGGAAATAATCCGGGTTGGACCCCCAGGACCTGATGATCCTGGGGGTCGGAACTTCTCGCTGACCTCGGGCTACCTGAGCAGGACCATCTTCTTCTTTTCCGAGAAGGTGGGTGCATTCAGCTGGTAGTAATAGACGCCGCTGGCCACGGACCTGCCCTGATCGTCCGTTCCATTCCAGTTCACCGTTCGGAGGCCGGAGGTCTCGAAGCCATCGGCCAGGGTGCGCACCAGTCGGCCCGAGATGTCATAGACCCGCAGGGCCACCTGACCGCCACCGACGGGCACTTCGTAGGAAATGGAGGTGGAAGGGTTGAAGGGGTTGGGCACGTTTTGCTGCAACTTGAAGCTGCCGACACCTGACAGGTCATCGGTTTCCTGGACCTGGTCATCCAAGAGGTCCTCCGTGCTGACCTCATCAAAAGGGCAATCGAACGTGGGATCCACCGCGCACAGGTAATATGTTCTGAAGGCCAGAGCCGGTTCGTCCAGGCCGGGGATGTTGATCATGATGTCACCCTCGGTGTAGTAGTCCCTCTGGTAGTAGGCCTTGATTTCCCCGGGACGGAACTTGACGATCGACATGCCCTTGGCCTCGTAAGGGACCTCGTTGAAGGTGCCGGCCATGGTCCAGGTGGCGGTGTAGATCCCGTTCATGCTGGTCTCGTCTTCAATGGTGGTGATCAGCCCCGGCGAGCTGATGAACATTCGCGCGAGGAATTCAAACATCGTCTCGATGCCGACGACGGTGACAATCGGGTCATGATATTCAATGTCCTTGGTGTAGTACTGCATCAAGGTGATCCAGTTTCCCGATTGCATTTCAATGAGTTCCCGCCCAATTTCCAGGCGGGCTTGATCGATCTGGCTGGCGTCACTGACGGCATGGCCGGTCTGCGGGACCAGCAGGATAAAACTGCAGATAAGAACGAAAGCGGAAATTAACCTTTTCATTTCAAGTCTCCCCGGATTATGTGTCGCTAGACACGCCGCCTCTCCTGAAGCCGATATTAGCAAAATATTTTGGCTCATGGGGGGATATTCGGCAGGACGATGAAACCGACAGGACCTGACAAGCGATGATCAACCTGACCAGCATTTCCAAGCGGCACGGCCGCCAGATCCTGTTCGTGGAGACGGGCTTTCAGCTGAATCCCGGCGAAAAAGTGGGGCTGGTGGGGCCCAACGGGGCGGGCAAGTCCACGGCCTTCCGCCTCATCACCGGGGAGGAAGAGCCGGACGATGGATCCGTCACCGTGCCCAAGCGCACCATCATCGGCTATTTCCGTCAAGACATCGGGGACATGCAGGGGCGATCGGTCCTGGACGAGGCCATTGCCGGCTGTGGCGAGGTGGGCGAGCTGCATCACGAGTTGATGGACCTGCAGCTGGCCATGGCCGACCCCGAACAGGCCGACCAGATGGAAACCATTCTGGCCCGGTACGGTGAGGTGCTGGACGTCTATCAGGGGCACGGCGGCTTCGAGCTGGAGGCCCGGGCCAGCGAGGTGCTGCACGGACTGGGCTTCTCGGACGATCGTCTTCAGGGTGATGTGGGCGAACTTTCGGGCGGGTGGAAGATGCGCGTGGGCATGGCCCAGGTGCTGCTGTCCAGGGCCGACGTGCTGCTCATGGATGAGCCCACCAACCACCTCGACATCGAATCGATCCTGTGGCTGGAACGGTTCCTCAAGGACTACTCCGGCGCGGTGCTGCTGACCTGTCATGACAAGGACTTCATGAACCGGGTGGTGGGGCGCATCATCGATATAGACGGTGGCGAGTTCGTCTCCTACAGCGGCAACTACGACTTTTTCGTCCAGCAGCGCGCCGTGG
>JAZBOO010000127.1:0-39747 GCA_036351155.1 Candidatus Krumholzibacteriia bacterium | reverse complement strand
CTGAGGCAAGTATCCCTGCAGTTCCGAGTAATCATCGCTGAAGTTCACTCCGACGGTGGGGCCACAGCAGGACGCTCCGGGGCCACAGCAACTTTCGTTCGTCTGTCCCTGGGCCAGGGCGATCTCGCTGTATTTTTTTCTGACGATGTCTTTCAGATCCTTGTCAGAGTGCATAGGTCTCTCCTTGGTTTTCCGGGGGACGGCAACAGTCCAGCCCCTTGAACATGGCCAGAAAGCGATCATGGGCACGGTTCAGCATTTCATGATCCAGGCAGTAGCAGGTGTGAGGGCCCGCGATCTTTCCCTGGATCAACCCCACCCGCTTGAGTTCCCGCAGGTGCTGGGACACGGTGGACTGGGACAGGGGCAATTGGTCCACAATCTGTCCGCAAAAGCAGGAGTTGTGGCTGGCCAGAATTTCCAGGATGCGGATTCGGCCGGGATGAGCCAGGGCTCTGGCAATCTCCGCCAGTTCGATCACAGGATCCGCATAGGGTGTGGGGTCGGATATCATGGCTTGAACTCCTCGGTTAGACATATTGATCGTACATCGTAGATAAACGATTAAACAGAATACGCCAGGCCCCAGATGGAGTTTTTTCTAATTATTTTTGATCTTATAGACAATACCTTGGTCTTTATGATATAATTTCTACAATAAAAGAACCTTTCATCAGGAGCTGCCATGCCACGTCGGATGTTCATCCCCCTTTTATGCTCCCTGCTGATCCTGGGGTCCAGCGGGGGTTCAGCCGCGGTCAGTCGAGACCCCGGCAGGACCCTGGCCTTGCGACCGCTCCCAGCTTTCCCGGCGACCTCCGCCCAGCAGCTCAAGAAGGCCCCACATACCCGGACCACCTTTTCTCAGGCCGGCGACCCTCATCGCCAGGACCACCCTTTCCAGGAAAAAGACCTCACCCTGGAACTGGGCCTCGAAACCGGGCCGGTGCAGAACCTCACGCCTGAAGAGCAGGCCCTGGTCGCCGCCCTGGGCGACCCCACCTACCTTCGTCAATTGCGCACCTCCACGCGCATGGCCGGGCAGCGTTTGCCCATGCTGGGCGGTCCGCGCGACGAAGCTCCAGCCGGCCGCGATCTCCCCTGGTCGGCCAACCAGCTGCTGGCCAATCCCACCAACATGAACGACGAGTACGTGAGCCTGGCCCAGAATCCCCTGACGGGAAATCTCTATGCCGTATTTGCCGCCCGGGATCTGGGCGGCACCGACCGCGACATCCACATCGCCGTATCCGAGGATGGAGGGTTGACCTGGACCGTGCAGGAAATGCCCTCGAGCAGCATCGATGAGTACCACCCCGAAATCGCCGTGGACGGTGGCGGCTACATTCATGTGGTGTGGGTCCGGGACGACGGGTGGATTCTTCGTGCACGCACCGCCCAGCCAGGTGACATCACCGACTGGGCCTGGGTCAAGGGACTGGGCACCGAAGAGACCATGGCCACGCCCAGCATCGCCGTGTCCGGAGCCGGCGATTTTGCCAGGGTGTTCATCGCCGCCGGCTGGTTGACCATCAACTGGGATCTGTATCAGTACGAGTGGACATTGATCTTCATGGCTTCCAGCAACGGGGGCCAGACCGTGACCTACGATTACTTCCTGCCCGACGGCTACCAGGACCTGTGGCCCGACGTGGGCATGAACGCCGGCACCGTACATTTCGTGAACGCCGAGGTGGACTACTACACCGGCGAGACCGAAATCCTGCTGGCCACCGACGCCTTCACCGGTAGCTTTGGCGACCCCGGCCTGATCACCGGCTACACGCCCAACAGCTGTGGCTTCCCCCAGCTGGCCTGCCAGGGCGACAACGTGTATGTGGTTTACCAGGAAGACTTTACCGACGGACTGACCGTGGACGGCGACATCACCTACACCTACAGCTGGGATGCCGGCGGCACCTTCTTTGGCCCCATCGGCCTGGTGGCCGACCCGTACGAAAGCGTGGGCCCTTCGGTGTTCGTCAAGGACGGGGTGGTGGGCGTGCTGTGGCTGGATGGCCCTCCCGGCGCCGACGAGTTCCAGCTGGCCGCCCGGCTGGGTGCGGGCTCGGGACACTCCGACTTTTTCGGGAACGTGGAAATCGTCACCGAGCAGCCGCGGGTCGAACCCATGTTCCATTCCTGCTTCGGCGTGGCCACCGGCGACCGCATCTGCGCGGCCTGGATCGACCGCCGAGACTTCCCCACCCAGGGGCACAACGTCTACACCAGCCGGCAGCTCGTGGCCCCCAACCTGTCGGCCTTCACTCCTTCGGGCTGGTCCGACGCACTGGTCGGCAACATCGTGCGCACCAGTCGCACCTCCGGCTTTCTGGCCAGCGAGGACACCACCTACATCAGCTTCGCCCTGGCCAACACCGGGCTGGCCGATTTCACCCAGCCCTTCGCCCTGGACCTGCGGCTGGACGACACTCTGCTGGGGTCGTGGACCTTGACCGGCGGCATGGCCACCGGCAGCTACTTCCCGGTGGAAGAGCTTCCGGTCTTCGTGGAGGAAGAGGGAACCTACACGATCACGGCCACCCTGGACCTGCTGGACAGCGTGCCGGAAAGCAACGAATCCGACAACGTCATTTCCCGCACCTGGACCTGGGTGCCCGGTGCTGCGGAGATGCGTTTTTCACGGCCTCACATCACCAAGTCCATCATCCCCGAGATGCCGCGCTCCGAGGCCTGGCGGCTGGTGGACCAGCCCTTGTTGCGCCAGGAAACCCACCTGCCGGTGATCGCCCCGGAACTGGCCACCGCCATGGCCGGCGTGACCGCCGAGGAGCGCCTGCGCGTCATGATCGTCCCGGCCGAACGGCTGGATCCCGTGGCCATGGGCCAGGCCCTTCAGGGCGCGGCCAAGATGACCCGGCGCGAGGTCATCACCGAGGCCGCCAAGAGGCAGATCGTCAAGTCCCGGACCGCCGTGGCCACTCGTCTGGGGCTGGACCGCGCCGTGGACTGGAAACCCCTGTGGCTGGCCGGCACCATTGCTGCCCGTCTGAACCGGGAGGACATCCTGGAACTGGCCGGAGACCCGCAAGTTGGATTGTTGTACCTGGACAACACTAAATCGCAAACATTTGGTACCAAATCAAATACCGAAAGTCGAGCCACAGCCTGGCACCTGACCGAGATCGGTGCCGAAATGGCCTGGGCCCAGGGTTTGACCGGAGAGGGCATCGTGGTCGGACACCTGGACAGCGGCGTGGCCTACGACCATCCCGACCTGAGTGCGGCCATGTGGGACGGCGGTTCGGCCTTTCCCCACCACGGCTGGGATACGGTGGACGAGGATGACGACCCCTACGATGGCGACACCGACTGGGGCCACGGCACCCATACCGCGGGGCTCATCGTGGGCAATGGTGCGTCCGGCACCACCACCGGCGCCGCCCCCGGGGCCACGCTCATGGCCCTGCGCGCGGTGCCCGGGTACCTGGACGACCTGATCGAAGCCATGCAATTCGGCCTGGACAACGGGGTTCACCTGTTCAGTCTGAGCGGCGGCTGGGGACAGGCCGGCGCCGACATTCGGGCGGCCAATCGTTACAACGCCGAGCTGTTGCTGAGCATTGACGTGCCCTGGATCTGCGCCGCCGGCAATGGCGACAACTACGGCGGCCACCATGCCGTGCCCACCGACATTGCCAGTCCCGGCGATTGCCCCAGCCCCTGGTACGCTCCCAGCGGGGGAGCCACCGGAGTGATCACCGTGGGCGCCACCGTGCAGGGAGGCTCCGTCTGGGAAGGGAGCAGTTTCGGGCCCACCAGCTGGGACATCGACAACACCTATGGCGACACGGACTATCACGATTACCCCTACACCCCCGGCCTCATGAAACCCGATCTGGCCGCCCCGGGCGCCAACGTCACCAGCACCAGCAACCACGGCGGTTACATCACCTACTCCGGCACCAGCATGGCCACGCCCCTGATCACCGGGGTGGTCTGCCTGCTGTGGAGCGGGTCGCCCCAGTTGCTGGTGCCCCAGGTTTGCGAGCTGCTGGAAACCACGGCCACCGACCTGGTGGCCTCGCCGGCCTCGCCCGGGCGCGACAATTACACCGGGGCCGGCCTGGTGGACCTGGCCACCGCCCTGGGCCAGATACCCACGGCCACGGCCGAGCTGTTCTGGATCTGCAACGACGGCGATTTGCCCCTGGTGATCGAGGACATCAGCTGGACCGACCCCTGGCTGGATGTGGTGCTTCCCACCATGGTCATCGCCCCGGATGATTCGATTCAGGCCGCCGCCTTCATCGACCCCACCCTGACGGTCGAAGGCTACCACAACGCCAACGTGGCCTTCCGCAGCAACGAACATCGGCCGGGTCGCATCCTGCCCATCACGCTGATTTACGGGGACCAGTACTCCGCCACGCCGGACCAGCTGCCGACGGCTTCCGTGGCGCGCCTGACCAACCACCCCAACCCCTTCAACCCACGGACGGTGGTGCACTTTGCCAATCCCAGGGAAGGGCGTGTCCAGCTGTGCCTGTATGACCTGAAGGGGCGCCTGGTGCGCACCCTGGTCGATGGCCCGACACCCGCCGGTGAACAGGGGGCATTGTGGGATGGTCAGGATGACGGCGGCCGCCCTCTTCCCAGCGGCACTTACCTGGCCCGGGCTCGGCTGGCGGACGGCCAGATCGTCCAGGGAAAACTCATGCTTGTGCGTTAGGGCGTCATCGCCCTTATCATGTGGCCTTCGTCAAAGCACCATCCCCCCAGCAGACGAAGGCCACATGGAACCCAGTGCCCCCAGCCGCACCAACCGCCTGACCACGGCCCCCATCCCGGGGCTGATTCGTGAGCTGGCCATCCCCGCCTCGATGGGCCTTTTCTTCAACACCATGTACAACGTGGTGGACACCTTCTATGCCGGCCGCTGGTCCACCGAGGCGCTGGCCGCCCTGAGCCTGAGTTTTCCGGTGTTCTTCTCATTCCTCGCCCTGGGTTCGGGCTTTTCCACCGGTGCCACGGCGCTGATCGGCAATGCCCTGGGGCGCGACGACCGCGGCGAGGCCGCCTGCACATCCAGTCAAGGTTTGGTGCTCAGCCTTTTTCTGACCGCCTTTGTCATGACCACCGGCTTCCTCGCCGCCCCCTCCCTCTTCCGGCTGCTCGGAGCCGATGGGCAGTACCTGGAAATCTGCCTGGAATACATGAACATCATCCTGCTGGGCTGCGGGTTCGTGTTCGTTTTCTACCAGCTGAACGGCATCCTCAACAGCACCGGCGACACGCGCAGTTTTCGCGATTACCTGCTGGTGGCCACCCTGGCCAACATCGTCCTGGACCCCTGGTTCATGTATGGTGGACTGGGGGTGCCCTCCATGGGGGTGGGCGGCATCGCCCTGGCCACCATCATGGCGCAGTCGGGCGGCATGGTTTTTCTGGGCATCCGGGCCCGACGCACCGGATTGCTGTGGCGCAGCACCGGCGCCCGCTGGCGGCCCCACTGGCCCACCCTGCGGGCCATCATGGGCCAGGGCATTCCCGCCAGCCTGAACATGATGACCGTGGCGATCGGCGTGTTCATCATCACCTACTTCTTGAGCCGGTTCGGTCAGCCCGTGGTCGCGGCCTACGGGGTGGCCACGCGCATCGAGCAGATCGTTCTACTGCCTGCTCTCGGACTGAACATCGCGGTGCTCACCCTGGCCGCCCAGAACAGCGGGGCCGGCCGCTTCGATCGGGTGCGTCAGACCGTCCGCAAGGCGCTGCAGTACGGGGGCGTCATCATGGTCTTCGGCACCGCCCTGATCTTCTTCGGAGCCCGGCCGTTGATGGACTTCTTCACCGACGACGCCGAGGTGATCGCCATCGGCACCCACTACCTGCGCATTGCCGCGTTCATCGAGTACGCCTACGTGCTGCTCTTCGTGAACACCTCGGTTCTGCAGGGCCTGAAAAAACCCATGTTCGCCCTGTGGATCGGAGCCTACCGTCAGCTGGCCGCGCCCTTCCTGGTGTTCACCCTGGCCGAGCGCGTGCTTGGCTGGGGCATCGATGGTATCTGGTGGGGTGTGTTCGGCATCACCTGGTCGGCCGCCGCCATCGCCGTGGTCTACGCCATGCGCATGGTGGACAAGATGGCGAAGGACAACCCTCAGCCCCTGGCCCAGGAGGCGTGACGTGGCCCGAGGGCGCTGGCTTTTTCTGATCCTGATGACGGCCTTGACCGTGGTGCTGGGGTGGTCTGGCCATGTCACCGGGGCCCTCTGGCCGCCGGTGGTGGCTTTGGCCGTCATCCTGGTGTTTCGCCAGGCCCTGTGGGGCCTGGTGGCCGGAGCTCTGGCCGGAGCCATCCTGCTCGAGGGCGGCAACCCCGTCCCCGCCCTGATTTCACTTTTGCCCGAGCATCTTCTGCCGGGACTGACCAGCCCCTGGAAAATTGGCGCCGTGGCCTTCACCTTGATCCTCGGAGGTTTTGCGGCGGTTCTCGAAGAAGGCGGCGGGTTCACCACCCTGCTGCGCCGCTTCAGCAACCCTCCCGACCGTACCGGCCGCCGCATGGAAACGGCCGCGGCCGGGCTGGGCCTCCTCTGCTTTTTCGATGGCCTGGCCAACAGCATGCTGGTGGGCCGAGTGGGACGCAACCTGGCCGATCGTGCGGGCGTGGCCCGGGTCAAGCTGGCCTATATTGCCGATTCGACCAGCAGCGCCGTGGCCTGCGTGGCCCTCATTTCCACCTGGATCGCCTTCCAGCTCAGCATGATCGATACGGCCTTCGCCCAGGCCGGCCACGACGTGAATCCCTACGCCGTGTTCCTGGCCTCGTTACCCCTGAACTTCTACTGCTGGTTCACCCTGGTCATGTTATGGGTGGCCATTCGCCAGCGATTTCATCCCGGACCAATGGCCGCCTTTGACCGGGAGGCCACCGCACGCATCCCGGCCACCGACCCGGAGGTTCAAGGCGGCCCCATGACCGCGGCCCTGGTGCCGCTGGCGGTCCTGATCCTCGCCTTTTTCGCGGGCTTCCTGGTGCTGGGCACAGAGGGTACGCCGTGGCCCATGACCCGGGACCGGGTGGTGGCCGCCTTCGGATCCGATGCCGGGCCCCTGGTCATGGTGATCGCAGCGGTCACCGCCTCGGTGGCGGCCTTGATCCTGTTTCCGCGCCTGGGTAAAGCCAGGTGGGAGCCGGCCGTTCAGGCTTTCGGGCGGGGGTTCCGGGCCATGGTTTTGCCGGTGTTCATCCTGGTGGCGGCCTGGATGCTGGGCAGCGTCATCAGCGCCCTGGGCACCGCCGAGCTCATCGCCTCCCTGGCCCAGCGCGGTGGGGAGCTGGCCTGGGTCCCCTCGCTGGTTTTCCTCACCGGTGCCCTGGTCTCGTTTGCCACCGGGACCAGCTGGGGCACCATGGGATTGCTCTTTCCCCTGACCATTCCCGCTGCGGTCAGCCTCGGGGCCGCCGAACCCCAGCTGCATCTGGTGGTGGCCGCCGTGTTCAGCGGGGCGGTGTTCGGAGACCACTGTTCGCCCTTCAGCGACACCACCATCGTCACCAGCATCAGCTGCGGGGTGGATCCCCACGACCACGTGCGCACCCAGCTGCCCTATGCCCTGTTGACCGCGGCGGCGGCCGTTTTTCTGGGCTTTCTCCCGGCGGGCTATGGGGCTCCGGGCTGGCTGTTGCTGGTCCTGGGCAGCGGGGCCATCCTGGCTCTGCCCCGGATCTGGCCTCGCCCTCGCTCTGCCGGATGATTTTTCCCGATTTTGGCCCGATTTCCGGGAACTTTCCCCGGTTATTGCCGTTTCCGGCCATTTGGGCTAAGTTTGCCCTCTGTTTTCATTTTCCCTTGAACCTGAAACCCGGATCATTCGTGAGGGAGCTACTGCGGATGGTTAAAACCGCTTCAGAAAAGGTGTTCTCGGATTTGCTCGATCGACGTACCGCATCGGGTACGCCTTCCTCGCAAATCCTTCCGAGCTCCTTCTCTGAAGCGGTTTTTCCTCATCCTCGTCACACTCCTTCATGAAAGATCCGGGTTTTAACCCCTGAGGAGTCTTCGTGATGATCGAAGTTCGTGGTTTGACCAAGGACTTCGGGACCATGCGCGCGCTTGACAACGTTTCGTTCGGGATCGGCCGGGGGGAAGTCCTCGGATTTCTCGGCCCCAACGGTGCGGGCAAAAGCACGACCATGAAGATCATCACCACCTTTCTGGCCGCCGATTCCGGCAGCGTGAAGGTGGATGGGATCGATGTCCTGGAGAAACCGCTGGATGTGCGTCGGCGCATCGGCTACCTGCCCGAGAATGTCCCCCTGTATCTGGACATGAATGTGCACGAGTATCTGAAGTTCGTGGGCGAGGCCCGTGGCCTGAGCGGTCGTCAGCTGGCCGATCGTCTCGACTGGTGCGTCCAGGCCTGTGGACTGGTGACCGAGTACAAGAAAACCATCGGCGAGCTGTCCAAGGGCTACAAGCAGCGCACCGGACTGGCCCAGGCCCTGATCCACGACCCGGACATCCTGATCCTGGACGAGCCCACCAGCGGCCTCGATCCTTTGCAGATCCTGGGGATTCGCGACCTGATCAAGAGCCTGGCCGGGAGCAAGACCATCATCTTCTCCACCCACATCTTGCAGGAAGTCAGCCCGGTGACCGACCGCGTGGTCATCATCAACGAGGGGCGGATCATCGCCGATGGCCGGATCGGCGATCTGAGCCGGGACGCCATGGGCACCAACCGGGTGTACGTGGGCCTCCGTGGAGCCGGCGACCAGGCCGAAAGTGCCCTGCGCGCCCTCGACGGCATTGTCGAGGTGGCGCCCCTGGGGTCTGACCAGGACACCCTCCGCTTCGAGGTCCGGGCCGCCTTCGATCTCGACCTGACCGGCGCCCTGGTGGCCCTGGCTGCGGACCGCGGCTGGGCTCTCGCGGAACTGCACGAATCGCCGTTCAGCCTCGAGGACACCTTCATCGCCCTGACCCAGCGTTCCCGCGGGGAAAGGGGGGCGGCGTGATGCGTGGCACCTTGACCGTTTTCCGTCGCGAGTTCGGGGCCTATTTCAACAGCCCCATCGCGTACATTTTCATCATCGCATTTCTGGCCTTCAACTCGGTGCTGTTCATGACCGGGTTTTTCCTGAGCGGAGCGGCCGATCTGCGCAACTTCTTCGGAAGCTTGCCCTGGTTCCTGATCTTCTTCATTCCCGCGGTCAGCATGCGGCTGTGGGCCGAGGACAAGCGCACCGGCACCTTCGAGCTGCTCATGACCCTGCCCATGACCGCCAGCGAGGTCATGCTGGGCAAGTACCTGGCCGCCCTGGGCTTCTACCTGGTGGCGCTGGCGGGCACCCTGCCCTTGCCCATCATGGTGTCCGCCCTGGGCAACCCCGACACCGGGGCCATGGTCTCCGGATACATCGGGGCCGCCTTGCTGGGCGCGCTTTACCTGGGCATCGGATCATTCACCAGCGGTCTTACCCGTGACCAGATCTCGGCCGTCATCCTGGGCATCATGGCCTGCCTGGTGATCATGTTGCTGGGGATGGACTTCATCGCCGCGACCATCGACGGCTGGTTCCCCGGCATCGGGGGCTTCCTGCAGAGCCACCTGGGTCTGTCCGGACATTACGACATGATGATGCGCGGGGTGATTTCCCTGGGTGACCTCACCTACTTCGTGGGGTTGACCGCCGTGTTCCTCATCTTGAACACCATGTGGCTGGAAGGGAGGAAGTACTAATGAGCGCCAAACGGACCAGTTTCCGCGTGACCTTCGGAGTCGCCGCCGTGCTGTTGACGGCCATCGTGTTCTTCCTGATCTCGGTCACCAGCAACCTGCAGAACGCCCGGGTGGACATGACCAGCGACAAGCTGTTCACCATGACCCCTGCGGCGGCCGACATCCTCAAGGGGCTGGAGGTGCCCGTGCAGGTCAAGCTGTACATCACCCCCGCCGAGAAGATGCCCACCCAGCTGCGCAACCTCGAGCGTGACATCAGCGAGCAGATGCGCAACTTCGAGAGCGTGTCCGAGGGGATGCTCCAGTACGAGGTGCTGAATCCCCAGGACGATGAAGAGATGCAGAACACCCTGGCGGGCAAGGGCGTGCAGCCCTTCCAGGTGCGCTCGGTGGAGAAGGACGAGGTGGGCGTCAAGCTCATCTGGAGCGCCATCACCATCGCCTACCTGGACAAGCCGGAGGAGATCCTGCCCCAGGTGCTGCCCCAGAGCTTGCCCGCCCTGGAACAGGACATCATCGGACCGGTGTACCGCTTGACCCGCACCGACACTCCCCGGGTGGCCGTGTTCGGGCCCAAGAAGGAAATCGATCAGCAGATGGCCATGATGTACATGCAGCAGGGAATGCAGCCGCCTGCGCCGGTGGAGCAGTTCAGCATGATCGGCCAGATCCTAAATCAGGGGCACTACGAGACCGTACCGGTGGACATCACCCGTGAGGCCCCCATTCCCGAGGACATCGATCTGCTGATCGTCATGGGTGTGACCCAGCTGAACGAACGACAGGTGTTCGAGATCGGGCGGACCCTCCAGAGCGGCGTGCCGGTCATCATGGCGGTCCAGGCCCACGAGTATGGCTACAGCCCCTCGGGCAACCGCGGCTGGCAGATCAGCGGCCAGCAAGTTTCCACCGGACTGGATACGTTGCTGAACGCCTACGGTATCTCCGTGGATCAGGACCACTTCTTCGACCTGGCCCAGGAGACCATCGACCTGCCGCGTGAGGTGAACCTCGGCGGGTTGCGCATGCAGACCCGCGAGCCGGTGAAGCTGCCCATGCAGATCAAGGTCACCGAAACGCAGATGGATCAGGACTCGGAACTGGTCAACCGCATCGGTTCCTTGTTCTACCTCTGGGGCACGCCCGTGGAAATGGACGAGACCAGGCTTTCCGACCTGGGCTTGACGGCTACCACCCTGATGTCCAGCAGCGGCCAGAACTGGTCCGAACCCTGGAGTGACGGGCCGCTGTCCGCCGCCATCTTCTCCCCCGAAGGCAAGCAGATGGAAGGACCCCGTCCTCTGGCTGTGCTGGTGGAAGGCCAGTTCCCCGATGCCTATGTGAACCGGGACATTCCCCAGTGGCCCCAGCCGGCGGTGACCAATCCCGAGGAGCAGGCCACCCCCCTGGACCTGGGCCCGGATATTCCCGGCCCGGTGACACCCGCGCCCGGCCAGCTGCTTGTCATCGGGAGCGCCAAGATGTTTGACGACAACATCGTGGGCGCCATGCAGAACCCTCTGCTGCTGCTGAATGCGGCGGACTACCTGGCCGGCAGCCAGGAACTGCTGAGCATCCGCAGCAAGACCCTGACCCAGCGGATCATCCGGCCCGTCGATCAGGGCGGCAAGGTGTTCTGGCGCGTGGTGACCATCTTCCTGGTTCCGGTGCTGCTGGCCGGCTACGGGTTCACCCGTTCGGCCATGCGGCGCAAGGAAGCCCATCGTTATCGTCAAGAACTCAAGCGCCTGCAGGGTGCTCAGCGAAATGCTTAAGGAGGTCGGGATATGCTGAAGACAAGAAATCTGGTGATCCTGGCCGTCATTCTGGTGGCCCTGGCCGGGATCAACTTCTGGCAGAAGAGCAGCCACCGCGCCAGCACCAGTGGTTCGGCTCTCGAGGTGGTTCTGGACCAGGAGTTCACCAGGGACAACCTGGGCAAGATCACCCTGGGCTTTGCCGACAACCCGGAAGCGGTGGTCATGACCACCTCGCCCGCCGGATGGCTGGTGGACACCGCCTTTGACACGCCGGCCAGCGAGCAGCGCCTGGACACCCTGCTGCGGGGGCTGAGCAATCTGACCGGCGAGTTCCGTTCGGACAAGGCCGGGGTCCTGGACCAGTATGGCCTGGACTCGGCGGGTGCGGTCAAGGTGCGCGGGTACGACCCGCAGGGACAGGAGGTCCTGGCCCTGGACATCGGCAAGACGCCCGAGCGGTTTCCCGGCCAGTTCGTCAGTCTGCCCGGCCAGGACAAGGTGTGGCTGACCCAGAAAAGCATTCTGGGCAACCTGGGCATCTACGGCGCACCCGAAGCTCCTCAGTCGAAGTTCTTCCTGGAACTGCAGGCCATCAAGGAGGACCGCCTGGATGTGGATCGCCTGGTGCTGCGTGACGGAGAAGTGACCCTGGATCTGGTGAAGGAGTTCGCGGTCGAAGAGTTGCCGGAGGACGCGCCCGAGGGGACCACGCCCGAGGTGGATCGCCTGACCTGGGAATGGCGTCTGGAAGGCGCTCCGGACACCGCTCTGGCCAAGACCAAGGTGGACGCCGTGCTGGGAGCGGCCGTTTCCATCCGGGCCACCGATGTGGCCGATCCCTCGGTGTCCCTGGACCAGTACGGCCTGGACCAGGTCGTGCGTACGGTCACCCTGCACCTGCAGGACGGCACCACGCGGGAGCTCCAGTTCGGGGCCACCCGGGAAGCCGCTGGTGGCCAGCAGGCCGGGACCTACCTGCGCCTGGAAGGTTCGCCGCGGATCTGGCTGGTGACCGATTACACCACCCGGAACCTGTTCAAGGCCCTGACCGACCTGCAACCCTGAGGTTGGGCCACTTTCACGGCCCCGGCTCGCCCTGAGCCGGGGCTTTTTTTATCCGATTGTTGAACCGAATTTCCCAGTCCATAATTCATGTGCTAAATTTGGGGGGCATGAACGGACCAATCTTCCCACGACCTGGAGGCCCACAGTGAGTGACATGGGGACCGGTGGTAAGCCCGCCGAAAGCGGGGACAAGACCATCCTGATCAAGAACGCGACCGTGCTCGATTACTTCCCTGTGGCCATGGATGCCGAGGCCTCCCCCCGGGTGGAGCGGGTCGACCTGAGGATCGCCGGGGAACGCATTGTCGAACGGGCGGCTTCCATCGCACCGGGGCCCGCGGACCAGGTCATCGATCTCAAGGGCGTGACGGTCATGCCGGGCAACATCAATGCCCACGGGCATCTTTATGCCTCACTGGCTGCGGGCATGCCGCTGTCCACCAAGCCCCTGGACACCTTCACCGATATCCTCACCGAGATCTGGTGGCCCCTGGACCGCAGCCTGGACGCCGAGGCGGTGTACCTGAGCGCGGTGGCCGGCAGCTGGGATGCCGTGCGTTGCGGGACCACCCTGGTTTTCGACCATCACGCCAGCCTGGCCGCCGTGGGCAACTCCCTGGACCGGGTGGAGAAAGGACTGGCGGAAGTTGGCCTGCGCGGCTGCCTGTGCTACGAGGTCACCGACCGTGGCGGCAAGGGCCAGCGCGACATCACCCTGGAGGAGAACGAGCGCTACCTGCAGAAGCTGGCCGACGGCCCCAAGTCCGGTGTGCCCAGCTTCAAGGGAATGGTCGGAGCCCATGCCAGCTTCACCCTGGAGGAGCGCACGCTGGAGCTGCTCGAGGGCATCTGCAGCCGGCAGGGCGTGGGCCTGCACATCCACCTGGCCGAAGGGGTTACCGACCGCGAGGTGAGCCATGATCGGGGCTGGCCCGATCCCCTGGATCGCCTGGAGCGGTTCGGGCTGATCCGGCCCGGCAGCGTGTTCGCCCACGGCGTGGACCTGTCCCCCATCGACATGCAGACCCTGGAGGAAAAAGGGGTCTGGCTGATCCACTGCGGGCGCTCCAACATGAACAACGGCGTGGGCCGGGCTCCCGTGGACCGGTTCCCCCTGAACTGCGGCCTGGGCACCGACGGCCTGGACGATAACCTGTGGGGCGAACTGCGCACCACGTTCTTCCGCGGCAACGAGGGCGGTCGCGGCCCCCTGAGTCACGCCGACGCCGCCCGCTTCTGGCTGGGCAACTACCGCCTGGCCCGTGAAATATTTGGCGAGCCCTTCGGCAGCCTGGATGCCGGCGCTCCGGCCGACTTCATTGTGCTGGAAAATTTCCAGAAAACGCCCCTGACCACCGACACCTGGCTCGGCCACCTCCTGTTCGACTTCCACCCCTGGGATATCCATGCGGTGTACGTGGGCGGCCGCCGGGTTTATCACAATGGCGATGCTCCCCCGGTGGAAGCTGCCCTGCTGCAAAAAACCGCCGCCCGCATGTGGAAATCCATGGGCTGGCAAAGCTGAAAAAGGACGGCCTGCTGCAAGCTGATGGGGCGTTTTGTGCTGACTTCGGGGCCCACTTGTGTTATGATCAGGGTCGTTCGCACTAAAACTCAACACCTCATCAGGTTAGCGGCCTCGCCCTTGTTTGTCGGCTAAACCGGGAGGCTCTATGAAAACTTTGCTCACGCTGATGATGCTCGGCACCGCTCTGGTGGGGATGGCTTCGGCGCAAACGGCCGACCTGTACATCTCGGAGTATGTCGAAGGTTCAGGCTACAACAAGGCCCTGGAAATCTATAACGGTACCGGGGATCCCGTGGACCTGAGCCAGTTCGCCATCGATTGCTATTTCAATGGTTCGGCCACTTCCACGACCATCCCCCTGCCGGCGGTCAGCCTGGTGCCCGGGGATGTTTTCGTGATCACCAACGACTCCGCCGATCCCACGCTGGTGGGCATGGCGGACATGACCCATGTGGATCTGCAATTCAACGGGGACGATGCCGTGGTGCTGTCGCGCGGTGCTCAGGTGATCGACAGTATCGGACAGGTGGGCATGGATCCGGGCACCGCCTGGACCTGTCCCGGCGGCACCACCCTGAATGCCACCCTGCGGCGGGTTCTCTCCTTCTGTGAAGGCGACACCCAGCCCGATGATCCCTACAATCCCTGCGCTTCCTTCGATTTCCTGCCCAGTGATGATTTCACCGGTCTGGGAACCCATGTCTCGGATTGCACCAGCGTGTCCAGCGGCATCAACACCTGGGGCGGCTTGAAGGCGACCTATCGCTGATCGAAAATGGCTGCGCAGCCAGGGAAATGACCTGCTGAAAAAAGGGCGACCCTCGGGTGGCCCTTTTTCACGGATCCCAAATAGGATCTGGATGAAGACCCGGTTCTGGGGTATTTTCCCTGGATCGCCCCGTGCCCAAGCTCGCTCTGCCGGACCCAGCAGCTCCGGCTACGACCCTGTAGGTGGAACATGACCTCCCCCTCGCCCCGCTTGCCCGATGTGGATCTGAATCCTCGCTTCGCCGGCTACCGTTGTGTGCTGTGTGGCCGGGAAGAGAATGCCGCCTTTGCCGGGAACGTTTGCCCCAGCTGCGGGCTAGAAGGAATCATGGACGGGGTGTTCGACCTGGAGGGTCTGCGCCGCGACATCACCGGTGTTCCGGCAGGGCTGAATTTCTCACCCCACGGCGCCGGAGCCATGTGGCGTTTTGCCAAGCTTCTGCCGGTGGTGCCCACCGCGCATCATCCGGCCTGGGCTCTGGGGGGAACGCATCTCCACCAGTCCCCTCGTCTGGCGGAAAAACTGGGGATCGCGCGCCTTTTTCTCAAGGATGAAACGGGATTGCCCTCGGCCAGTCTGAAGGACAGGGCCTCGGCCATGGCCGTGGCCCATGCCCGGCAACTTCGCCGGGACATCCTGGCCTGCGCATCCACGGGAAATGCCGCGGCCAGCCTGGCCCTGCTGACGGCCCGGGCCGGCCTGCCTTGCCATATCTACGTTCCCGCCTCGGCCCCCATGGGCAAGCTGGCCCAGGTGGTCCTGCACGGGGCCCAGGTGGTGCGCATCGATGGGACCTACGACCAGGCCTTCGAACTCTCTCTGGAGCAAATCGCACGTAATGACTGGTACAGCCGCAACTGTGCCCACAATCCGGTTCTGGTCGAGGGCAAGAAAACCGCCACCCTGGAACTGATCTGGGATTTGACGCAGGGCCTGGCCGACTGTCAGTCCAGCTGGCCTGACGCGGTCCTGGTCCCGGTGGGCGATGGTTGCATCGTGTCCTCCGTGGCCAAGGCCTTCACCGAAATGGCCGCGCTGGGACTGACCCCGCCCTGCCCGAAGATCATCGGCGTGCAGGCCTCTGGCGCCGCACCCCTGGCCCAGGCCTGGGAGCAGTGCCCGGACCCTCAGCAGCTGGATGGCCCGGGCATTCTCCAGGCCGTGGCTCCACTGGTTCCCCATACCCTGGCCGATTCCATCGCCGTGGGTATTCCGCGCAATCGCATCAAGGCCTGGAAATACGTGGCGGGTTCCGGAGGCGGCTTCGTGCAGGTGGATGATGATCAGATCAGGCAGGCGATCAAGGACCTGGCCGCCACGGCCGGCGTATTTGCCGAACCGTCGGCCGCCGCGGCTCTGGCCGGCATTCCCACCGCCCTGGCCAGGGGCCTGATCCAGCCGGAAGACACGGTGGCGGTGATGGTCACAGGGCACGGTCTCAAGGACCCCCTGGCGGCTCTGGACCCTGAAGACTTGCCCGCGCCTATTCCGGCGAGTTGATCACCTGGTCCAGGACCTCGCCGAGATCGGACATCACGTAAGGCTTCTGGATGAAACCGGCGATCCCCCGGTGGGGATACCGCGCCGCGATTTCCCGCTGGTGGTAGCCGCTGGTCATGATCACCCGGGCGGCCGGATCGAACGCCAGCAAACGCTCCAGCACCTCGATTCCATCCATGACCGGCATTTCCAGATCCAGGATCACCCCATCGATACTGTCCCCCTGGGTGCGGTAGATTTCCAGGGCCTGAGGGCCGTCCCAGGCCAGGATGACCGAGTACCCCAGACGCTGAAGCATGCGGGAGCAAAGCAAGCGCAGATACTCTTCATCATCGACGATCAGAATGCTGCCCTGCCGGGATTTTTCCTTGCGAGTGGACCGCAGGGGCACCAGGGGCGATTCCACGAAAGGGGTGGTGGGGAAGCAGGCCCGCAAGGAGGTGCCCCGCGCGGGATGCGTCTTGACGCACAGGCTCCCCTGGTGGCTGCGCACCGACCCCAGCACCGTGGTCAGGCCCAAGCCTCGCCCGCGGATCTTGGTCGAGAAGTAGGGATCGAACATCTGTCGCCTGACGTCCTGCTCCATTCCACAACCGGAGTCCCGGATTTCCAGGAACACGGTCTTACCCTGACTCGTCCCCTGACCGAAAAGGCAAAAATCCGCCACGTTGCCGTGACATTCGGCCATCCCGGTGGCCAGGGTGATACAACCTTCGTCAGTGCCGATGGCCTCCGAAGCGTTCACCACCAGGTTCATGATCATCTGGTGAATTTGTCCCAGGTCGGCCGAAATGGGGGGCAGGTTCTCTGCCAGATCCAGGCGCATGGCAATCCGGCGCGGCACAGCCACCTTCAACATGGGCAACATTTCCCGGACAGTCTGACTCAGGTCCACCGGCTGGAAGTTCGTTTTCCCCTTGCCGGCATAGGCCAGCAACTGACTGCAAAGATCTGCCGCCCGGCCCGCGGCTTTCCGGATTTCGCTGAGGAGTTCGTCCCCGGGTTTACCGGCGGCCAGATCGCGGTCCAGCAGATCGGCATTGCCCAGGATGGCCAGCAGGAAGTTGTTGAAATCGTGCGCCAGCCCGCCGGCCATCAGCCCCAGACTTTCCAGCTTCCGGCTCTGCTCCTGAACGTCGGCGCCAAAGGCCGGGTCTGGTCCCGACGAAACCAGGCCATCCTTTTCGCGGACCACGACCAGAACACCCGAGCCTTCGAGTCCGGTCAAGGGGATGACATCCAGCTGTGCGGAAGGGCCGGGCCCTTCACCTTGGTGGATTTCAAACAGGGAAAAAAGTGCATGGGGTGGCTGGCCAAGGAGCTCTTCCCGGGTACAGGCCAGTCGCGTCAAGGCCGGGGTGTTACAATCCAAAATGCGCCCGTCATGCACAAGCAGACAAGGCTCAACCAGGCCTTCGCTCCGAGAACGAAACACCTTTGAGAGTGACATGGTATTCGCGAATCACTGTCGACCCTTCTCTCTCCCCTGGCCCAGACTGGAACCAGGTTATCCCCGGGGTCAGAGGGCGATCCGCGCCTCCTGTCTCATTAATACTGCGAGTAAGGGTTTCACGCAACACTGGAAAAATCTTCCAATCAAGCTGATCGCACCCACTTGCGGACCAGGGCGCTGACCAGATCGCCCACCAGGACCAGGATGACCCCCAGTCCAATATAGAACATCATTTCATCGTAACGATTGCGGGCCCGCGCCTCCACGATAAGAAAACCCAGGGAACTGACTCCCAGCATTCCCAGCACGGTGGCCTCGCGCACACAGGTTTCCCAGCGGTAGAAGAAATAGAGCAGATAGCGGGGAAGAGTCAGGGGAAACAGGGCGGCCAGGGCGATCTGAAGACGTCCCGCCCCCTGGGCCCGCAGGGCGCCGGGAGCCTGGCTGCTGGTGTTCTCGATGACCTCGGCCCCCAGCTTGCCCAGGATTCCGGTGTTGTGGAGAACCAGCGCCAGAACCAGGGGCCAGAACTGCGGTCCCAGCATGGTCAGCAACAGGAAAGCCCAGATGTACTCGGGAATCGCGCGCAGGAAAATCAGCACCGCACGGGTCAGGTTGACCACCCCCTGCCACAGCATGCGTGGCCACAATCCGGACGGCCTCGGCCCCTCCAGGAACGGAGAGGAGGTGGCCAGGTTGCGAGCCGCAGGCAAGCTGAACACAGCCCCCAGAAACCCGGCCCCGGTGATGGCCGCCAGGCTGAGAGCGAAGGTGGCCAGCAACCCCTTGGCCCCCTGCTGGTGCCAGAGTGCGGCGGCCCAGCGGGTGGCGATTTCTCCGGACCAGGCTTCCCCTTGCAATGGCCAGGGCCTGATCTCATTCAGGAAGCGGCCCAGGTTTGCCAGACGCCGTTCAGAGAGCCAGTCCAGAGGCTGGAAACCACCGGCTAGCCAGCTGACCAGGATGATGAGACCAAGGAGCCGCACACTCCAGAGGACGAAGGGACGACGCGGCCGCTCGGCCCGCAACTTTTGCCAGGACCTCGTCATGAAACCAGCTCCCTGCGCAGACGCCCGCTCCACCAGTCCATGGCCACGACCAGGGCGAAAAGAACATACAGGTAGGTCCAGACCTCTTGAAAAAACAGGTTCTCGAAAGAGGCGGCGATGTAGTAACCGAGGGTGGGGAACCCGAAAAACCCCAGCACAGCCGAGGACCGCAGAGCACATTCGAACCGGTAGAAAGTGTAGCTCAGCATATCGGGCAGGGCTCGAGGCAGAACGCCGAAGAGATAACTCTGCCAGGGGGATGCTCCTCCTCCGCGCAGGGCCGTAAAGGCCGATCGGGGGGCCTCATCGATCATTTCGGAGAACACCTTGGCCAGGGTTCCCGTGTAGGGAATGGCGATGGCCAGGACGGCCACCAGAGGATCAGAGCCCAGGGCGGCCAGCAGAACCACGGCCCAGATGAGCTCGTGAATCGAGCGCATCAGAGCCATCAAGGAGCGAATGGCCGTGGTCACCAGCGGCCGGCCGCGTCCCTGGCCGGGGATGGTCTCGTGCCAGGCGGAAGAGCCCAGGACACCGAAGATTACCCCCCCGACCAGGGCCATCGACAGGGAGGTCGCCGCGAAGACCACGGTCATGCCGGCCGCGCGCAGGGCCTGAAGGGGCACATCCCGGAAAGAGGTGGCTGCGGAGGGTTCCTGAAAGAAGAGGGCGGGGTGCCAGGCGGCCTGGAAGAATTCCCGGATCAGGGCCCAGCCCCCCTGGCCGGGCCAGAGGTTCCGTGGGTCAAGCCGAAGCTGAAAGGCCGCCCACACACCGGCGATAAGAAGCAATGCTATCACCAGCAGACCTGTGCCTATGGATCCTGAAGTTGATCCGTTGCCGGTTCCTGCTGCTGACCTTGGCCGTCGGTTCCCGGACGGCCTTCCGGTGGAGGCTTCAGAGGCCATCGTCCACCTCGAGAGCATACAGTCGGTCCAGCTGCGCGGCCGTGATCTCGGCGGCCGGCTCATCCAGGACGACCCGGCCCTGGCGCATGCCGATCACCCGGGGAAAAAACTCACGCACCAGCTGGGGGTCGTGCAGACTCACACAGAGAGTGAGACCTTCCTGGCGCCCCAGCTCGGTCAACAGGGCCAGGATCTCGCGAGAACGAGAAGGGTCCACGCTGGCCACCGGTTCATCGGCCGCCAGCACCTGGGGTTTCTGGATCAAGGCCCGCGCCAGGGCCACACGCTGGGCCTCGCCCCCGGAGAGACGGTCGGTACGCTGGAACATCAGGTCGGGAATGCCCACCCGGTGCAGCAAGGCATGGACTTCATCCAGATCGCCCGATCCCGGCCGCAGGAAGAGACCCAGCGATCGCCACAGTCCCATCCCCCCCAGCTTGCCGCTCAGCACATTCTGGCTGACCCGCAGGTTGGGGACCAGGCGCAGATCCTGGTGCACGAAGCCAATGGAATGGCGCAGGCGTTGAAGGGGCCGTCCATCCACCTGGCTCAGGTCCTGACCCTGCACCATCACCTGGCCGGCGGTCGGCGTGACCATGCCGTTCAGGAGGCGCAGCAAGGTGGTCTTGCCCGCTCCGCTGGGCCCCACCAGGGCCACCTGCTCACCAGGATTGATGGTCAGGTCGACCTCCGACAGGATATCCCTGCCGTCCCGGCGAACCGTCACTCCCCGGCAGGTCACCGCCGGGGATTCGATGCCGGCCAGCGGTCTCACCGGATCATGCCCAGTTCCCGGGCCACGTCGGCAATGCCGTCGAACTCCTCGCTGCGGGCCGGGATCAGCTTCTTGCGCGGCAATGCGGACAGCAGCGCCTCATCCTCGATACCCGTCAGCACCCCTTGCAGCCTGGCCGTGAAACCGGCGCCGAAGGTCTTCTCCAGCTCGGGATGGGCCGTGAAGTTGTAATCGGCGTAGAAGGGAGTTTTCCAGATGATGCGGCACACCTCGGGATCCAGTTCGCCGCTGGCGACCCGCTTCTCGTACACCTTGTAGTTCACCACTCCGGCCTGGAAGCGGCCGGACTCGACCAGCTCGCAGGTCTTGTCGTGACTGCCGGAAAACCCGAAGGGCTGGGAGAAAAACTCCATGGGGCTTTTCCCGGTGTTCTGCTTGATGAAGTACTCGGGCATGAGCCTTCCCGAGGTCGAACTTTCCGAACCGAAGGAAAAGGTCAGGTCGGCCAGGGCAGAGGGAAAATCCTCGCTCCGCTCCAGTCCGGTGCTCTGGTGGGCAATGAAATAGCTGTAGTACTGGGGATCGGCCTGCCCCTGAGCGATGGCCTCGGCTCCCGCCACGGCATGGCGAGCCTGCACGCCGGTCAATCCACCGAACCAGGCCAGCATGATGTCCCCGTTCCGGAACATCTCCACCGAGGCCTGGTAGTCCCGCGCCGGGACATATTCCACGGGCACTTCCAGCTTTTCGGAAAGATAGGCGGTCAACGGCTGGAAGCGCTGGATCAACTCGGTGCTGTTCTGGTCGGGAATAGCGGTGTAGCGCAGGACCGGTTTCTGAGTTTTTTCGGAGCTGTTTCCACAGCCCATCACCAGAAGCAACACGCCGAGGGCGGCGAGGACGCTGATACGTCGAAGTGCAAATTCCATTTCACCAAATCCTTGTGAGCAAAGGGTTCACATACCTGAGGAAAGCCAATAGATAGCAGAACAATGGGGTTTCCGCCACAGCGTGAAACCCCATCGTACACCGAACACAAATGTTAAATAAAAGACCAGCTAGACCCCTCAGGACCGTCCTGCACAGCCACTCCCAGGGCCGTCAGTTCGTCCCTGATCCGATCGGCCGCGGCCCAGTCTTTTTCCTGGCGCGCCGTCTGCCGTTCGTGGAGAAGATCGTCCACCCTCGAGGTGTCCAGCTTGAGGCGCCGAGCCTTCATGTCCCGCCTCTCCTGCAACCAGGTTCCCGGATCCTGGCCAAAGCAACCCAGGATGTCAGCCACCTCGGTCATCTGGTCGACGAATGCCTTGATGGTGCCATGGCGCTGGGCCTTGCTGATCCCCTTGCCTGAGGCCAGCAGATTGTTGACCTCGCTCAGTGGTTTGCTCAGCGCGCCCAGGGCTCCGCTGGTGTTGAAGTCGTTGCGCATGTGCTCGACGAAGGATTCCAGCATGCCCAGAACCGGGTCCAGAGCGGGTTCCGCCTGGGCCGGTTCCTTGGCCGTGGCCAGGAATGCCCTGGCCTGGGCCAGCGTGCCGTAAATGTAGGCCAGACGGTCGTCGGCCTCCTCCAGGTTGGGAAAACGGACCTGGTTCTTCAGCACCTCGGTGGAGCTCTGCAGGCCACAGGCGGGGCATAGTCCCGATTCCTGGGCAGCCTTGTCCAGCACCGCGGAACAGCCGGGGCACAGCACCTCGAGGTCGAAATTCAAACCGCTGCGGTAGTGCACGGTGGTCAGGAAGTAGCGCACCGTTTCCCCGGGAAACAGGGCCGTGATCTCCCTGGTGGTGAAGAAGTTGCCCAGGCTCTTGGACATCTTTTCCCCGGCAAAGTTGATGAAGCCGTTGTGCACCCAGTAGCGGGCGTAGGTGTCCTCGCCGTGAGCACCCTGACTCTGGGCGATCTCGTTCTCGTGGTGAGGGAAGATCAGGTCCCGCCCCCCGCCGTGGATATCGAAGCTGTCGCCCAGGTGGGTGGCGCTCATGGCCGAGCACTCGATGTGCCAGCCCGGACGCCCGGGGCCCCAGGGACTGTCCCAGGCCGGCTCTCCGGGCTTGGCCGCCTTCCAGACCGCGAAGTCCAGAGGCGTTTCCTTGCGCGTATCGACCTCGATACGGGCGCCGGCGCCCTCGAGCATCTCGTCCACCGAGCGCTTGCTCAGCTTGCCGTAGCCGCCGAAGGCCTTGACGCGGTAGTAGACATCTCCATCCACGGCGTAAGCCAGGCCCTTGTCCACCAGCTGCTGCACCAGTTCCAGGATCTCGGGAATGGTGTCCGACACCTTGGGTTCCACGTCCGGCTCCAGGGTGTTCAGACTGGCCAGGTCGCGGTGGTATTCCTCGGTGTACTTGCGCGCCAGGCCGTCGGCAGACATGCCCTCTTCCTGGCTGCGCTTGATGATCTTGTCGTCAATGTCCGTCACGTTGCGGACATACTTCACCTCGAAGCCCTGATGGCGAAGGAACCGGACCATGATGTCGGGCACGACCGCGGCGCGGCTGTTGCCCAGGTGGGTCAAGCCGTAAACCGTGGGCCCGCAACAGTAGATGCCGCAGCGGCCGGGCTCGATGGTCTCGAGCTCCTGCTTGTTGCCGGACAGCGTGTTGTACATGACGACGGGCTTCAGGGCGGTTTCACTCATGACTCAGATCCTCGTGCTTGATTGTAGGAAAACCCAGGGCAAGGTGAAAATCTAACACCGGGGAGCACTCTGGACCAGCGGCAACGAAAGTGTGGTCGCCAAAACCGGGAAATCCGTTATTATCTGATCAACTGTTCACCTGTATGATTTCACCCACTGTCCCAAGGAGCCGACTCATGAGCGATGCCATGAACGAAGTCAAAATCGGCCACCCGGTGCCCGATTTTTCCTTCAACTGCTACGACCCCGTGGCCCACGACTTTCCCAAGGTCAGCCTGTCCGAGCTGAAAGAGCAGGGCAAGTGGACCATCCTCTTCTTCTACCCGGCCGACTTCACTTTCGTCTGAGCGACCGAATTCGCTGCTCTGGCAGAGCAGCAAGATCGGTTCGAGAAGATGGGCGCCAAGCTGATCACCGTGTCCACCGACACCGAATTCACGCACCTGGCCTGGAAACGGGATGAGAAGGAACTGGCCGATGTGAAGTACCTGATGGGCAGCGACCCCACGGGCACTGTCAGCAAGCTGTTCGGCGTGTACGATCCCGGCAGCGGCCTGGCCTTGCGGGGCTCTTTCATCATTGCCCCCGACGGCACCCTGTTCAATTCCGAGGTGAACTTCTACAACATGGGCCGCAACATCGACGAGCTCATGCGGAAGTTCAAGGCCAACCTCTACTTGCAGAAGAAGGCAGACGAGGGCTGTCCCTCCAAGTGGAAGGACGAGGGTGACAAGACCCTGCGCCCGGGCCCCGACATGGTGGGCAAGGTGCACGAAGCATTGAACGACTGACCGGTGGGTCCGTGAGTCAGCCCCTTCCTTGCCGGAGGGGCTGATTTTTCCCGACGGCCCGCACGCATCCTCAGGTCCGGAGTTGGGCATGACCCTGGAAATCGTGATTGTCTCCATCATCCTGCTGACCGCACTGGCGCTTCTGATCAGCGAGCGTCTTTCGCTGGATCTGACTGCTCTGGGCATCATGGTGGCACTGATGGTCACCGGCATCCTGGCTCCCCGCCAGGCGGTGGCGGGCTTTTCCAATCCGGCGCCCTTGACCGTGGGCGCGCTGTTCATCGTGACCAAGGGGCTGGTGCGCACCGGCGGTCTGAACTACCTGACCCGGCTTTTGGCCAGCCTGACCCAGGGGCGGCCCCGGCTGATCCTGCTCTTCAGTATCCTGCTGGTGGGCGTGCTGTCGGCCTTCATCAACAACACACCGGTGGTGGTGATGATGCTGACGGTCATCCTCGCCCTGTCGGGTCGGTACCACCTTTCCCCCGCCCAGTTCTTGATACCCATTTCCTTCGCCTCGATCCTGGCCGGCACCACCACCCTGATCGGGACCTCGACCAACATCATCGTCAGTGACCTGGCGGCCTCGTCCGGCCAGGCACCCCTGGGCATGTTCGAACTGGCCAAGGTGGGCGTACCGGTGGCCGTGACCGGTAGCCTGCTGATTTTCCTGCTCGCTGATCGTCTGTTACCCAGAACCCACACTCCCATCCTGCATCACGACAAGGGCGCCCGACACAAGTACATTGCCGAGCTGACCATTCCCGCCGACAGCTCGCTGGTGGGAGCCGAGGTTCTGGCCACCTTGAAAAAGAACTTTCCCAACGTCGAGGTGCATGAGGTTTTTCAGGGCTCCCGGGTGTGCTATCCGGAAACGGATGTCTGTACTCTGGGCACCGGCGACATCATCCTGTTGAGCGCCACGGCCAGTGAACTGGTGGAAATCCTGGGCACCAGCGACGCCGCCCTGCCCCTGGTGGCCGGCGAAACCATGGCCACGCCCTATGACCAGGATGCTCAGATCGTCGAGGCCATCGTTCCCCCGGACAGCCACCTGCTGGGGCGCCAGCTCAAGGACACTTACCTGGGCGCCGCCGACGACCTGGTGGTCATCGGAGCCCAGCGCCGCCGGGTGCACTACACCGAGGGCAAGATGAGCCGGCTGCGCCTCAGTGTGGGCGATATTCTGCTGGTCCAGTGCAGCGCCCATCGACTTGAACGCCTGCGCGCCGAATCCGACCTGCTCATCGTCGAGGACACCGTGCCCAAGGTGGCCAACCGCAGCAAGGGGCCCCTGGCCCTGGTCATTTTCCTGGCCATGGTGGCGGCGGCGGCCACCGGGCTGAGCAGCATCCTGACCGCCGCTTTGGCCGGGTCTTTTCTGATGGTATTGACCGGTTGCCTGCGGCTTCACGAGGCCTACGAAGCGGTGGAGGTGCCGGTCCTGGTTCTCATCATCGGCACCATCGCCCTGGGCACGGCCATGACCGAAACGGGAGCCGCCGGTCTGTACGCAAACGGGTTCCTGTCGATGTTCCACCGATTCGGTCCCCACGGGGTGCTGGTGGCCTTCATTATCCTGACCAGCCTGCTTTCCCACGTGCTGTCCAACAATTCCACCGCGGTGCTGCTGGTGCCCATCGGCCTGGCCACCGCCTCGGCTCTTGGCGTGGATCCGCGGCCTTTCATCATCGGGATTTGCTTCGGGGCTTCGGCCTGTTTTGCCACGCCCATAGGCTACCAGACCAACCTGCTGGTGTACGGGCCTGGTGGCTATCGTTTCACGGACTTCCTGCGGCTGGGGATGGTGCTGAACGTGGTGGTCTGGGTGGGGGCGTCGCTGTTGATCCCGCGGTTCTGGCCGTTCTAGTCCTGGCCTTGCGCGAAGGCTTCCAGAAGCATCAGGGCCGCCGTGGTGGCGGGTACCTCACCCCGGGACACCTTGTCCAGAAGATCGGCCTTGAGAGCAGCCACGGCGGGATGCCGTTCGAACCTCGCCTGCAAACCCTCACGCACCAGAGCTTCGACCCAGTCCCTTTCCTGGGTTCGGCGGCGCTGCTGGAAGACTCCCGAAGCCTCGGTCAACTGCCGGTATCTGGTCACCACCTGCCAAATTTCCATGACGCCCTCGCCCCTGGTGGCCGAGCTGGTGAACGCGCGGGGTTGCCATCCCTCGGTGGCCGGACGCAGGTAGTGAAGCACCTGTTCGAACTCGGCCCGTGCGGCCCTGGCGGCCTGCAGTCCAGCCCCATCGGCCTTGTTGATCAGGATGGCATCGGCAATTTCCACCACGCCCTTCTTGATCCCCTGCAGGTCATCCCCCGCTCCGGCAATGAGAATGAGCAGGAAGAAATCGACCATGCTGCGCACCAGCACCTCGCTCTGCCCCACACCCACGGTTTCCACCAGGATGACGTCGTAGCCCGCAGCTTCGAAAAGGATGATTGTCTCTCGCGTCTTGCGGGCCACACCGCCGAGGGTGCCACCGGAGGGGGAAGGCCGGATGAAGGCGTTCCCGTCGGCGGCCAGCTGTTCCATGCGCGTCTTGTCGCCCAGGATGCTGCCGCCGGTGATGCTGCTCGAGGGATCCACCGCCGTGACGGCCACCTTGTGTCCCTGGGCGGTCAGACCGCAGCCCAGAGCCTCGATGAAGGTGCTCTTGCCGGCCCCGGGCACCCCGGTGATTCCTACCCGCAGGGAAGAGCAACGATGGGGCAACAGCCGGGTCAACACCTCCTGAGCCTGCTCCTGGTGAGCAGGCGATGCCGACTCGACCAGGGTGATGGCCCGGGCCAGGAGCACCCGGTCGCCGCGCTGAACACCGGACACGATCTCGTCGGTGGACAGCGCACGCCGACGGGGCACCGGCCCTGTCCCCGGCTCCGCGGTCCCCGGCAAACCGTCATGGCGGGCGTCGACACCTGGGCGCACACTCAGTGCGCTGATGTCCGTCGAAGGCTTGCTGTCTTTCTTCCGACTCATGTCCCGCGATCTGTCAGAGGTCGTAGCCCAGTCTCCGGTTCAGTTCCACCAGCAGTTTTTCCGCCGCCACGGGAATGACCGTGCCCGGACCAAAGATGGCCGAGGCCCCGTTTTCCCGGAGAAAATCGTAATCCTGGGCGGGAATGACCCCACCGCAGATCACCATGATGTCCTCCCGACCCAGCTTTTTCAACTCCTCGACCAGCGCGGGCAACAGGGTCTTGTGACCGGCCGCCAGGCTGCTCATACCGATGATGTGCACATCGTTCTCGACGGCCTGCCGCGCGGTCTCCTCCGGAGTCTGGAACAGGGGGCCCACATCCACGTCGAAGCCCAGGTCGGCAAACGCCGTGGCCACCACCTTGGCGCCCCGGTCGTGCCCGTCCTGACCCATCTTCGCGACCAACAGGCGGGGACGGCGGCCCTCGCGCGATGCGAAGCTGGCGATCATTTTTCCGATACGCTCCACCTGGTCGCTTTTCCCTTCCTTGCCGAATTCGGCCGAGTACACCCCGCTGATGGTGCGGATCTCCGCCTTGTGGCGACCGCACACCTTTTCCATGGCATCGCTGATCTCGCCCAGAGTGGCCCGCACCTTGGCCGCCTGAACCGCCAGCTCCAGGAGATTTCCCTGTCCTGTCTCCGCGCTGGCGGTGATGGCATCGAGGGCGCTTTCCACGGCCGCGCTATCTCGTTCGATCCGGAGCTTCTCCAGCTGGGCCACCTGCTGACGGCGCACCTCGGTGTTGTCCACCTCCAGGATCTCCAGGGGCTCTTCCCGGTCCAGCCGGTACTTGTTCACGCCCACGATGGTTTCCTGGCCCGAGTCGATCCGCGCCTGCCGACGGGCCGAAGCCTCCTCGATCCGCATCTTGGGAAGGCCGGTGCCGATGGCCGCGGCCATGCCCCCGTGCGACTCCACCTCTTCGATATGCTCCCAGGCCTTGTGCATCAGCTCGTGGGTCAGGCTCTCAAGATACCAGGAACCGCCCCAGGGGTCGACCGTTCGACAAATCCCCGTTTCATCCTGCAGATACAGCTGGGTGTTGCGGGCGATGCGGGCCGAGAAATCCGTCGGCAGGGCAATGGCCTCGTCCAGGGCGTTGGTGTGCAAGCTCTGGGTGTGACCCAGAACCGCCGCCATGCCCTCGATGCAGGTGCGGGCCACGTTGTTGTACGGATCCTGCTCGGCCAGGGACCAGCCGCTGGTCTGGCTGTGGGTCCGCAGCGCCATGCTCTTGACGTTCTGAGGATCGAACTGCTTGATGATCTTGGACCACAGCAAGCGCCCGGCCCGGAGCTTGGCCATTTCCATGAAGTAGTTCATGCCCTCGGCCCAGAAGAAAGACAGGCGGGGAGCAAAATCGTCAATGCCCAGCCCGGCCTTCATGCCTGTGCGCACGTACTCCAGACCGTCGGCCAGGGTGTAGGCCAGTTCCAGGTCTGCCGTGGCGCCCGCTTCCTGCATGTGGTAGCCGCTGATGGAGATGCTGTTGAACTTCGGCATGTGCTTGGCTGTGTAGCTGAAAATATCGGCGATCACCCGCATGCTGAAATCCGGCGGATAAATGTAGGTGTTGCGGACCATGTACTCCTTGAGGATGTCGTTCTGGATGGTCCCGGCCAGCTGCTCCAGGCTGGCCCCCTGTTCCATGGCCGCCACGATGTAGAACGCCATGACGGGCAACACCGCCCCGTTCATGGTCATCGACACGGACATCTTGTCCAGGGGAATGCCGTCGAACAGCACCTTCATGTCCAGGATGGAATCGATGGCCACCCCGGCCTTGCCCACATCGCCCACCACGCGGGGATGGTCACTGTCGTACCCCCGATGCGTGGCCAGGTCGAAGGCCACCGAAAGACCCTTCTGCCCCGCAGCCAGGTTGCGGCGATAAAAGGCATTGCTCTCGGTCGCCGTGGAAAAGCCGGCGTACTGGCGCACGGTCCAGGGCCGGGTCACGTACATGGTGGCGTAGGGTCCCCGCAGGAAGGGCGGCAATCCGGCCACATATTTTAGGTGTTCCAGACCCTCGGTGGCCCTTGCCGTGTACAGCGGCGCCACGGAAATCTGCTCGTTGGTCATCCAGCTGCGATCTTCCGGGCCAACGCCCGTTTCCGCCTGGAATTCCTGGTGCCACCCCTCCTGTGATCCCGTGCTGGGAAAACCCGAAGAGCGAAAAGGCATGGTACTGAAATCGGGAAGGCGGCTCATTCTCCTACCTCCGTGCTGCGAACCAGGGCTCCCAGTTCATCAAGCAGGTTGCTGCGCACGTGGATGAAGCCGTCGATGCCCGCGGCAAGGAAGGCTTCCTCGTTCTCCTGGGGTTTCCCTGCCATCAGAATGGTGGGAGCCGGCGACAGGGCCTTGAGCTTTTGCGCCGTGGCGCAGCCCAGTTCGGCGTAGGTGGAGTCCAGTCCGACCAGAACCACCACCGCCGCACCGAAGGCGCGAGCACCGGCGACGGCCTCATCCGGCTGGGTGTAGAAGGTGTCACTGGCCACCTCGAACCCCCCGACCTGGAAAAAGCCCCGAACAAAGTCCAGCCGCGGCATGTAGCCCGCGAAGTTACCCAGGCAGGCACAGAAGATCTTCCCGCGTGCCGGATCCCGCCGGGCTGCGCTCTTCACGGCGTGCCGCAGTTCCTCGAAAGGCTGCGCATCGCGGCGCAGGGGAATTAGCTCCACCTGCCGCTGGGTGTCCGCATCGTGGCGCAGGATTCCGGTCAGTTCACCCACCGTCGCCCCCTGGACGGCGGCATCAATCAGGGCACTCATCAGGGTTTCCTGGTCGGCGGTCATGATTTTTTCGAGCCGCTTGAGCACCATCAAATGATCCTCGTGGGCCGCCGCGGTTCTCTGGCGGACCATGTCCTGAGCCCGCCGGGCATGAAGGGCATCCAGATCGGGACGCCGTACCTGGCGCTCGGGTTCCGCCGGATTGACATAGCGTGTGGTTCCCACCAGCACATCTCGCCCGGTGGCCAGACGATCGATCCGCTTCTCTGCCTGATCGGCCACCCGCTTCTGGATGGATCCATCCAGCAAACCAGCCACCACACCGCCGCCGGCTTCGATTTCCTGGAAAACGGTCCAGGCTTTTTCCGCCAGGTCCGCGGTCAGCTTTTCCACATACCAGGAACCGCCCGCCGGATCGGCCACCTGATCGAAGTGGCACTCCTCGGCCAGCATCAGCTGGATGTTGCGGGCAATGCGGCGACTGAAATTGTCCGGGATGCTGTCCACCTCGTCGAAGGCGCTCACCTGGAGGGAATCCACCCCGCCCATCACTGCCGACATGGCCATGGTGGTGGTGCGCAGAATGTTCACATGCGTGTCCAGGACGGTGAGACAGCGGGGGCTGGTCTGGGCGTGAACAGTCGCCCTTCCCATTTCCGCGGGGCAACCACAAGCGGCAGCCACATCTGACCAGAGCACACGCAGAGCCCTGAGCTTGGCGATTTCCATGAAGAAGTCCGTGCCGACCACCATCCGAAAGCGCACCTTGCCCATGGTTTCTTCCAGGGAAAGGTCCCTCTGTTCCATGGCCCGGACGGTTTCCACCGCCGTGGCCAGGGTCAGTCCCAGACTCAAGGCGCTGTCGGCCCCACCCTGGTGCCAGGTCAGTTCATGGACCGGCAAGGTCGCAACCCCGGGGGCATTGACCTGAGCCCATCGCGTCAGGACGGCCAGCTCGTCAAACAGCTGGCTCATGTTGACCGGCAACAGCCCCTTGCACGCCAACCCGGAGACCGGGTCGCAACCCAGGCTTCCCTCCAACTTTTCCAGCTTGGCGCCCTTGCGGTCAAAAAGCGCCGCCAGCAAGGCTGCCATCGGCAGCGCGGAGGAACCCGGCTGTAAACACAGCATGGTCTTCTCCAGGTCGATCCCGTCCAGCGCCGTTTCCAGTTCAGCCAAGGACGACAGCGATGTCCCGTCCAGACCCACGGTGCCTTTCTCGGCCTGGTCGGGGTCCATCCCCAGCTGTGTGGCCCGGTCCAGCTTGAGACAAATGGCATTCTGCCCACGCTTGAGATCATCGCGGACGGCCTCGTTGAACTCTTCCACCGTGGGCGAAAGGAATTCCTGGCCAACCCTCCAGCCTTGCTGGGCATAACCTGCAGCATGGGTTCCCCGCACGAAAGGGGCCTGGCCTGGAAAATGTGCACTCCAGGGAAGGTGCTCGGTATCCTTGGCCGTATACATGGGGCCCACGGTGATGCCCTCGAGGGTCTCGGTGAACATCTTCTTGGCAAAGGGGGCTCCACGCAGAAGACGCTCAACCTCTTGCCGCCAGGTTTCCAGGTCGGCAGGGGGAAAGGCGTCCAGCAGGGGCTTGTATTCCTGGGTCATCTTGGTGCCTCTTGGGGAAGAACTCCGAACATCCGAGCAACAGGGCCAGCGGGACATCAGACCCCGAGGCCGGCTACGGAGTGTAAGGTGGTCAGCGGTCCCGGGGAAAGTCAAGAGATGGACGGAGAAAGATAATGATTTAACAGCTGGACTGTAAAACATTTAAAGACAATGCTATATCAACACGGGTGACACACCAAGATCGGTCAGATGGCCCGGGACCTGGTTTCCAGTCCTGCCAGCAGGAAATCCGTCACATCGCCGGTCTTGCTTTCCAGACGGGTGTTGCGGCGACTGAGCACCCAGTCGGTGGCCATCTCGTCCAGAACGCCGAAGACCGCCTTGGCCGAGAAGATGGGATCCAGGTCGGCCCGGAAGACCCCCTCCTTTTGTCCCTGGACAATGACCCGACCCAGGATTTCCAGGTACTGCCCCACCTGGGCGCGAGAAGCCTGATTCATGAAGTGGAGACTGTGCCGCATTTCCACCTGGGTGATGATGGCCAGGTCGCGGTCCTGTCCCACCAGTTGCAAATGCAGCTCGATGATCCGGCGCAACTTGGCCACCGCGTTGGCAGCATCACCCAGACGGGCGTTGCCCTCGGTGATGAAGCGCCGCATGGCCCGGTCGAACAGGCTGAACAGGATCTCTTCCTTGTTGGCGAAATACAGATAGATGGTACCGTCGGCCACACCTGCCCGCTTGGCGATCATGGCCACGGTGGTCTGATAGAAACCGCGCTGAGCAATTTCCACCACGGCGGCGTCCAGGATCATTTCATGCTTGTTGCCATCGCTGTTGCGAGCCATGAGAGCCCCCGGGACCGGCTGTCTCCTGCGTCAAGCGCAATGAGGAGCCATTCATTGAATATTGGAGACCGCAAAAACCGTCAACCCAGGCTGACACTATTTTCCTCATTTTAACCGAATAATCCTGCCCTATCAAGAAAAACAGACGTGTAAAACCATTGACAAGGGTTTGCGCACCCACTAAGATACTGAATAGTCATTCATTAATTTGATTCACATTCTTGGCTTTCTCTCCCCACGAAAGGCGGAAAGCATGCGCAGGCTGATCAAGAAAGTGGCGGTCCTGGGCTCAGGTGTCATGGGCAGTGCCATTGCCGGCCATTTCGCCAATGCCGGTATACCCTCGCTGGTCCTGGACATTGTCCCGAGGGAACTGACGGACAAGCAGAAACAGGCGGGGCTGACCCTGGACGACCCCCGGGTCCGCAACAGCATGGCCGCCGATGCCGTGGCAGCCATGAAGAAGACCAAACCCTCCCCCCTGTTCTCCTCAGCCCGGATCGACCTGATCGAGACCGGCAACTTCGAAGACCACCTGGCGCGCCTGAAGGAGGCTGACTGGGTCATCGAAGTGGTCAAGGAGGACATGAAGATCAAGAAGATCGTACTGGAGAACGCGGCGCCCCACATCGGGCCCGAGGCCATCTTCACCAGCAATACTTCGGGCCTGTCCTTGACCGAGATGGCCTCGGTGCTTCCCGACCATCTGAAGCCCCGGTTCCTGGGCACCCACTTCTTCAATCCGCCCCGCTACATGAAGCTGTTCGAACTGATTCCCACGGCTGACACCGATCCCGAAATCACCGCCTTCGTGGCGGAGTTTGCCCGCAACCGGCTGGGCAAGGGCATCGTCATGGGCAAGGACACACCCAACTTCATCGCCAACCGGGTGGGCGTGCACGCCATGATGGCCACCGTCCAGGTGATGAACGAGATGGGCCTGTCCATCGAGGATATCGATGCGATGACCGGTCCGGCCATTGGCCGTCCCAAGACCGCGACTTTCAAGCTGGCCGATCTGGTGGGCCTGGACACCTTCGTGCACGTGGCCGAGAACATCTACCCGCTCATTCCCGACGACGAAGCGCGCGAGACCTTCAAGCTGCCGGACTACCTGCACAAGATGGTCGAGAAAGGCTACCTGGGCCGCAAGAGCGGCGCGGGCTTCTACAAGATGGAAAAAAGCCCCGAGAAGAAGTTCTATACCCTGGACCTCGAAACCCTCGAGTACCGCGAAAAAGGCAAGTCCAGGCTGCCCGAGATGGCCGCGGCCAAGGCCATCGAGGATCTGCCCACCCGCCTGAAAACCCTCGCCTTCGGCAAGGGCGTGGCCGGTCAGGCCATCTGGAAGATGCTGGCCGCCAGCTTCAGCTACAGCGCCATGCGCCTGGGAGAAATTTGCGACCAGGCGGCCGAGATCGATCAGGCCGTGTGCTGGGGCTTCAACTGGGAACAGGGCCCCTTCGAGGTGTGGGACACCCTGGGCTTCCGCAAGGTCACCGAGCGCATGCGGGAAGACGCTCTGCCCTTGCCCGCCTGGGTCGACGCACTGTACGACAGCGGAGCCAAGACGCTCTACAAGGAAGAAGACGGTCATCGCCTGAGTCCCACCGCCGAACCGGGCGGCTTTGCCCCCGTGCCGCGCGATGAGCGGGCCTTCGACTTCGATATCCTGCGCCGCCAGGAAAAAGAGGTCCGACGCAATCCCGGGGCCAGCATGCTGGACCTGGGCGACGGTGTGCTGGGCCTGGAGTTCCACTCCAAGATGAACGCCATCGGCCAGGACACCCTGAACATGGTCATGACCGCCTGCAGCGAGGCCGAGAAGAACTGGCAAGCCCTGGTGGTGACCAACCTGGCGGACAACTTCTCGGTGGGTGCCAACCTGATGATGCTCATGATGGAGGCCATGGAAGGCAACTGGGAAGACATCAACATGATCGTCCACGCGTTCCAGAAGGCCACCGGCCGCCTGGAACACTGTGGTGTCCCGGTGGTCAGCGCTCCCGCGGGCCTGGCCCTGGGTGGCGGTTGTGAGATGACCATGGCCGGCAATGCGGTGCGCTGTGCGGCGGAAACCTACATCGGTCTGGTCGAGTTCGGTGCCGGGGTCATCCCCGCCGGCGGCGGGTGCCTGCGGCTGTACCAGCGCAACGTGGCCCTTCTGACCGACCAGAAGGACCTGCAGCCGGCCTTCCGGCGCGCCTTCGAAACCATCGGCATGGCCAAGGTGGCCACCAGCTGCGAAGAGGCCAAGGAACTGGGCTTCCTGCGCCCGGGCGACAGCTGGAGCATGAACCGGGATCACCTGGCCGCCGACGCCAAGGACCTGGCTCTGGCCCTGGCCAGGGGAAATTATCCCAGCCCCATCGAAGACGAGGCCATCCCCGTCATGGGCACGGCCGGCATCGGCCTGGCCGAATCGGTGCTCTTCAACATGAAGGAAGGCCGGTACATCAGCGAGCATGACATGAAGATCGGCATGGAGCTGGCAAAAACCCTGGCCGGCGGCGCCGTACCCCCCGGAACCACCGTGCGGGAAAAGGACATGCTCGACCTGGAACGCGAGAGCTTCATGCGCCTTCTGGGCGAACGCAAGACCCTTGAACGCATGGAACACATCCTCAAAACCGGCAAACCGCTGCGCAATTAGGCGGAAGGAGATAGAGACATGAGAGAAGTCATCGTAACTGCCGCCCTGCGTACCGCCGTGGGCCGCGCCATCAAGGGCACCTTGCGCCACACCCGGCCCGACGATCTGGGCGCCGCCGTGGTCAAGAGCCTGATCGCCGCCCACCCCGGACTGGATACCGAACGTGTGGGCGATGTGATCATCGGCTGCGCCATGCCCGAGGGTGAACAGGGCATGAACGTGGGGCGCAACATCGCCCTCATGGCCGGCTTGCCCACCAGTGTCCCCGGCGTGACCGTCAACCGGTTCTGCAGCTCCGGTCTGGAAACCATCAACTATGGAGCCCTGCAGGTGGCTTCCGGTCAATGCGACTGTGTCATCGCCGGCGGGGTCGAGAGCATGACCATGATCCCCATGGGCGGATTGCGCTACCTGCCGAATCCCAAGGTGGCGGCCGATCAACCCGAAACCCTGACCAGCATGGGCCTGACGGCGGAGAACCTCGTGGTGCGGGACGAGATCACCCGCGAGGCCCAGGACCAGTTTGCCTACGACAGCCACATGAAGGCGCTGGCGGCCATCAAGGAAGGGCGCTTTGCCGAGGAGATCATCCCGGTGATGGCCCAGCTACCCGGTCTGGCCAAGAACGGGCGGCCCATCAGCAACGAAGTGGAGTTCAAGGTGGACGAAGGCCCGCGCAGCGACACCACGCTGCAGGGGCTGGCCCGGCTGAACCCCGCCTTCAAGCTGGGCGGCACCGTGACCGCCGGCAACAGCAGTCAGATGAGCGACGGCGCCGCCGCCGCCATGCTCATGACCCCGGAACTGGCGGCCGAATGTGGCGCCACGCCCCTGGCCCGCTTCCTGGGCTATGCCGTGGCCGGTGTACGGCCCGAGATCATGGGCATCGGGCCGGTCGAAGCCGTGCCCAAGGTCATGGCCCGCACCGGACTGAGCCTGGATCAGATGGATGTCATCGAGCTGAACGAGGCCTTCGCCGCCCAGAGCCTGGCCGTGCTCAAGCACCTGGGGCTGGACCCCAAGGATGAGCGCATCAACGCCAACGGCGGCGCCATCGCCCTGGGTCACCCCCTCGGTTGCACCGGAGCCAAGCTGACGGCCACGGCCCTGCACGAGTTGAAACGGCGCGGCGGCAAGTATGCCCTGGTCACCATGTGCATCGGCACGGGTATGGGCGCGGCCGGAATTTTCGAAGCGATCTAGTTTTTGGCAGCGTGATCAAGGAGAACCAAGATGGCGGATAAAAATTACCCCACCGGCGGCGAATTCCTGCTGAAGGACACCGATCCCCAGGATGCGTTCACCCCGGAGGATTTCAACGAGAACCAGCGGATGTTCTCGAGCACCGTGGACGGTTTCGTGCAGCAGGTCATCGACCCGGTCCGGGACGATCTGGAATACAAGGGCAAGACCGAGCTGGGCAAGGGTCTGCTGAAACAGGCGGCGGACATGGGCCTGCTGATGGTGGATGTCCCCGAGGCCTTCGGCGGGATGGGCAGCGACAAGGCCACGGTCATGCTGGTCAGCGAACGCATGGCCTACTCGGGCAGCTTCGCGGTGACCCACGGAGCGCAGAGCGGCATCGGCACCCTGCCCATCGTTTACTTCGGAACCGATGAGCAGAAGCAGAAGTACCTGCCCGGAATTGCCACCGGTGAGATCATGACGTGCTACGCCCTGACCGAACCGGGAAGCGGCAGCGATGCCCTGGCCGCGGCCACCACCGCCGTGCTCAGCGCCGACGGCACACACTACGTCCTGAACGGCACCAAGCAGTACATCACCAACGCGTCATACAGCGACATCTGCATTCTGTTCGCGAAGATCGATGGAGAGCAGTTCACGGCGTTCATCGTCGACCTGCACGCCGACGGCGTCACCATTGGCCCCGAGGAACACAAGATGGGCATCAAGGGCAGCAGCACCTGCCCCATCATCCTCGAGGACGTGAAGGTGCCGACGGAGAACCTGCTGGGCGAGATCGGCAAGGGTCACCACATCGCCTTCAACATCCTGAACGTGGGCCGCTTCAAGCTGGGCGCCAGCACCACCGGCGGCATCAAGATGGCCCTGGGTGACATCGTGCCCTACACCAAGCAGCGCCACCAGTTCAATCAACCCCTGTGCGATTTCGGCCTGATCCGCGCCAAGATGGCCGACGTCATGGCTCGCGGCTTCGTGGCCGAGAGCATGGTGTACCGCACCGCGGGCCTGCTGGACACGGCGATCGCCACCCTGGACAAGAGCGACCCCGGATACGATCGGGCCAGCATCGGCCAGGTCGAGGAGTTCAGCATCGAGTGCTCGATGATCAAGGTTTTCGCCAGCGAGGCCATGGCCCTGGCGGCCGAGGAGGGCGTGCAAATGCTGGGTGGCTACGGCTACTGTTCCGAGTACCCGCTGGAACGCTACTATCGGGACGAGCGCATCAACCGGATCTTCGAGGGCACCAACGAGATCAACCGCATGCTGGTGCCCGGCATGATCATGAAGAAGGCCATGAAGGGCGAGCTGCCCTTCCTGCAGGCCGCTCAGCAGGTGGCCGAGGAACTGACGGGGCTGCCCAGCTTCGACGATCCCGGCGAGCCCGAATACCTGGAGACCGAGGCCAAGCTGATCACCAACATGAAGAAGGTGGTGCTGGCCGTGCTGGGTCTCGCGGCCCAGAAACACGGCATGGGGCTGAAGGACCAGCAGGAAGTCCTGTCGGACACCGCGGATATCATCATGGAAACCTACGCCTGCGAAAGCGGACTGCTGAGGACCCTGAAGAAGGCCTCGGCCAGGGGCGAAGATGCCGCTGCCGGGATGGCGGACATGCTGACCCTGTACGTGCATGACGCCATGGATCGCGTGGCCGTGCTGGCCCGCAATGTGCTGGCGGCCACGGTCGAGGGCGACGAGCTGCGCACCTACGCCGCGGGCTTGCGCCGGTTGACCAAGCATGATCCCGTGAATCGCACCGTGCTGCACAGCGCCATTGCCCAGAGGATGATCGACAAGGACGGGTGGACGGTCGACTGACGCCCGCCTGCGTGACAGGAAAGCCCCCGGCCCGCGCCGGGGGCTTTTTTTCATGGCGTGTGGGGAACCGGCCGGCAGCAGATGATTTCCATGACCTCTTCTCCGTCTTCCTCCTCGGCCACCGCACCGCCGTTTCCGCTGGCGGTCAGGCGCGCCAGTTGCAGGCCCTTGACCAGGAGCACCCGGCCATCGTCCAGCCAGATCAAACCGTCGTGGTCAGGGTTGGCCTCGCACCTGACATCGAGCTGGTGGGACCATCGGCCCTGGTCATCGAAGACGTCATAGCGGGCAAAAACCCCCGCAGGTAAATCCAGAAACTGCCGCGAGCTGGCCACCACCAGCTGGTTGTCGCGTGTGATGATGATTTCCCCCACCGTCTGATCGTGCTTTTCCACTTCCCAGGTGATGTCGAAGGGCAGGGCTCGGTCCTGCTCCTCGAACAGGGCGTTCAGGCGGTCGGTGGTGCGCTGGGGCCGGTCAGGGTTCTCGAAGGAGCGGGTGATGGTCCGCTCGTGCCTGCCCTCCGGAGACCACACCTCGATGACATAGCGGTCCCTTGCCCCGGCCAGATAGACCCGGCCATCGGGTCCCACCGCGTGGGCGGCAATGAACGGTGCCACCATTTCCCGCTCCCGGAAGTGGGGTTTGCCGAAATCCAGGTAGGTTTCGGCCGAGGCGAAATCCGCCAGCACCTCACCGGTGGCCGACAGGCGTTGCAGATGGGAATTTCTTTTCTGGCCGGTCTGATCGGGGAACTGCTTCAGGGTGGCCACCAGCAGATTGTCTCCGCGATAGCGCCCCGAAGTGAGCATGGTGAACCCGGTCTGCGCCGTGTTCTCCCCTCCGATATCCAGATTGCCCACCGGCTGATTCGCCAGGTTGACCCGGATGAACCGCCCGGGGAAACGCTGCCCCAGGCCCACGCTGCCATCGGGAAACAGGGTCATGGTCTGAGGCATGCGGCATTCACCGGGGCCGTCTCCTTCCCCTCCCAGCTCGGCCAGATACCGTCCTGCAGGCGACACCATGGTCACCCGGCTCATCTGCTGGTCCAGCAGGTACACGTTGCCCTCCGCGTCGCTGAGAGCCTGGATCATCAGTCCGAACACGTGCTCATCGTCGGGGCCTCCCACACGCCAGAGCTCCTCCAGGGACCAGGTGACCGGAGGGCTCAGAGGTTGTTCATTCTCGACGATTTCCGGAGACTGGGCATGGGTCAGAACCGACATCAAGGAAAAGGTCAGCAAGGGAAAATAGACACGCCGCATGACTTCTCCCGAGAGTTTTTGGAGGCCAATGAGGAAAAACTTCATTCCATACGTGCATCCCCGCCGGGGGTTGCGTCCGGACAATATTCTTGCCGGGAATCCTTCCATCGTATTGAATCAACTCGTCAGCATTTTCTTTCCCGGAGGTTCATCATGGAATTCCTCGCCGCTCTGTGGCTTCCCGTTGTTCTGTCGGCCGTGTTTGTCTTCATCGCCAGTTCGGTCATCCACATGGCCACCCCTCTCCACAAGAATGACTACACCATTCTGCAGCAGGAGGATCAGGTTCTCGCCACCATGCGCGAGGCGGGGGTTCGACCCGGCCACTACATGTTCCCACGGGCTTCCTCCATGAAGGAGATGAGCTCCCCGGAACACCTCGATAAGATGAACCGGGGCCCCGTGGGTTTCATGACCATCCTTCCCAGCGGACCGGTGGCCATGGGGAAAAACCTTGGCCTTTGGTTCCTTTTTTCGCTGATCGTCAGCGTATTCACGGCCTACCTGACCAGCCTGGCCCTGGCTCCTGGCGCTCACTACCTGGCGGTTTTCCGGATTGCCGGGACGGTGGCCGTTCTGGGCCACGCGGTCACGCACATCCCGGACAGCATCTGGAAGGGCCTGAGCTGGGGGATCACGGCGAAGTTCATCTTCAGCGGCATCATCTATGGACTGGTGACCGCCGGGACCTTCGCCTGGTTGTGGCCCTCCACCTGAATCGGGGTCACCCGAAAAAGAGCCCCG
>JAZBOO010000126.1:0-4502 GCA_036351155.1 Candidatus Krumholzibacteriia bacterium | reverse complement strand
GATCGCCGCCACTGCCTTCTTTTCCATGCTGATCAAACAGGTCGTAGTGCAGGCCGGAGACCCGGCCTTCGGTCAAGTCGATGCCCCGAACCCGCGCCCCGGTGATCACCCGCGCGCCCATGTCCTCGGCGTAGGCCAGAAGGGTTTCGGCCACCTCCACGGCGCTGTCGCTTTCGGGAAAAATGCGGCCTCCGCGCTCGATCTTGGTCTTCAGACCGCGCCCGTTCAGGAAGGTGATCAGGTCTTCCGAGGGAAAACGCCCCATGGCCTGTCGCAGGAAACGGCCCCGCCGGTTGAAATGCTTGAGAAATTCCGAGGTGGGTAAGGTGTTGGTGATGTTGCAGCGGCCCTTGCCGCTGATGCGCACCTTGCGGCCCACCTGGCGCATGCGCTCGAGCAGCACCACCTCGGTGCCGGTGCCCGCACATAGCTCGGCGGCCCGGCCTGCGGCCAGCATGCCGGCGGCTCCGGCGCCGATGACGATGATGCGCTTTTGCTGTGGTGGGGTATTCATGATGGGCGCAACAATAAGAGGCCCGGAGCGCAAAGTCACCCCCGGATGCTCTGGAGGAATCATTGACCAGAGGGGTCCGCACGGCCCCCTGTGCTTCACAATTTATAAGCCAGATCCAGGCTTGGGTTTCCACCGAGGTGCATCGCAGTTATCTTTGGGTGAATTCATTGCCCTGAATTCAGAATCAAGAATTTAGCCCAGGAAAACCATGAGCCCCATCACCATGCCCACCGCCCCACCGATCCACAAGCGGAAGCCCATCCGCCCGGTGACGTGCGCCCACCAGCTGCCCATGACCCGCCGGGAGATGGACCAGCTGGGCTGGGATGCGTGTGACATCATCATCGTCACGGGCGATGCCTACGTGGACCACCCCAGCTTCGGCATGGCCGTGATGGGCCGCGTGCTGGAGGCGCAAGGGTTCCGGGTGGGGATCATCGCCCAGCCCGACTGGAGCAGCGCCGACCCTTTTCGTGTCCTGGGTGCACCCACCCTTTTCTTCGGGGTGACGGCGGGCAACATGGACTCCATGGTCAACCGCTACACCGCCGAGCGACGCCTCCGCAGCGACGACAGCTACACCCCCGGCGGCATGGGCGGCAAGCGTCCCGACCGTGCGGTCCTGGTGTATGCCCAGCGCTGCCGCGAAGCCTTCAAGGGGGTGCCCGTGGTGATCGGGGGCATCGAGGCCAGCTTGCGGCGCATCGCCCACTACGACTACTGGTCCGACAAGGTGCGGCGCTCGGTGCTGCCCGACAGCAAGGCCGACCTGCTGGTTTTTGGCAACGGCGAGCGGCAGATTCTCGACATCGCCCACGGGCTGCACCAGGGCCGGAGCATCAAGGACCTCACCGGGATCCGGGGAACCGCGCACATGGTCCATGAGGTGCCCGCTGGGTACCTGGAAATGGATTCCACGGAGCTGGACACCCCGGGCGAGCTGATTGCCCACCCCGATCCGTACGCCGATGAGATGGATTGCGACAGCGCCCCCAGTTCCGGGCCCCAGCCCGCCCCGCTGCAGGATCTGCGGTTGCAGTGGAAAGATCGCGACCATTCGGTGGTCCGGTTGCCGTCCTACGAGGCCGTCAAGGATGACGCCGTGCTGTACGCCCACGCCTCGCGGGTATTGCACCTGGAAACCAATCCCGGCAACGCCCGCGCCCTCATTCAGCAGCACGGCCAGCGGCAGGTGTGGCTGAATCCGCCGCCGGTGCCCATGACCACGCCCGAGATCGACTGGGTGTTCGACCTGCCCTACTCGCGGGTGCCCCACTCCAGCTACGGTCAGGAGCGGATACCCGCCTACCACATGATCTGCAATTCGATCAACATCATGCGCGGGTGCTTCGGCGGCTGCACCTTTTGCAGCATCACCGAGCACGAGGGCCGCATCATCCAGAGCCGCAGCGAGGATTCGATCATCCGCGAGATCGAAAATATCCGCGACAAGAACCCGCACTTCACCGGCACCATCAGCGACCTGGGCGGCCCCACGGCCAACATGTGGCGGCTGGCCTGCAAGTCGCCCCAGATCGAGGCGGCCTGTCGCCTGCCCTCGTATGTGTATCCGGTAATCTGCCCCAATCTGAACACGGACCATGCTCCGCTGATCAAGCTGTACCGACGGGCGCGCAAGGTGCCCGGGGTCAAGAAGGTGCTGATCGCCTCGGGACTGCGCTTCGACCTGGCGGTGGAAAGCCCGGCCTATGTGAAGGAGCTGGTCACGCATCATGTGGGCGGTTATCTGAAGATCGCGCCCGAGCACACCGAGGAAGGCCCCCTGACCAGGATGATGAAGCCGGGCATCGGCAGCTTCGAGAAGTTCCGGCAGATGTTCGAGAAGTTCAGCGCGCAAGCGGGCAAGAAGCAGTACCTCATTCCCTACTTCATCGCGGCCCATCCGGGCACGCGCGACGAGGACATGCTCTCACTGGCGGTGTGGCTCAAGAAGAACCGTTTCAAACCTGACCAGGTGCAGGCCTTTTATCCCACGCCCATGGCCACGGCCACAGCCATGTACCACAGTGGACGCGACGCGCTGCGCAAGATCACTCGCACGGCGCGTCCCGGTGATGAGGTGTTCACTCCCCTGGGCAAGAATCATCGCGATCTGCACAAGGCCTTTCTGCGCTACCACGACCGGAAGAACTGGCCCCAGCTGCGCCTGGCCCTGAAAAAGATGGGGCGCACCGACCTGATCGGAAATGGTCCCGAATGCCTGGTGCCCGGCAAGGCGGGCCCTGGAGGTCCCGGACAGCCCCAGCCGGCAAAACCTGGCCGTCCCAACCGGCTGGACAAGAGTCGGGCCAAACCCGCCCGCCGGTCGCGCAATTCCAGAAAACCCTGATTGCCAATCACTTAACCAGGCCTGACTGTCGGAATCACCCACCTTTTTAGTCTCTATTTGGATATTTAGACCTTGTTATCTTGTTTTGGCTACATTACTTTTCCCACACACCAAATCATCCCCATTCCCGAAGGACTGGCCATGCTGAGAAAACTCGTTTTCCCTCTGATTCTGATGCTCGTGGGCTGCGGCCTGGCCCAGGCCACGCCCAGCAACTGTGAGAAGTGCCACGCCGAGATGACCCCCCATCTGGTCAAGGATTTCAACCGCGGAGTCATGTCCCACGAAATGGACTGCACCGCCTGCCACGGCGAAGCCCACCAGGGCCGCGACGACGTGGCGCTGGCCAAGCTGCCCACCATCGAAACCTGCGCCGAGTGTCACGAGGAGCAGGCCGGTCAGTACATGAGCGGCAAGCACGCGCTGGGACGCATCGCTCTGGATGCCATGCCCATGACCCATGCCCAGCCCGACGCCTTCATCGACGGACAGAAAGGCTGTGGCGGTTGCCACACTCTGGGTGTGACTGAGGAAACGCGCGCCGCCGAAGGCCCCCACGACTACCACTACGGCATGGATTGCCAGAACTGCCACACCCGGCACGCCTTCAGCAAGGCCGAGGCCCGCGAGCCCGAAGCTTGCCAGACCTGCCACATGGGCTTCGACCATCCCCAGTGGGAAATGTGGTCCGGCAGCAAACATGGTGCGACCTACCTGATGAACCGCGCCATGGGCGACGAGGGCCACCCCGAACGCGCTCCTACCTGCCAGACCTGTCACATGGACGGTGGCGACCATCGCGTCTACTCCGCCTGGGGATTCCTGGCCGTGCGCTTGCCCGAAGCGGACGAGGAATGGATGGGCTATCGGGTGAGCATTCTGAAAGGGCTGGGCGTGCTGGACCATGAGGGACAGCCCACCGGGCGTCTGGACGTGGTCAAGGCCGGCCAGGTGGCGCGTCTGACCAAGGAGGATTTCGACGCCGAGCGTGCCCGCTACGTCAAGGTGTGCCAGGATTGCCACACCCCCAACTTCGTGGCCCAGAACTTCAAGAACGCCGACGCCATGGTCAAGGAGATCGACAAGCTCTTCGCCGAGGCCATCGAACTGGTGGCCGACCTGTACCGCGACGAGGTGATCGTCAGCCCCACCCGTCCCGGCGCTCAGTACCCCGACCTTTTGACCTTCTACGACGTGGACACCAAGATCGAGGAGATCCTCTACGAGATGTTCATGGACCACCGCATGAAGGCCTTCCAGGGCACCTTCCACATGAACCCCGACTACGCCACCTGGTACGGCTACGCCAAGATGAAGAAGGACCTGGTGGAAATTCGCGAACTGGCCGGTCACATGAGGGCGGATGCGGCGCAGAATTAGAGCTGGATTGAAAGAGATCAAGAGCGCCGCCGGGCTGGGCCTGGCGGCGCTTTCTTGGGGAATGAGTTTTCCAGCTGGTGGTCAAACCAGCAGACAATACTAAATTTTCACCACAACCCCGGATCTTCCAGCGCTTCGACACACACGATCCTGACCTCTGAATCTACAAATCCCACCGCGTTCAGCGCAACGGCCTGCCACCCGAAGGGATACCGCATGGTGTAAGAAGGAACGTAGCGGGAGGCGGCATCGTTTGTG
>JAZBOO010000125.1:0-10244 GCA_036351155.1 Candidatus Krumholzibacteriia bacterium | reverse complement strand
AGCCCGGCGTCGCGGGCGCGTTCCTTGCACCCTTCCATGATGGCCTTGGCGTGTTGGTCGATCAGCTGCATGGAGCCGTCCTTCTATTCGCTGATGAGGTTGCGGATACCCTCGATGATCCGCGGTTCCTCGGCGTTTTCGCTCATCACGTCCAGGCGGATGAGGTTCTTTTTCTTTTCCAGCAGGCCGGAACCCTTCAGGTACTTCTCGACCTCGGTCTGGCCCGAAGGGCCGTAGCTGTTCTCGGCGATGGTCACGCCCAGCCGGTTGGTGTAGCCCAGCATGGTTTCGATCTCGGGCAGGCATTCCTTGCCCTCGGTGTCCCAGTCGTCGCCGTCGGTGCCGTGGAACACGTAGATGTTGTAGTCCCGGGCCAGGTTCTCCTTCTGGACGATCTCGTTGACCATCTTGAAGGCGCTGCTGACCTTGGTGCCCCCGGCCACGCGGCTGTTGTAGTAGGTGTAGAAGTCGGGCACTTCCTTGGCCTCGGTGTCGTGCAGGATGAACCGCGACTCGACCTGACCGCCGTACTGGTACAGAAGCCAGCTGTAGATCATCACGTGCTGGCTGACCACCACATCGGTGGGCTTGCCGCTCATGCTTCCTGAATAATCGCGCAGGAAGAAAATGAGCGCCTGCGACTCGAAGTCCTTCTCCTTGGACAGGATGCGGTACACCTTGTCGCGGGGGGACACCAGGAAGCTGCTCGGGTCCACCTCGGTGCCGCCGGTGATACGTCCCAGGGCAATATTGGTCTCGATGATCTGCTTGAGGGTGGCCTTCTTCTCCAGCAGCTGCCCGAAGCCACGATTCAGGTCGGTCAGATCGTAGGTGAACCGGGTCAGCGAGCGTTTCTTGCCCTTGTTCTGCAGGTTGGGCAGGCTGAACTGCTCGGTCAGGATCTTGCCCAGGTCGTAGGCGTTGCTCTCCATCTCGTGGTTCTCGCCGTCGCCGCCGCCCGGACCGGTGCCTTCCCCTTCGCCTTCCTGGGGCCGTACGGGCTGCTCGCCGATCACTTCACCTTCTTCGCCATCACCGCTGCCACCAGCGCCGCCGCCGCCCTCTTCCTGCTGCTTGAAGTTGGGGTCGTGGACGAATTTTTCCTCCACGGTCGAGGGCACCACCACCACCTTCTGGTTGCCGCCGCGCATGGGCTTGACCAGCTTGCCGATGCGGATCTTGCGCGGAAAGCCATCCTCTTCGCGCTTGCTGTCCCGCTCCATGAGCTCGTCCAGCGTGCCGATCTGCGCCGTGTAGTTCAGGATGGGGCTGGCCATATCCTGCAGGAAGGTCAGGTCGCCAAACGCGTAGGGGTTGTTGATGACCTGGCGCAGCACATCCAGGCCGGGAGTGAACTGGGGATCCGCCGCCGCGGCCGGATCGTGGTTTCCCTCGGCTTCCAGTTCGCGGCGCATGGCGGCCTCGCGCTCGGCGCTCAGCCCCTGCCCCTTCAGTTCCTCGAAGTATGCCCGTTGCCGGTCGTTCATGGCCTAGTTTTCATCTTCCTGAGAGGAGTTCACTTTTCCTCGCAGAGTTAGTTTGATCATTTTTCTCACCTGAACAGACATTTGACCTGCCCCCATGATGTTGGGGTGGTGGCGACAACTCCGTTCTCGGTCATGCCAACTGCCGCAACGAATCCTGTATCAAGAGCATGACCACTTTCCAGTGTTTCGTAAAAGTAGACTTTGGGGCTGGGGTCCATTTCAGTGCCAATGAACGAAAAACCCTCCACGAATGTCCCATTTGGAATTGGGTGGTCTGGATAAGGATAATCAGGTCCGTTCCCATACCATGTCTGTCCCGAACTGATGATTTCGGGGTCAAGATTCCGTGCATCATAGACTTGATTCGCCCAATCAATTTCCGCATACCAAGCGTTCCACATCTGAAACTCAGTGAACGGCGTGGCAGGAAGTTGAACCTCAAATCGTGTGAACACATTGAAATGCCAGATGTTGTTGATATCCGTGTTCAGAAAACTGTAGGAATACCTATACAAACCTCCCTCCAGAGGCGTGATCTCCTCAAATACAGTGAGAGGCGAATCGTAGAGCCAATCGATGCCAGCGGTGTCCTTTTCTGATGTTCCAACCATTGGACCCATGGCAAATAGAGGTAGGGCGACGAAAGCAGCCACCATACAAATCAAGCCAACTCGCAACATTCCGCACTTTGAAAACATCCCATTCTCCATCTCGCTATTGTGTTGGAAGATTCACATCTTCCCTCATATTTCTCAGGAAAAATTTATGTTTCGTCTTCCTGCGTGCAGAAATATTCGATGGTCTTCTGCGCGCATGTGCGGCAATAGCCCAGCTTGTTCAGCATGGTGTCGATCATGCGGTCGTACAGCTTCTGGTTCTCCTCGTTGGTCCGGTTGGCCAGGGCACCGATCAGGCTGCCCGCGCCGGCGATGTCGCTCTTCAGACGCACATCGGTCACGGCCTTGACCAGTTCGAGGTTGTCCATGAAGTCGTAGTTGGGATCCAGGCTGATCTTCTGCCCGTAGATCTTGCGGATCGTGGTGCGGAAGGTCTCACGCTGCTCCTCGGTCTTCAGCTGCAGGCGCTCCTCGATGCTCTTGATGAACCGCTCGTCCACCTTCAGGGCCCTCAGCTCACCGGTCTGCGGATCCTTGTACTTCCACATCTTGTCCGGGCCCAGGTGCTCGGCGTCGATACCGATGATCATGTTCACGTAGTTCATCACGTCCTTGCGGATGGCCTGAGGCTCGTCCATGTAGGCGTTGAACATCTCCGTCATGATGCGTTCGCGATACAGCCCGCGCGCGGTTTTCAGATCTTCCAGGTACTTCGCCCGGTCGTTGCTGTCATGCACGTAGTCCAGGATCACGCGCTCGATGGTCTTGAACACATCGTAGGCGAACATGCAGCAGCCCTCGTTGGTCTCGCTGCTTTCGACCATCAGCTGGATGGCCCGGCCCAGGTTGCGCTGTCCCAGCCCCTTCTGGCCAAACCGGTTGGTGATGTCCGTATCCTGACTCAGGATGTCGATGACCTCGGCCAGGGCCTTGATGCTCTTCTCGCCGGCCACCTCGCCCGCCGCCAGTTTCATGGTCTCGATGGGCGTCAGCTTCTCGCTGTGAGGGAGCCGGCTCAGGATGACCGACACGCTGGCCGCGTAGTTCAGGTTGGGGTCCTGGTGCAGGACCTCGCGGGTCAGCGTGGTCTTCGTCTCGCTGCCGATGGCGTACCGGGTCAGCTGATCCTGCAGCAGGTAGTTGGTGTTGTGCGAGATGTAGCTGATGCGGCAACGGTCAACAATCGGCGCCTCTTCCTTCTCGGCCAGGAAGCGGTTGAACTCGCTGTTGTTGCTGGTGGCCACGATCATGCTGTCGATGGGCCACTTGTAGCCGTCGATCTCGATGGTCCGGTTCTGGATCACGCCCAGGTAGACCTGCACCAGATCCTTCTTGTTCTTGAACATCTCGTCCGAGAAGTGGATGCCGCCGCCGGCCACCCGGGCCAGGGCTCCACGCCTGAGGTCGAACCGATAGGGGTTGTTCGTGTCGGTGATGTGCAGCAAACGCTGGATCGATTCCTCGCCCAGCAGGTCCACGGCGCTGCTGGTGATCTTGTCCTTGGCCGGATACTTCCCGGTCACGGTGCCCAGGCTTTCGGTCAGCGGCACCGGGATGATCTCCACGTGACCCAGCATCTGATCCAGGTTGCCGTTGCAGTGATTGCGGAGGTCGCTCCAGATGTAGCCGCTGCAGGCACCCAGCGGGCGGTAGTTCTCCCACATCTTGGCGATCTGCTCTTCGCTCAAACCCACCTTGCGGGCCAGGTATCCCCGGTTCTCGTCCTCGGTTTCGTGCAGGTTCATGCCCAGGATGGCCGGATCCTCGTAGGTCTGGCTTTCGATGGTCGCAATCTTGCCGTATGTCCCGATTTCATCCAGGCCGGTGAAGCGGAAGGTGTACTTTCGGTTGCGGTCGCTGGCCAGGAATTCGCGGTACAGACGGCTGACATACTCCACGAAGAAGGTCTTGCCGTTGCCGGGCTCGCCCACCAGCACGTAGGCCATCTCCTTGGAGGATCCGCCCTCGGCAGCGTCCTTCACGTAGGAAACGAAGCTGTTGATTTCATCGTACATGCCGACGATGTGCTTCTTGCCCCGTCGAAAAATTTTGAAATCGTATGTCGTTTTACCATTCACCACGACTTTTTCGATTTCGTCCTGCAGAATCATGCGGCTGATGCCCTCGAAAGCGTTCTCGAAGACCCTTTCGTCATTCTTCAGGGCCAGCAGGTGGTTGTGCAGTGTGTTCTTTTTTTCGACAGCCATGATGGTCTCCCTTGGCTCCTTAGGGGTCGGTTTCATTTCATCCAGTATCAAGCCGCGTCGATCGTATACACGAGGGCGCGGAAAAAAATTCCTGTCTCCCAGTTAGTCTTCAATTTCGCAAGGGACGTGCCGGAACGACAGGCAGGGCAAAAACGGTGAAAAATCATGAGATGCGATGCATGGCCCGGGCCGCTCAAGCCCCCTGGCGAACCCCACTTCAGGGTCTCTTATGAAGGAAAAGAAAGCGAGGGAATTGTGCCACAGTTTTCGGGGAATCGGTGAGGAAAATCAGGGGAGACAACAGCGGAGCAGCAGGCCATAATCCCTCCATGAATGGGACCCCCAAACACTCCGAGGACACCCAGGACCCTTTTGTCCACGTCTTTGAGCGTGATGGCCGCTGGTTTGCCTATGATGTGAACACCAGTATGATCCTGACCCTGGAACCGGTTCTGGCCCACCTGCTGCGCAACTCAAGGGGTGGGGACTTCTCCGCCGCGGAGGTTCTCGAGGCGAAAGAGGCCCTGAAAACCGGCCAGAAAGAGGACGGGCTGTTCCTCCCACGCACCGTTCAACTGATTCCATGCCCGCCGGCTGGTCCCGGTCTTGATCAGGGCCTGCGGCAGCTGATCCTGTCGGTGACCGAACGCTGTAATCTGCGCTGCCGGTATTGCTTCCATTCAGCGGGCCGTGAGGGATTTCGCCCCCATGGGGACCGGGACATGACCCCGGAAACAGCCGCCGAGTCCACCCGGTTTTTCCTGGATCGTGCCGACCCGGACCAGGCTCCGGTGATTTCTTTCTACGGCGGTGAACCGCTGCTGGTCCCGGAAATCCTGGAGAGCGTCATCGCGGCTGTCAGTGGCCATCCGCGGGGCCCGGAGGTCATGCTGGCCGTCGACACCAACGGGACCCTGATGGATCAACAGATGATGGATCGGATCCTGAGGGAAAATGTATTCCTTCAGGTGAGCCTGGATGGGCCCCCGGAAATCCACGACCGCTGGCGAGGGGACCGGATGGGGCGCCCCACCCAGGCGACCATCATGGAAAACCTGGATCGACTTCTTTCCCGCGACCCCGGGGTGGCCGCACGGCTATCCTTCGTGGTCACCCTGACGCCCGAGTCTGATCTGGACGCGATCTCCTCCTTCTTTGCAGCCTTTCCTCCCTTTGTGGCCCACGGCGTGAAGGAAACACCCCGGCTGAGAGTCAATGTCGCGGATCTTGAAGGCTCCACTTCTCCAGCTGGCAAGGACGGGTGGTCCGATCTACGCCGCCAGCTGCGTCAGGCCAGGGCTGCCTACCTGGAAGCGGTCAGGGCCGGGGAGCGCCACCAGGTGGGGCCGGTTTTTCGGGCATTGTTTGAGCCCGGGATCATCAAGTTGCATCACCGATCCCGCTCTCCGCTGGGCAAGGTGTTCTCTCCGGGGGGCAACTGCCGCCCCGGCCAGCGCAAGCTCCACGTCACGGCATCCGGCCAGTTCCAGCCCTGCGAAAAAATGGGAACCGCGGCGGTCATCGGGAGTCTGGCCATGGGATTCCACCGGCACGCCGTCACCGAACTCAGGCGGACGTTCCACGATAGCTTCGTGGATGCGTGTCAGTCCTGCTGGGCTATCCGTTTGTGCGGCAACTGCTTTGCCACGCACCAGGCGTTGCCGGCCGGGGATCCCCAGGCCGGGAATAAGGCCTGCTTCAGGATGCGAAAACGGCTGGAGGAGGACCTGGGCGATCTTGCCAAAATTCTGTTGATGCCCGACAATGCGAGGGCCTGGCTTGATGAGACGGTGGTGGATTGACCGCTGGCCATGAAAGGACTTGCTGATGTACACCAAGCTGGAAACGAAGACGAAGGATTGCCCTGTACCTGGAGAGAAAACGCCGTCCCAGGAAACGTGCGTTTGCACCTGCAAGCGTTCTGCGGACAAGGAAGAAAAGCCGGCACCCGCTGCGGACTACACGATGGTCAACATGGGCATCGACCTGGAGGTCAACGGATAGGAGTCCCGTGGTGGTACTTGACCACTCCGAAGGGCGTATCTTCGAATACCCAGGTTTTCATTTCAAAATTGAATTCGTCCAGCTTCATGGCCCTTGAATACTGGCAGGGCTGGGATTTCCTGGCCTGAAGGATCTCACGGTAGAGACCGTTCATGATGATTTTCGCGTGGTCGGGATTGCTCTGGGTGGGCGGATTTTTCGTTTCCCAGTTCGTTTTCACGGGTTCACCATCGGCCATGACCTCGGCGATCAGGTACCACTGGACCTGTCCATGGACCTCCAGACCCACGGCCTTGAGCACCTCTCCATCGCGGATCATCTTGTTGATGAAGATGTCCCGGGCCTGGTCCTCAGACCCGGCGTTGACGGTTCCATTGCCGAACTCGCGGTCGAAGACCTGGTCGGTTTTTCCCCCGGCGTGGGTGATTTCCCGGATCTCGAAATCCCAGGCATCACTGCCCACGTCGCTGACCTGGCCGGTGAAAAAGATGACCATGGCCAGACCACCGGTGGCCACCTGCAGGCGGTAGGATCGTTTTCGGCGCGGCAAGTCCCTGCGCATCCGCTCCATCATCAGGGCGCGATTGGTCCGGTGGGCCAGCCTGGAATCCGGAACTTCAGGCGCCCCCTGTCTGATAATTTTTTCCCATGAGTCCGTCATTATTGTTTCCTCCCAGCCCTTTGGCGTCATGTGACGCCGTCTCCCTCTTGGCCACGGGGATCATGCCCGACATGGTCCAGCAAGCGCAACTTGCTATGAGCCATCAACTGTTCCTGCATCGCTTTTCGCCACTGTGGGCCCAGCTGTTTTTCATGTTCTTTCAAATACTGCACCAGCTGTTCCCGCCCCCGCTTCAGATGACTGCGCACGGTGCTGTGGGCCATCTTCGTCACGGTGGCAATCTGGTGCGCGTCCAGCCCCACCCAGTAGAACATAACGAAAACTTCATAGCGGACAGGGTGGAGGCGCGCCAGGCACACTCTCAACAACTGCTGCTCGGTCTTGCTGGCCAGGACGATCTCGGGATTTTCCGAGGCCACCCGAGAGTCCGTATCCTCGAGATACTCCTCGGTCTGCCGGTAACTCTCCCGCCGCTGGTGATTCCTGATCTCGTTGCGGGCCAGCTGAAACAGCCAGGCTCCAAACGTGTACCCTTGCCAGCGGAACCGTCCCAGCTTTTGCCAGGCCAGGGCGAAGGTCTGGTTGGTCAGGTCCGCGGCGTCATCGGGGTTGCCCAGTACCCAGAAGGCGTAGGCATAAATCCGATCGTGGTACTTGTCGAAAAACAAGGTGAACTGTTCCGGATCGATCCGAGCCGTCAGCAGCCACTTTTTTTCGATCTCCAGCTCATGGGCCAGGGCCGGATCAAAGGCATGCTGGTCTTCGGCCTGATGACCTGGGGGCCTGGCCTCTTTCTCCTCTTCCCAGTTGTAAATGTCGCGGGGGGGCACTTGTGTTGCACCTCGAGGGGAAAATGGGTTTTTTCTTTAATTCATTATAGCAGGTGGCGAGCCATTGTCACAGCGAGATACAATTTTCATTCGAGGTGCAACACCTGGGGAGGTCACGACATTTACAAGTGTAAGGTGGATGGAACCGAGGGATATACCCCTGGTCATCGGCAGCATCCGGCGGGCACCTCCAACCCATGACATTTCATATCTTTGAATCTTTTTCTTTGTTTTTGATGCAGCCGATGACCAGGACAAGCAAATAATCAGAAAGACCGGACAAGAAGGCGCAGACTGGGCGAGGCTGCCGCTGGATCGTCCGGTCTTTCAATATCACCCGGTGGTCCAGGCCTCGAAAATTTGTTTCCTCCCTGCTCTTCAGCTTCCATAATACCTTTTTTGCCCCTCTTCCTTTTCCGGAGGTCGCCGTGTTTGCTCGCGTCCTGATGATTGTCATCACCGCCATGGCCCTGAATATTCTGCCTGGGCTGGCCCAGGATTCCCATCCTGAAGAGTTCACTCTCGAAGCTTTCCTGCAGGTGCCCACCATCACCGGTCCCGTGGTTTCGCCCGATGGCAGCCGGGTGGCCTGGCGCCAGCGCTTCCGCGACCTGGACGAAGACACGTACGTGACCCGGCTCTGGCTTGGTGAGGTGGATTCCGGTGAGGTGCGCCAGCTCACCTTCACCGACGTGAGCACCGGAGGACTTCAGTGGCGGCCCAACGGGCAGTTGAGCTTCATCAGGACGCAGGAAGATCTGGCCCAGGTGTGGATCAACCCCCTGGACGGCAGTGAACCCCGCCCGGTGACCGACCTGGCCGACGGCTTGAGTGACTACTGGTGGTCCCCCGATGGGACTCTGCTGGCCTATCTGGCTCCGGGGAGTGTCGAGGAAGAGGAAGACGAAGAGGACGACCGTGCCGACTGGACGGTGTACGACCGTCTGGAACAACCTGACGAGTACGATCAGCTCTGGGTGGTCGAGGCAGGGCACGACGGGCCGGCGCCCACCGCCGAACCTCGCCAGCTGACCAGTGCCCCCTGGCACCCCTATCATGCCGCCTGGTCACCCGACGGCTCCACCCTGGCGGTGACCTACAATGCCCGCTTCAGCAGTCTGGTGGATGAGGATCAGCAGATCGCCCTGATCGATGTGGCCACCGGCGACACCGAAACCATCACCTCGGCCGATCGGCACAGCAGCCTGGCGGCCTTCTCGCCGGACGGCAAGAAGCTGGCCTACTATACCGATCGCGAGGTGGCTTTTCGCGCCTATCTGAACCTGAAGGATCTGGTGGTGCGGGAACTGTCCTCGGGCGAAACCGTCAACGTGACCCCGGATCACGCCCTGGCCCTGGGGGGGACGGGCAGCACGCCCGCCGAGGCCCCGGTGTGGGCCGATCATGGCCGGGCCATCTTTCTGCGTGCCGCCGATCAGACCGATCTGGATGTGTACATGGTCGACACCCAGGATCTGGTCATGGTCAAGGTGACTGACCTGGACGGCAGCGCGGCGGCCATGAGCCATGCGGGGGGCACCCTGGCGTACCTGGAGACGGCCCTGGACAAGCCGGGCACCTTGTTTGTCGGCACGCCCCGCAAGCGCATGAAAGCCCTGGCCTCCACCGATGATGCGGTGGCCAGGTATGATCTGAAACCGGCCAAGAAGCTGCGCCTGCCCGGTCACGACGGGGGCTTTGTCGACGCCTTCCTGTTCCTGCCGCCGGGCGCCGGCGAAAAAGACAAGCTCCCGGCCATCATCGAGATGCACGGCGGGCCCTACTCGCGCTACGGCAATGCCTGGACCACGCGTTATCCCTGGCAAGTGCTCTCGCGTCAAGGTTTTGCGGTGATGATTGTCAACCCCCGGGGCGGCACGGGCTACGGGGCAGAGTTCCTGCGCGGCGTGTACCGCAACTTCGGCACCGATGATTACCTGGACATCATGGCCGCCATCGATGCCATGGTGGATCGCGGCACTTTCGACGCCGACCGCCTGGGCTTCACCGGTTACAGCTATGGCGGCCTGATGACCGATGTCGTGGTCAGCCGCACCGACCGATTCAAGGCTGCGGTGTCCATCGCGGGGATCTGGAACTACGTGTCGGCCATGGGTCAGAACAATCCCCAGCTGTTCATCGACAGCTACCAGCGCGCCTGGGATCACGATCTGCAGCGGATGTGGGAGCACAGTCCCGCCTCGCGTGCCGACCGCATTACCACGCCCACTCTGGTCATGCACGGCACCGATGACGAGCCGGTGGATCCGCGGCAGTCCATCGAGATGTTCAGCTACCTGCAGCTCAACGGTGTGCCTTCGCGCCTGGTGCTTTACCCCGGCGAGGGTCACGGCATCAACAAACCCAGTCACATGATGGACTACCAGTCGCGCGAGGTGGACTGGTTCCGCTATTACCTGATGGGGGACAAGAGCGCGTATGGCGCGGAGGAGCCGTTGCCGGTTGAGCGGTAGGGT
>JAZBOO010000124.1:0-5426 GCA_036351155.1 Candidatus Krumholzibacteriia bacterium | reverse complement strand
GGGCTGGCATTGGTGATCTCGAAAGCCATGGTGCTGTTCTCGCCCGGATCCAGAACGCCGTCGCCACTGGGGTCGGGCAACACCCGGGACTGATGCAGATCCGCCAGGATGGTTTCGGGCGTGGCCATCAGCGTGGCATAGGCATCGATGCGCCCGGCACCGTAGTTGTTGTCCTTGCCCACGGTACCGAAGTCGATGGCGTTGAGCTGCAACAGGGAGTCGATCCCCGCGGGCGACAGGGAAGGATTCTTCTCCAGCATGAGGGCCGCCACACCGGCCACCAGCGGTGTCGACATGGAGGTTCCACTCCAGGTTTCCCCGCTGTAGCCACCAGACACGGTGGTCGAGTTGATGTTCACGCCAGGAGCCGACACGTCGGGTTTGATCAACCCGGGACCCGGCAGATACGGCCAGTCGTTGTAGGGATCCACGTCGTCCCACTTGGCGGGACCGCGGCTCGAGGAGCCGTACATGGCATCGCTGCGATAGCCGGTGCCACCGATCGTGATGACTCCGCCCGTGTTGCTGTAAGCGGTCCCTTCCACCGTCCAGGGCGAAGGCACGCGGGCCGTCATGCCCAGTTCGATGGGGGGTTCGTCGGCATCGTAGTTGTTGTTGCCGGCCGAGTTGAAGAAGGTGACACCCAGGCCGCGCAGGTTGTCGGCAATCACGCGTTCGGTCCGCATGTAGGAAGCGGGCACCTCACCCGGGATACCCAGGGACATGGTGATGATGCGGGCGCCGTTCTCCGCGCAATACTGCTGGGCTTCCCAGATGGCTCCCAGAGTCATGGAACCGGTGGCGTCGGCCACCTTGCAACCCATGATCTTGGCGCCGGGAGCCACACCCGTGTGGGTCCCGCCGGTGCCGTCACCAGCCACCGTGCCGGCGGTATGAGTACCGTGTCCGGGCGATCCGCCATCGTCATTGGGATTGTTGTCGCCCAGGCCAAAGTCCCAGCCGCGCCAGTCGTCCACGTAGCCGTTCATGTCATCATCAATGCCGTTGCCCGGAACTTCAGCCACATTGATATAAAGCTGGTTCACCAGATCGGAGTGACTGACCAGCACGCCGGAATCGATGTGCCCCACCACGACACCGGCACCGGTGTAGCCCAGTTCATTCCACACCCGGTCGGCGTCGATCCACTTGATGTTCCAGGTGGTGTCGGCCCGATCGGTCAGGACCTTCTCGCCAGGACGCGGACCCCGGCTGGTGGCCGCGGTCATGTCAAAGCCCTGGTTGTAGAACAGGGTGGCGTTGTCCGCGAGACCGGCCAGAGATTCGACGGCCTCACGCGAAGCCTGGAAACTGATCGCCCCGGCCATATAAAGGTGACGCACGTTCTTGACGTGGTCGCTCATGCCGGGATCTTCCAGCAAATTCAGAGCATCCTGCTGCACCTTGCGATTCTTGCGCTTCAACGCCTGAAGAGCGCTCTTCCGGCGCTTTTCGGGAGTCAAGCGGTCCAGCTCGAAGGTCAAATCACCGATGGTCACCGGCTCGTGGTAAATCATCACCACGGGAACGAGCTCGACGCTCTTGTCCTTCAGAAGGTCTTTCAGACCCTTGTCGACATCCACGGCGAAACTCGACTGGGGAACCAGGACAGAACCGGTCAGGAGGGTCAAACCGAGCAGAAGCAGACTTCTGCGAACAATAATCCCGAGCATGGGGGCGCTCCTCGTTTTTCAATGAAGGTCGGGCGAGCAAGAGTAGGCCCTGAGTTGCTTGTTCAATGAGCGACATCAAGCCTGAATAAAGAGGGTACCATAAAACAGCATGATTTGCAACACAAGGCCACAGAAAGGCCTGCTATCAAGGGGTTTAGGTGAAAAAACAAAGTGTATTTTATCAATAATTATTTCTTAATATCATATTCATTGGTGATTTCAGCCGTACTCTTCAGCATGGCCGACACCGAGCAGTAGGTGCTCTCGGAAAGATCGATGGCTCGCTTCAATTTCTTTTCGTCCACATCGCCCTTGACCGTGTAGGTCAAATGGATCCGGGTGTAGACCTTGGGGTGGTTTTCCGCCCTCTCGTACTCGGCGGTGACTTCCAGGCCTTCCAGGGGCTCCTTCATCTTGGTCAAGATGCTGACCACATCCACACCGGTGCACCCGACCAGCCCCAGCAGAACCAGTTCCATGGGGGTGGCCGCGGTGTTCAGACCGCCCGCCTCCACCGGAGCATCCGTTACCAGCCCGTGGCCGGTCGCCGATTCGTACACCATCCGCATGCCACCGGCCCAGGTGGCCGTCATCTTTGCCATGTTATCTCCATCCGAGAACTTGGTTACCGCAGGAGCCGTACCCTTTTCGGGGGATCATCCTCTTCCATGCGCTTCATCAACGAGTTGATCTCGGCTCCCAGTAAAAACAGCAATCCCGAGATCCACAACCAGATCATCAGAATCACCAGAGCCGCCAGGGATCCGTAAGTCTTGTTGTACTGGCCAAAATTGCTCAGAAAAAAGCGGAACGCAGACGAGGCCCCGAACCACAGGATGGTCGAGGTCAACGCCCCGGGTAGAATCCAGCGGTACTTCTGTTTCGCCTCGGGGGCCACGTAATAGAGGATCGAGAGGGCGGCCAGGTTCAACAAGAAGGCCATGGGAAGGCGCACGCTGGTCCAGAAGGTGTTCGTCTCGCTGGCGATCCCCATCCACTGGAAAAGTTCCTGAGTCAGCTTGGGTCCCACCAGGATGATGGTCATGGCCATGAGCCACAATCCCGACAGAGCCAGGGTCAGGATGATGGAGAGGATTTTCTGGTGCACGATGTTGCGCCGGGGCCGGATGTTGTAGGCCCGGTTGATGGTCGTGATCAGCGCGCCGATGGCCATGCTGGCACCCCACAAGGAGGCGGCCAGTCCGAAGCTGAGCAGTCCCTGGTTCTGGGCCGGCAGCAGGTCGATGACCACGTTGGTCACATACTGGGCCGCTTCCAGGGGCATCTGGTTTTCCAGAGCCTTCAGCAACTCGGGCCGCAAACTGTCGCCCAGGGGAAACATGCTGATGGTGCTGAGCACGAAGATCATGAAGGGAAAAAGACCCAGCATGGCATAAAAGGCGATCTGCGCCGCCATGCCCATGGCGTCGTCGTACCCCATCTCGCGCTGCAGGCGAATGAGGAAAAACCAGCTGCGTTTTACTCGTCGGGTGATCGTCATGATCGCAGAAGGATGCCTCCTTGAGGCCGGAAAATCAATCCAAACCGGTCACCGGGCAGTTGAATTTCCATTCCCAGGCAGTATTGTACATCGGGTAATCGTCCGATCCCCGACCTGGCCCTTGCCCTCCTGGAGGAATCATGCGTCGCCTTCACTTCCTTTTCCTGGTCGTTTTCTCTTGCTTGCTCCTGGTTCCGGGATTGATCCTGGCCCAGGATAAGACCGAGGAGCCGGAAACTCCACCTGTGCCCATATCTTCTGTCCTGGCCACCGACCCCATTGACCTTCTGCTGCCCGCTTTCCACGCTCAGGAAAAGGCCGGGATCAAGACGGCAGACCTTTTCGACGAACTGCCTGCCCTTCCGGGCGGCCAGTGGCCCTTTGCGGGTCTGGAAGTGCCGGGCCCGGATGGCTGGTTCAAGTTCTCCGAGGATAAAAACAGCGAGGGCATGTACCGTTTTTCCCGCCCCGATGCGCCCCAGGCCCGCTATCTGGCCTTCTACGTGTACAGCGACCGCTACCAGAAGGCCAAGTTGACCGTGACCACCGACCAGACGGTGAAGGCCACTCTGAACGGGGCCGACCTCGGCTTGGCGGTGGACAAGAAGGACGACGACGAGGGCCCGAAGAGCCAGAGTGGCGACCTGACCCTGCCCATCGGCAAGCATCTGGTGGTCTTGCGCTCGCTTTACGAGCCGGACCAGGAGGAAGAAGAAGCCCCCGCCGACTGGACCTGCGGCCTGGCCCTGACCCCAGGCGAGCATGCCCGCGAAGGTAGCCTGATGGTGTGCAATTCGCCCCAGCGGCCCGTGGATATCGATGTGGTTTTGAATGCTCCGCGAGTGGGCCGGACGGCCATCTCCCCGGACGGCAGCCAGGTCGTCATCAGCCTGAGCGAGTATCGTGACGGCAAGAACCGGGAATCGTGGCTCGAGATCCGCAATACGAACGACGGCCAGCTGACCGAGGTGTTCCGTGCCGACAAGAATCCCCAGGGACTGGGCTGGAGCCCGGACGGGAAACTCATCTGCTGGGAAACCAGCCAGGACGATAAAAGTAATATCTGGTACTTCGACCAGGCCAGGGGGCAAACCGGCCTGTTGCTCGAAAATATTTCCGACCTGGGCGGCTGGCAGTGGGCGCCCGACAGCAAGTCCATCATCTATTCCGTGTCGCGCCGGCCAGAACCGGACAAGCGCCAGGTCAAGCGCGTGCTGCACCCGGCGGACCGTCAATCGTGGTGGCGCGGACGCTCTCACCTGGTGCAGGCCTTTGTCCCCGGCGGAATGAGCCGCCGCCTGACCGCCGGCCCCTTGAGCCCGAGCGGGTGGAGCATATCGCCCGACAGCAAGCACCTGCTGTTCTTCACCGGCGAGCCCGACCTGCTCAACCGGCCCTTCTCCACCAGCCAGCTGTGGCTGATGGATCTGACCACCCTGGAAACGACCAGCATCCTGGATGATCGCTGGATCGGCGGCGCCACCTGGGGGCCCGACAAGGACGTGATCCTGCTCAGTGGCTCGCCCTCGGCCTTTGACGGGCTGGGCCGCAACCTCCCTGACGGCATGCAAGCCAACGACTACGGCGGCCAGCTCTACCTGTACAACCTGAAGACCGGCCAGCCCGAGGCCATCTCCCTGGACCTGCGCCCCGACGTGGGCTGGGTCGAGTGGAACCTGGACGATGGGATGATCTACACCAACTGCACCGACACCCAGTACAGCAACATTTACCGCTACCATCCCGGCAAGAAGTCGTGGACGAAAATCGACACCGGGTTCGAGCACACCGACCAGTTCGATATGCCCCGCAAGGGCCGCACCGCCGTGACCCGCGGCACCAGCGCCACGGTGCCCAACAAGGTGCACGCGGTGGATCTGAAGAGCGGTAAGATTCGCGAACTGCTGGACCCCGGCGCCAAGGACTACCGGGACCGCATTTTCGGCAAGGTCGAAAACTGGGCCACCACCCTGGACAAGGGCATGGAGCTGGACGGATTCGTTTATTACCCGCCCATGTTCGACCCCGAGAAGACCTACCCGGTGATCGTATATTACTACGGAGGCACCAGCCCCATCTCACGTGATTTTGGCGGTCGCTATCCCAAGAACACCTGGGCGGCCCAGGGCTACATCGTTTATGTGCCCAACCCCAGCGGCGCCACGGGGTACGGCCAGGAATTCGCCGCCCGTCACGTCAACGACTGGGGCCGCCTGACCGCGCCCGAGGTCATCGAAGGCACCAAGGCCTTC
>JAZBOO010000123.1:0-7795 GCA_036351155.1 Candidatus Krumholzibacteriia bacterium | reverse complement strand
CCCCGGTCGGGGTCAGGCCGATGTTGTCGCGCTGCTGGTAGTCGATGAGGCCCAGCTGATCCAGACGCTTCATGGCGGGGGTCACCGACCCGGGTTTCACGTCCCGCTCCTTGGCAATGTCGCCCACCCGGGCCACACCCATCTTGCCGATCAGACGGTAGATGGTCTCGAGGTAGTCCTCGAGGGCGGGGGTCAGGGCGGGGTGGGAAATGTTTTCGGTCATGGTCTGGCGAACCTCCTGTTAGACTAGTCTAATAAATGCAAAATTAAGGGCAAGCAAAAAAAAGGGAGCACCATCTCGGTGCTCCCTTTGCGTCAAGACCTCTCCCAAAGTCCCACGCACTCCTCGTTATTTTCAGAATCCTCTTTGCAATATCTGTTCTTCGAGTTTACCGGTAGATCGCCTTCAACCCGTCCATGGTCATCTCTTCGTTGTCCACGGTGTTGTCGGCAGGCAGTTCCAGCACGGTGCCGTCAGGCAGCGCGGCGAACAGGCCGAACGCAGGCTCCATGCCCAGGTAACCCGAGGCGAAGACCACGGCAGCGGCGCCACCCAGGCCGGACAGCGGGGCGGTGAAGCCCGCGATGGGGCTGCCATTGGTGGGGGCCACGGTCAGGGTGTAGTCGGCCGCGGGGACAAATCCGTAACCCTGGAAGGTCTGGTAGCCCAGGTCACCGAACAGGGTGCCCACGCCCACTGCGCCAACATCCACACCGGGAGCGTCAGGAGCGCCGTGGAAGGCCAGAACGCCCACTTCACCGGCAGCAGCGGTGGTCACCAGCTCGTTCACGAACAGATCGAAGTCACTACCCAGCAGGCCGCTGGCCATGACCACGGTCATCGAACCCGCGGGCAGGTTGTAGGTCCAGCTGGCGATGATGTCCTGGGGACCCGCACTGCCACCAGGAGCGATTCCGACTTCCAGGTCAGTGTCCGAAGGAAGCATCACCAGGCCTGTGGCCTCGCGGAAACCCAGGCCAGCGATGGCGGGAAACTCGCCGCCGTTCACGTAGATGTCCACCGACGCGGCGGCCGGATCGGGGCTGTTGTGGATGATCTGGATGGTGGCATCCTGGGCGACGGCCATACCGGCACCGAAGATGGAGATGGCGAACAGAGCGGTCATTAGCTTCAGGGTCTTCATGATCTTTCCTCCATTAGATATTATCTCGGGATCTGCGATTTATTTGCCAACGGTCAACCTGGGATGCCCGTGGTCTTCCTCTCCCGAACCTGAATGCAGGATAAATCAACTCCGCTCTCTTGTCAATAGTCTGTATAGTTTTTTTTGTAAATATTCTGTACAAGCTATTCGCCGTCCTGCCAGCCTTGTTCTCCGTGAGAATAATCGCAGAATGGAGCATTGGAGGATTTCCCGCAGCGACACAGCGCAAACATGGTGCGCGAGGCGTTTTGCGACCACCGGGGTGGGTCGAACTGCACCGGGCCGGTGATCTCGTAAGGACCGTCTTTCACGATATTGAAGACGACATCTTTCTTGCCCTGAATCCCTGATTTTCCATTGCGGGTGAAGGTCAGGGCGCCCGAAGGACATTTCCGGACGGTGGCGATCACGTCCTCGACAGGAGCCTCACCTGGCTGGATCCAGTCCTCAACCCCGCTGATGAACACCTCGGGAAGGCCGCGTACACACTGGCCAGCACCCGAGCAGATGGATCGATTGAAGTGCACGGTGATTTCAGGAGCATGAAAGTCCTGCAGCATGTCGTTGGCGCAGCGGTTCTCATCGGAATACCCCACCTTCGCGTGCGTCCCATCACAGAAGGGCTTGCTGGCCGACTCGCCACATCTGCACAGAAAAGCCGGCCCCTCCTGGGTCAAGTCCTGAAGGCCCTCCCGGCGCAAAACCGGAAAGTCCTCGCCCTCGGCCGTCACCCGAATGGGGCCGTTGGGAATGAGATCGATCTTGATGGCCATGGGATTCTCCCTCTTGGTTCTAGAAAGTGAAGGCGCGACCATAGGCCTCGCCGAAGACCAGTTCATCGATCGGACGTCGGGTTCGCGGTGTCAGGTCGCGCTTGGCCAGATCACTCTCGCTGGTTCCCGGATATCCCAGAGCAAACCCCGTCATCACCTGGAATCCCTCGGGAACCTTGTACAACTCGGCTGCGCGGCCGGGCAAGATCCCCCCCATCTGGTGCACCATCAGCCCCCGCGATGCCGCCTCCAGCACCAGGTTGGCCGTGGCCAGGCCCAGATCGTGCTTGGCCGTCCCGTTCGGTTTCCCGTCGCGGCTGTAGTTCAAGCTCACCATCGAGAGCCCCAGCACCGGCGCCTGTTTAGCCCAGGCCTGATTGGCCTCCACCAGGCAGTACAGCAACTGCTCGTACGCCTCCGGAGTGTCCTTGGTCGCCACGATATAGCGCCACGGCTGCTCGTTGAACGCCGAGGCCGCCCAGCGCGCCGCTTCGAACACCGCACGTAAATCCTCGGAAGGCACGGGCCGACTGTCGTACACGTAAGGGCTCCAGCGGTTGGCAATCACTTCATGGATCGGCACATCGGCCTGGGCTTTTTTCACGTCACTCATGTCCACTCCTCTCCTCAGTTCAAGTCGAACAGCAGCACCTCGCCGCCGTCCACACCTTCAATATCCAAGACGGGTTCCTCGCTGACCGCCAGCCCATCACCCTCGTTCAGCTCCATCCCCTGGACCTGCACCCGACCCCTGGCCACCTGCAGCCAGACATGACGGCCCGGGGCCATTTCATGCCTCACGCTGTCGCCGGCCGCCAGGATCCCGGCGTAAACCCGGACATCCTGGTGCACATCGAGGGCGCCGTCTGGACCGCCCGGCGCCGCGATCAAGCGCAACCGACCCTGCTTGTCCTCGGCGCTGAAATTCTTCTCTTCGTACCCCGGCTCCAGTCCTTCTTTTTCCGGCAGGATCCAGATCTGCAACAAACGCAGCACGTCGTCCTGGGAGTGATTGAACTCGCTGTGAGTCACGCCGCGCCCGGCGCTCATGCGCTGCACATCACCCGGCCGCAGCACCGACCCCGTGCCCAGGCTGTCCTTGTGCTCGAGCGCGCCATCCAGCACGTAGGTGATGATCTCCATGTCCTTGTGCCCATGGGTCCCGAAACCCTGCCCGGGTTGCACCCGGTCGTCGTTCAGAACGCGCAAGGTGCGGAAGCCCATGTGAGCAGGGTCATGGTAGCCGGCAAACGAGAAGCTGTGGCGAGCCTCGAGCCAGCCGTGGTCAGCATGGCCGCGTTCCTGAGCGAGACGTTTTCTCATCATGACAGTTCTCCTCTGATATAACGTGACTAATTTTCTCCGTTTTAATTTAGGTTAAAACGATATTTGTTGCAACAAGTTTTTTTGTCAAAGGGGCGCCGACCTGATAGAATGCCTGGATCACCATTTCCCCAGCGGAGTACCACGCATGCAATTCAGCGACCTGACCGGCCCCATCAACCAGCTGGCGCCTCACTATTCCCATTTTCGCGTGGCCCAACGGCTTTTGCTGACGGCCCACAGCCATCAGGCCTGGCCCGACGAGGCCTTCCCCGCTCAGCAACAGGCCTGGCTGGATGCCGCCGAGTTCGTGGACGACAAGTGGGAAAGAGCCTTTGCCAAGGCACAGCGCGTGCGGCAGGGCTTTGCCCAGCTGCTCGATGACCGGGACACGGGGCACATCGCCCTGGGCGGCAGCACCCACGATCTTCTGGTCCGCCTGCTCTCCGCCTTGCCTCTGCGCGCCCGCCCTCGACTGGTGACCACCGACGGTGAGTTCCACACCATCCGTCGCCAGCTGGATCGTCTGGAAGAGGAGGGGATCGAGGTGGTCCGTGTGCCCACCGCACCCCACGATGCCCTGGCCGACCGCCTGGCCGCCGCCGTCGATGACCGCACCTGTCTGGTCCTGGCCTCGTCGGTCCTCTTCGGCAGCGGGCGCATTGTCCAGGGGCTGGACCGCGTGATGGCGGCCTGCCTTCGCCACGGCGCCGACCTGCTGGTCGACACCTATCACCAGCTGAACGCCGTGCCCTTTTCGCTGATCGAGGCGGGACTGAGCGACGCCTTCATCATCGGTGGCGGCTACAAGTACTGTCAGCTGGGGGAGGGCAACTGCTTCCTGCGCTTTCCCTGGCAGCGCAAGCTGCGTCCGGTGATCACCGGCTGGTTTGCCGAGTTCGAAACCCTGGACCAGGCCAAGAACAACGGGAAGGTGGCCTACGACCGCGGACCTGGGCAGATGGCCGGCGCCACGTACGATCCCGTCAGCCACTACCGGGCGGCGGCGGTGTTCGACTTCTTTGCCGAGATGGATCTGACCCCACAGCTGCTGCGCCGGGTGAGCCAGCACCAGGTGTCCAGGCTGGCCCACCGCTTTGATGCCCTGGATCTGGATCCGGCACTGATCACCAGGGACCGGGCCTTTCCCCTGGAACAGATCGGCGGCTTCCTGGTGTTGACCTCGCCAAGGGCCGCAGAATTTTGCAAGGCCCTGCGGCAACGAGGGGTGTGGACCGACAGCCGGGGCCAGGCCCTGCGGCTGGGTCCGGCCCCGTATCTGAGCGATGGTCAGCTGGATCAGGCCATGGCGCTGGTGGGCGAGGTGGTCAGGGAGCAGGGCGCATGAGTGCGGCAGCCGCCGCCCAGCCGGAATGGGCTGCGCTCTCCAGGTCGTGGCCGCCGAAGGCGTCGCCGGCAAAAATCAGCGGGGGATCATCGTAACCCTGGAGACAGGTCTCCTTCAGTCGGTGGAGAGGCCGGCAATATTTCCAGCCGTGGATCTGGCAGTCCGTCACCTTGCCACCCAGCCAGGGCTGGGCCGCGGCCAGCAACTCGGTGGCCACCTCATCGCGCGGGCGGTCCCAGTTTTCCAGGCTGAAACGATGGCCCGCCTGGATGGTGACCGCAGGAACAGCCGAGGCGCCCTCCACGTGATGGTCACACAACCGGTCAATGGGCCCCGAATCAGGCGTCAAGATTCCCGGGGCAGTGAGCCGACTGAGACCATCGAGCACAGCCATGACCGTCAGGCAGCGTTCATAGGTGACCGATTCCAGCTGCTGACGAATGTCCTGCGCCAGCCGCACGCTCCCCTGATCCAGAAGGTCCAGCGACTGGGGAACCGGACAGGTCATCAGGACCGCCGCGGCCTGAACCTGCCCCCCATGTTCCAGCTTGGCCGTCCATCGTTGGGTATTCAACTCCAGGGCAATGACCTTGTGGGCCCGCAGCACCTCGGTGCCCTGGGCCAGATGGCGGGCCAGTGCCGAGATGCTGGGAGTTGCGCGATAACGAAACGGTGGCCCGTTCTCCGCCCCGGAAGGCTGGTACCATTTTCCCGCCACCTGGGCCCGGCACCATCGATCGATCTGTTCGGCAAAGCGCGGGGTCCGCGCCTCCAGAAAGTGCGCCCCGTGCTCGAAGGTGGCGGCGCCGATGTTGCGCACGGCCATCCGCCCCCCGAACCCACGGCCCTTGTCCAGGACCAGGACGTCTCGGCCACCGGCCTGGAGATCCCTGGCCGCCATCAGGCCGGCCATACCCCCTCCGATGATCAGAATCTCGACCTCGCGATGGTCTGTGTTGCCGCTACCCATGGCCTTACCCCGAGGTCCGCAGGGTGGAGCGTCCACCGTCCACCCCGATGACCTGACCGGTGATCCAGGAGGCCTGGTCCGACATCAGAAAGTCCGTCAGCCCGGCAATGTCCTCGGCCGAACCCAGTCGTTGCAGAGCATGGTTCCGGGTGATGGTTTCGGTCACCTTCTCGTTGGCCAGCAGCTTCTCGGCCAGTGGGGTGGCCGTCAAGGAAGGCGCAATGGCGTTCACCCGGATTCTGGGGGCCAGCTCTGCGGCCAGAGACCTCGTGAGTCCCTCAACAGCGCCCTTGGCCAGACCCATGCTGGTGTGGAAGGCGAATCCCTGAGCCACCGCCACGCTGGAATAAAGCACCACCGAGGCGGGCCGGGCACTGCGCTTCAAGGCCGGCAGGAGGGACTTGACGGCCATGGCCGCCCCCACCGCATTGACCTGGAAGTCTTGCAGGAAATCCTCGGGCGTCAGCCTTTGCAAGCTCCCCAGGTTGATGGTGCCCACCGCATAGACCAGCCCACCGCACTCCTTCCCCACCGCCTCGGCCACCTGGCCGAACAGGGCGGGATCGGTCACGTCGCCGGTCGTCATCGTGGCTTCCAGTTCCTGAGCCAGGGAGCCCAGGGCGGCCTCATTCCTGCCGACGAGATGCAACGCAAATCCCCGCTTGTGCAGCAGTCGGGCCGCGGCCGAACCCACGCCGCCATGGCCACCATAGATCACGATGGTGCTATTCATTTTCTTATCCATTTCTCAATTATTGTTCATGACCTCAACCCAGGTCATTCTCCAGGACGACACGGTACCTGGCCTTGCCCTCACGCAAATGATCCAGGGCCTCGTTGACCCTACTCATGGGGAATTTCTCGGTCACCGCTTCAATACCGTGGCGCGCGCAGAACTCGAGCATCTTGACCGTGGTGGCCGGCGAACCCAGCGGTGAGCCGGAAATGCTCTTCTGTCCGCCGATCAACCCGAACGCCGCCACCGGGATGGGCGTCAGGGGCGCGCCCACCGTGTGCAGGCGGCCCTTGGGGCCCAGCGCCGCCACATACTTGTCCCACTCCAGGTCCACATTCACCGTCGAGATGATAAAATCGTAGGTGCCCGCCACCGCATCCAGTTCACTGCCGCTGCGCGAGTTGACGATCTTGTGGGCGCCCATCTTGCGCGCTTCGTCCGCCTTGGCTCCGGTGCTGGTGAAGGCGGTGACCTCACAACCCCACTTGTTCAGGAACTGCAGGGCAAAATGGCCCAGGCCGCCGATGCCGATCACACCCACCTTGTCGGTGGGCTGCACGCCGAACTCGACCACCGGGTTGAAGACGGTGATACCGCCGCAGAACAGGGGGCCGGCCTTCTTCATGTCCAGATCGCCGGGCAGAGGAATGGCCCAGCCTTCGCGGCAGCGCACCTTGTCGGCGAACCCGCCGTGTCGGCCCACGATGGTCGACTCGTTCGAGGCACAGAGGTTGTGGTTGCCGCTCATGCACATCTGGCAGGTCATGCAGCTGCCGGCAAACCAGCCCAGCCCCACGGTGTCGCCCACCTTGACCCGCGTCACCTGGTCACCGACGGCGGCCACCTTGCCGGTGACCTCGTGGCCGGGCACGAACGGGTAAGCCGTCATGCCCCACTCGTTGTCCAGCATGGACAGGTCGGAATGACAGAGGCCGCAGGCGGTCACGTCGATTTCCACCTGATCGGGTTGCAGGGTGCCGGGGTCGTATTCAAATTTTTCCAGAGGGGCGCCGGCTTTCTGGGCAGCAAAGGCACGAATCATGATGGTCTCCTTGGGTATTGATTTTCGGGGAAAGAACTGTCACCTCATATGGCGACATGTTAGAGAGATTCAGGGTCCCCGCCATGATTTCGTGACACCTGACCGTTAAAATGGCGTAGAGTAAGATTCGAAACGGAAAGGTCTCCCATGCTTGCCCGGCACATCATTTTTCTTCTCCTCCTGTGGCCCGCCCTCAGCCTGGCCGGTCCCCGCGGCACGGTCATCGAAGATTTCGAGGGTCCGGAGCCCGTGCTTGCCGGCTACCCCGGTGAAGACCAAGACCCGGACGACTGGCAACTGTCGACCAGCTCGCCTTTTGGCGGCAGCGGTCAGAGCCTGCGCCTGTTTGGTGACACCTGGAAAACCCAGGCCATCGCCCCGGTGGCCGTGGCCGACACGAGCGTGTGGCAGGTGGCCATCTATTGTGCCTCGCGTGG
>JAZBOO010000122.1:0-19746 GCA_036351155.1 Candidatus Krumholzibacteriia bacterium | reverse complement strand
GACCAGGGTGTCGTCCCAGCCCACGATGAAGACCGAGTGGTTGGGCTGGGGATAGCTGGTGGCCGAGTACAGCACACCGGTGCCGTTGTAGTTGTTGAAGGTGGTTTGCCAGGCATCGCCCAGGCCGGCGTACACGGTGGTGTGGATGGGACCGTGGTCCATGATGTACTGCTTCAGAATCGCCGGATCAGGCGCGGTGTTTCCGGAAAGCTCCAGCCACTCCGTCACCAGGAACTGGTGGGCACACCCGGTGGCGCAGCCCACGTCGGCTGCCACGTAAGGGTCGCATCCCTCCAGGACCGCCCCCTGACGAGTCAGCAGAGACATGGTCATGAACTGGTTGCCGCCGCCACAGCTGGCGTTCTGGTAGTTGCATTCCTTGATGTGGTTTTCCGAGATGTCGAACAGCCCCTGGCCGTCGACCAGCAGACGCGATTCCAGGTCCGCCGCCGTGCCAAAGGCGTAGCAGGAACCGCAGTTCGACTGATTCTTCACCGGACTGACATGGCCCTGACTGCGTGCGTCATAGGCCGCCGGAAGGTCCCGGGTTCCGTCCTTCGTACTCGCCACCGCACCGGTCACATGGGCCCGCGAAAAGGAGGGGGAGATGAAACCCCGGGACTCAATCAAGCGGGTCACGGCATCCGGCTCGGGTGCCCGCTGGGGCACAGGCGCCTCACTGGCGGCCCAGGCCCTGGACGCCATCAGGGCCATGAAAACCAGCAGCACTGCCAGGGCAAACACCAGATGATGGCGCGAAACGCGGGAACAGGCATTCGACAGCACGGGACGCATGAAAACCCTCCAGAGGATACAGTCACAGATATACCGGACTATTCCTATCGACCGGATGGCCCCCAAACTTGACCCCTGAATCCTCCGGCACGACCCCAAACCTTGACGTTCGCCCGCCCAGATAGAATACTGTCGGACAAAGCAAATCCTTCGAAAATCCCTCGAAAGCACCCCGAAAGGAAGACCATGTCCAAGCATATCGACATCCTGCTTCTGCTGGCCCTGCCCGCCAGCGGCAAGTCCGAGGCCCGCCGCTACCTGGCCAGCCTTAGCCCCGAGCAGTGCCACGAGCAGTTCGGCATCGGCCACACCGTTCAGCTGGATGATTTCCCCTACGTGCACATCATGCGGCGCATCACGGACGAGCTGACGGACCGGGGCCATACGGGAATGTTTTTCCTTTCCCCGGCCCTGCCCTTCCGCAATCCCATCGACTGGCTCACGCTGATCGAGCTGCTGAACGAGGACTACGAGGATCTGGTCCAGAAGAACCGCCCCGCTCCCGAGTCGGCCGCCCTCTGGCTGTTCGACCGGATCGACGCGGCGCGGGTGCGCGCCGGCGGCGAGGCCATCATCAGCACCCTGGACGAGGATCTGCGCAGGGAAATCGCCGGTCCCATCGAGGACGAGGCCCGAACCCTGCTGAACGACAAGGTGGCCGAGGTCCCCGACACCCTCGAGGGCAAGACGGTGGTCATCGAATTTGCCCGCGGCGGCGCCGACGGCTCACCTTTCCCCCTGGTCCACCCCTTCGGCTACAAGGCCAGCCTGGCCCAGCTGAGTCCGGCCATCCTGGCCAAGGCCAGCATCCTGTACATCTGGGTGGAACCCGAGGAGAGCCGCCGCAAGAATGCCGCGCGCACCGACCCCAACGACCCGGGCAGCATCCTGCACCATGGCGTGCCTCTGGCCGTGATGTATGGCGACTACGGCGTGTGTGACATGGCCTATCAGCTGGAGCAATCGGCCAAGCCCAACACGGTGCAGGTGGACAGGGATGGAAAGTCTTATTTCCTGCCCCTCGGCCGCTTCGACAACCGGGTGGACAAGACCAGCTTCATCCGGGAAGAGGAATCGGCCTGGTCCGAGGCTGATGTGAAGGCTTTGCAGTCAGGAATGCGAGAAGCGTTCGACCAGCTGGAGGCCGGTTCCGGGAAGTGATAATGTTTGATGGGGCCCGCCGGCAGACACGATCTCCCGGCGGGCTTTTTTTCAGCGCAACCAGCGCAACCAGACCCAAACCAGGCTGAACCCCACCAGGAAAACCAGACCTGCCCAGCTGAGAACGGTCATGAAGCGGCCGGGACGGTACTGCGGGGGCACGGCCGCTGATCGTACGGCACGAAAGTTGAGCACCGCCACCAGGGGAGCGGTCAGGAAGGCCAGGACCGTGACCACATCGACCAGGGCGTGCATGCTCTGGATGAGCACCCCGATGATCAGCACCGACATCCCCAGCAGCAAACCCAGCAGCCCCAGATACAGACCCGGGGCCATGGTCGATTGGCCACGGAACAGGAGAGCGGCCCCGTGTCCCAGCGTACGTGCGTATCCGTCCATGACCGTCAAGGTGGTGGAGAACATGGTGATGAAGGCCACCAGCGCGATGATCCATCGGCTCCAGCCCCCCAGAGTGGCCGTGTACATGTCGATCAGCTGGCGGCTGAAGGCCACCCCGCCGGCGGAAAACTCGGTGCCGGTTCCGAACATGACCAGGGCTCCGAAGCTGACAAAGGCCACCGCCAGCACCGCGGTGGCTAAATAGCCCAGATGGAAATCCACATTGGCCTGGAGCATGGAGGGTCGGGGTTTGTCCTCGTGCTTCTCCAGGATCCACAGCGACGACCACACCCCGATGTCCAGCGGGGCGGGCATCCATCCCATCAAGGCCAGCACGAAGGTGAGTCCGGTGACGGACCAGACATCGGGACGTGGAAAATCCGGAGCGCCCACCGGCCCATGGGCGGCAGCCACGCCGACGGCGATCAAGGTCAGCGCACCCAGCACCAGCACCATCACCTTCATCAATCGGTCCAGTACGCGGTAGTGGCCGATCACCAGAATGGCCACGATCAAGGCCAGCACCAGAAAACTGACCGTACCCAGCCCCAGCTTCAAGCCCAGCAGAGCGGTCAACAGGCCGGCCGTGACCACCGTGACCGCGGCCGCGGTGATGAACGCACTGACCACCACCACCAGCATGAAAAGACCCAGGGCCCAGCGCCCCTGCCGCCGGTAGCCCTCCAGCAGACTTTCGCCGGTGGCCACGGTGTATCGGTGGGCATACTGAAAAAAGGGATACTTGAAAAGCAGGACCAGCAGAACAGCCCACAGCAGATCGAAGCCGTAGCCCGCTCCCGCCCGGGTCGATTGCACGAGATGGGAAACGCCGATGGCCGCCCCGGCAAAAAGGATGCCCGGCCCCAGGGCTTGCAGGGCGTGGCGCAGACCCGCAGGATTCTCCCTGCGGTCAGTCATCTGCCTGATCCTGACGGGCGGCCAGACCGGCGGCCACGCGGTCGAACCCTTCCCGGACTTCACCGGACATGGCCTGGGCTTTCCCCGTGGCCAGATTCACCACCACGAAGGTCACATCGGCATCGGCCACCGTTTTCCCGGTGGCCAGGTTCACCACTTCCTGGTGGATGACCCCACTCTTGCCGCCGAGATGGCTCATGTGGCTGCGGATTTCCAGGTCCACCCCCATGGCCGCGGGACGCCGGTAGTTGATGGTCACCGAGGCCACGATGAACCCCAGTCCCCGCTGTTGCCAGTACCCCAGGTCCAGGCCCTCTTCCAGATAGCCCCAGCGAGCCTCTTCCAGGAATTCAAGATAGCGGGCGTTGTTAACGTGCCCGTAGAAGTCGCAGTGGTAGCCGCGCACCTTGAGTCGGTGGAGATGGGTCATCGCTGCTCCTGAGTGGTGCCGGTCAGATGGCCGCGGGCAGGAGCACTCAGGCCGGGTGCCTGCCACGGCAGCCGATCCAGATCCACATTGCCCCCCGAGAAGATGACCCCCACCCGACAGCCCGCGATCTCCCCCTGGTGCGCCAGGGCCGCCGCCAGAGGGACGGCACTCGAAGGTTCGATGATGATCTTCATCCGTTCCCAGACCAGGCGCATGGCCGCGGCGATGGCCGGATCGTCCACCGTCCAGATGGCCTCCACATGGTTCTGGATGATCGGAAAATTCAAGCGACCCAGGGAGGTCAGCAAGCCATCGGCAATGGTGCGGGGATTGACCGAAGGAATGACCTTTCCGGCCAGCAGCGAGCGCGCTGCATCGTCAGCCCCGGCCGGTTCTCCGGCCACGATCCGGGCGTTGGGCGCCAGCGCCGCAGTGGCCAGAGCGGTGCCGGCCAGCAAGCCGCCCCCTCCCACCGGGGCCATGATGATATCCAGATCCGGCACCTCTTCCAGCAGTTCCAGGGCGGCCGTGCCTTGCCCGGCGATGATCAAGGGATTGTCGTAAGGATGCACGAAATGGGCACCGGTCCGCGCCACCACCGAGTCCAGCGTACTTTCACGAGCCGCCAGGGTGGGGGCGCAGTCGATGATCTCGGCTCCGTAGCCGGCCACCGCGCGCCGCTTGACCTCGGGAGCACTGGTGGGCATGACCACATAGGCTGGAATTCCCCGCTGGCGAGCCGCAAGGGCCAGGGCCTGGGCATGGTTGCCCGAGGAGTGGGTGGCCACGCCCTTGCCTGCGTCATCATCGTTCAGCGAAAAAACGGCGTTGGTGGCGCCGCGGGCCTTGAAGGCGCCCACCTTCTGGAAATTTTCACACTTGAAAAAGAACGAGGCTCCGGCCAGGTCATCCAGGGCACGACAGGTCAGCACCGGGGTCCGGTGCACCTTGCCGTGAATGGTCCGGACTGCCTGGCGCACATCATCAATGGTCAACATGGTCCGCCTGCCGGTTGATGGAAAAAGACTTTGCCGGCACTATAGCAGATTCTCCTGTTTTCAGCCCTTGTCGATTTCTCCCCAGGCTTGTTTCACCGCTTCGGTGGGAGCCGGCTTGCCCAGCCAGGTGCCCACCACGATGACCACCAGACCCACCGTGGTTCCCACCACAAAGCCATGAATTCCCGCCAACCCGGAGGGCAAGGCCGGCAGCCAGCCCAGGCGGGGCCAGGCCTGCCAGACCAGAGCCGCGGTCACCGCCAGGATCATGCTCCAGAAGGTGGCCCGGGCGCTGGTGCGTTTCCAGTACAGCCCGAACAGCAAGGGCCAAAGGTTGGTCGAGGCGATCACGGCCCAGGAAAAGGCGGTCAGGACCAGAACCAGAGCCGGCGGTTTGAGGGCGATCAACAGGCTGATGACCCCCACGCCCAGACTCATGTACCGGTTGGCCTTCAGCTCGGCGGCCGGGCCGAGCTCGCGCTTCAGACCATGCACCCACACGTCGCGCACCATGCTGCTGCTGATGATGATCAGAACCCCGGCAAAGGTGCTCATGCCCGCGGCCACCACTCCGGCCAGAAACAGGGCGCCCCCCCAGTCGTTGAGCACCAGGGCCGTCAGCGCGGGAATGGCCTGGTCGGCGCTGGCCAGCTCGGGCACCAGGACACGCGCCACCGCACCGTTCAGGTACGGCAACAGCGCCACCGAGGCGCCCACCGTGACGATGACCGTGCCCAGCCGCAACATCTTGTCATTCTTGATGGAGTAGAAACGCACCAGCAGCTGGGGCATGCCCCAGGTGCCCAGGGAGACGATCAGAGTGAAGCTGATCAACCCGGCCCAGCCCCAGACGCCAGGCGTGTTGACCAGCCCGGGATCCACCGTGTTGAGCTTGTGTACGAGGGCGGTCATGCCGCCCACCTTCTGCAGGGACATGAAGGTCAGAAGGATGAGGGCGGTGATCATGACCAGGGCCTGCACGAAGCTGGTGTAGACCACGGCCAGGTAGCCCCCCACGGCCGTATAGAAGAGGATGACCACGCCGGAGATGACCACACCCGCCCAGTAGGGCAGGTCCATGAGGACCTCGAAGCTGTTGGCCATGCCCTTCAGGACACTGACGTTGTAGATGATCAGGAAAAGAGCCGTGGCCGCGGCGCTGAAAATGCGGGCCTCGGCCGAACGGTAGCGGCCGGCGAAGAAGCCGGGCAGGGTCATGGCGTCCAGATTCTCGGTGAAGCGGCGCACGCGCCGGCCCAGGATGATCCAGGCCAGGGTCGTGCCGATCAGGACATTGCCCGCTCCTACCCAGAGCGTGGACAGGCCGAATTTCCAGCCGAAGGCCCCGCCCCCGATGATCACCACGCTGGAATAGTAGGCGGCCACGAAAGACAGGGCCGTGACCCAGGGGCCCACGGATCGGCCGCCGATGGCGAAGTCGCCCGCGTTGCGGCTGCGCCCGCTGGTGACGATGCCGATGGCCACCAGTAAACCGAGATAGGCCACCAGAACGATGACATAGACCAGCATCAGCCATCCTCCCGGTCACGTTGCTTGTCAATGAAGGCCCAGACCAGGGCCAGGACGATGGTTCCCAGCAGCACCACGATGGCGCCGAAGGTGGACCAGGGCATGTCGAACAGGGCTTTCATAGGGGTCCTTTCGGTGGCCACCAAAATGGCCTGCCGGAGGGCTCCAGGCAAGATCTGACAGGATGTGATCAGGATGTTTTATCTGGGCTGGAAGGGGCCGCACGGTATGCGCCATGGAAAAACGCCCCGGAACCGGTCCGGGGCGTTTTCAGTTCTTGATCAGATCGCAGGGTTACCACTCGCGGCGAGGTGGCCGAGCTCCCTTGTCGCGGGACTCGTTGACCCGAAGGTTGCGTCCGCGGAAATCCGCACCATCCAGTGCGTCGATGGCGGCGCTGGCCAATTCAGGGGGCATTTCCACGAACCCGAACCCCCGGGGAGTCCCGGTTTCCCGGTCAAAGATCAGGCTCACCTTGGCCACTTCTCCGAATTGAGCAAACAGTTCCCGCACATCCTCTTCCGAGGCTTCAAGGGGCAAGTTGCCCACGTAAATTGTCCTCATCCGCTTCCCCTTCGGAACTCAATGATCTCCGGCGTCACTTGACCTGGAGCTTGATCACCACCGGGAGGTCCACCGGAGCCAGGCAGGTTTTGTCATCACAGGCCTGCACCGTCACACCCAGTTCCAGCGGATATTCGCCCGCCGGCATGCCCTCGGGAATCAGGGCCGAGGCCGCGATGGTCTCCTTGCCCTCGATCATCTTGACCTTCTCGCCAAAGAATTCTCCCTCGTGTCCATGGGGGTACTCGGCCTGGAAGTCTTCCAGGGGGAAATACTCGCTGGGCACCAGATCCACACCAATGAAGTTGGTGTCACCGTGGGCGTAAATATGCCACTTCTTGGCGATGTCCAGCTTGATGGTGAAATCCACGCGCTGACCCGCAACTGCGCTCACTTCGCCCGAGGCCGGCTCGGCCTTGACCACGTCGGCGGACGTCTTCATCTGCGCAATGGCCGAACCGGCCAGCACCATCAACAGGGCCAGGACAATTCCGGTATTCCTCAACATCAAGGGTCTCCTTCGGTTTTCAGGTCAGGTGTTCCTGCGTTCCAGGATCTGATCGGCCGCGCGCAATATGATCTGCACCAGCCGCTTGATATCCCCCTGCTCCATGCAGCGGTTTTCCACGTTCATGCGCAGCGCCACCCGGCCATTGAGGCGGGTGAAGCTGAACCAGGCATCGCCCTCACGCTCGACCAGGTCCTGCAGATCCTGATTGAGCCGATCGTTTTCTTCGGGACTGAACCTCAGCTGGCCCTTGCTGTCCAGGGGCTCCCAGCGGAAGTTGCAGATCCCCAGGGTGTTGGGGCCCAGGATACGGAAATCGCGCTGCCGGCGCATGCTCGCCGCCATGATGCGTGCCAGCTCGATATCCTTCTCGATCCAGGCGGCAAACTGCTTCCGGCCCACCATCTTGAAAGCCATCCACAGCTTCAGGGCGTTGAGGCGACGGCTGCCCTGAATCCCGTACTGGAAAAAGTTGACCTTGTCCCCGGTGTGAAATCCCCGGCGGTCGGGGATCACCCGGTGCCCCTGGTCGTTGGTTTCCAGATCGTCCGGCCCTTCATCGTCCTGCCGCACCTTTTCCATGTAGTACTCGGGGTGCACCAGGAAGCTCTTGCGCAGGAAATCGCCCTCACGCACCAGGATACCGCCGGCGGCAAAGGGCATGTAGAACCACTTGTGCGGGTCCACGGTGATCGAATCGGCCTCGTTGATACCCCGTAGCATGGGCCCGTACATCTCGGAGAGAATCACGGCGCCCCCGTAGGCGGCGTCGACATGGAACCAACACCCGTAACGTCGGGCAAGTTCCGCCAGCTTGTCCAGCTTGTCGATGCTGCCGGTGTTGGTGCTGCCCCCGATGCCGATGATACAGGCAGGCTTCAACCCCGCCGCCAGGTCGGCCTTGATGGTTTTTTCCAGCTCCATCAGGTCGATCCGGAAAATGTCATCCTGGCCGATCTTGCGCAACTGGCCGCGGCCCAGCCCCAGCACGTCGATGGCCTTGTCGAAGCTGTAATGCCCCTGGCTGGACACGTAGAAGGTCAGCTTGTCCATCTCGGGACCGGGAGGCGCCAGATCCTCCACCTGGGAAAGGTCACGCCCAAGGGCCCGGTTGATGGCCAGCTTCAGGGCCGTGATGTTGGCCAGAGACCCCCCGGAAGCCAGGCTGCCAAAGCTGGTTTCGGGCAGTCCGAACAGATCGCACAGCCAGCGGATGACCCGCTTCTCGATGGCCGTCCCGGAAGGGGCATGACGCCAGGAGGCGGCATTCTGGTTCATGGCCGCCGTCAACGCCTCGGCAAAGATGCCGATGGGCAGGGGGGCCGGGTTCATCATGCCGAAATAACGACGGCTGCCGATGGCCATGGTGTTGGGAAAAACTCTGGTCCGGCACTCCTGCAACAGATCTGCGAAGGGAGTGCTGTCTTCGGGCAGGTTTTCCTCGAACATCTCGTCCAGGCCCACCGGCGACAGAGGGCCATAGACACGGCGCCCTTCCAGACCCTTCAGGTACTCGACGATCAGATCCACGAAGGCATAACCCATCTCGCGGATGTTGCTCTCTTCGAGGGAATGCTCACCCGCCGGCCAGTCCCGGCTTTCGGACGCGGGCTCATCCAGCGGGCCGCCCGAAAAGGGCCGGCCAGCCTTGGTCTTTTCCTGATCTCGTTTGGGACTCACGTCAACCTCACTGGTTCAATCATGGCGCGGTGCTGGGCACCCGAAGGTGCCCGCAGCAATCTGTTCCAGGATGGCCGCGGCCCCACCCCGGTCCACCGTGTCGGTGACCTGGTGGGCCTTGGCCTGGACCTCGGCCGGGCTGTTGCCCATGGCCACGCTACAACCCGCGAGAGCGAACATGGCCAGGTCATTGAAATTGTCTCCGATGGCCACGATATCTTCGTGGGCAAAACCCAGCTCGGCCGCCAGGCGGGAAAGCCCCGACCCCTTGTCGCTGCCCGAGCGATACACCTCGGCCCAGAAAAACCGGCCCTCGCCCAGCAGGGAGCGGGTATTGATCACCTCGTACCGGCCAGGGTAGGTGGCGTGAATGGCGGCCGTCAAGGCGCGGATGCGGGGCTCCTGGTCGATGGTTCCCACTTCCAGCGCGGTGTCCCAGGGCAGATCCAGCAGGTCATCCACCAGGTTGATGGCGCCCACCGTGTCCCGACGCACGGAGATATAATGGCCCAGCACATCGTTCAGGGGACGGGATTCGTGGTGCAACGCACCGCCATCCTCATCGGTTCCGTACACCATGGGCACCGTGTCGTGGTCGCGGAACAGGGGAATGAGATTGCGGATCTGGTCCCGGTCCAGAACATTGCACACCAGCTGACGATGGGGTGTGCCCCCCTTGACCAGAGCGCCATTCAGCAGAACCACCGGCAGGTCCGCAGGATGCCAGCCTGATTTGTCCAGCAGCCCCTGCACCGACCGGGTGTTGCGGCCCGTACACAGGGCCAGGGTATGCCCCGACTGGCGCACCTTTTCCAGGGCAGCGATTTCCCTGGAGCCCAGCACATCGTCGAATTCGGTATTCAATAGGGTGCCGTCCACATCGACGGCCACCAGCAGCTTGCGATCTGTCACCTGTGCACCCCATGGGGTTGATTCCACCAAAACCGGTCGGCATGATTCTGCCTGATTTCCGTCCCCCGAATATAACTCCTGATCTACCGGCCATCCACCCAGCGGCCCAGTTCCGGACCCGTGTAGTCTTCCAGCATCTTCATCCGGCAGGTGGCGCTCAGGCCACGGGCGGCCGGGCGGCCGTTGGGCAACACCTTGTCCCGGCGGAAATCGAACTCGCCGTAGATCCGGCGGCCATTGCGTCCCCGGGAAACCGCCAGCCCCAGCAAGCGGCCTTCTTCACGGGCCAGGACGAAGCCCACGGTGCCTGAATCATCCAGGGATTTGCCGAGCAATCGATCCACCAGGCCGTCCACGTCCAGAACCAGGTACCCCTGGTCCAGCCGGAACATGATCACGTCCCGCATCAGGTGAGGGTCAGCTCCATCGGCATAGGCCAGAGTTCCGGCGCGCACCTCGGTGAGCAACAGGTGGCGACTCAGACGCAGGGTGCCGGGGTGATAGCCCAGGATGCTGTAGGGCATGCTGCGTTCCAGGTCCTCGGTCAAGGTCATTTCCCACACCGCGCGCACCGCAGCGTGCGGCCAGGAACGCTGTTCATCTTCCGATGGGCGACGTCTCTCCAGCTGGAGCAGGGTTTCCACCGGGAAGCGGGAAGCGCCCCGCCACCGGCCGAGGGCGGACTGAATCCCCTCGGCGGACCAGGTGCCCAGGGTGTCGGTCTCGGTCAGATTGATCAGCCAGGCAAAAAACGGTTCGGCCACCGGAGGGCCGGAATCATCCTCGGGCTCCGCCAGGACAGGACGGGAAAACTCGTGGGGAAACTCGTGGCCCCACTGCGCTTCCTGTGCCAGCGCGGCCATTCCCCAGACCAAAACCAGGACGAGGATCGCGTGTGCGATCCCCGTCCTGGGTTCCATGTGCCGTGAGGTCCAGATCAATGTTTGGCAGCGAGATCCCGGTTGATGGTGAAATTAGGGCTCCAGGTCACGCAGTAGGGGTCATCGGCATCGATGAACTTGAGCCGGTATGTGGAGCCAGCCGAGGTATCCCCACCGGTGGAAACCAGCCAGTCGTAGACCTGCTCCACGCCGGTGACCGGAAGCTGAACGGCAATGAAATCCACGAACTGGAGACCCTTGTAGAGATTGATGTTCACATGCTCGGTATCCTCGTACGGAGCGGTGAACACGATGTCATGATGGTCACCCTCATCCCAGGTCACCCCAGGCTGAGGATCGTTCACCCAGATCTCGCAGATGTCATCGTCCACCATCCCGAACGATCCGGTCTCGGCAAAACAGGAGGAGTTGTTGGAATCGGTGATCCGCAGGTAGAAGAACTCGTATGTTCCCTGGTTCAGGCTGTCCACCGTCCAGAGGAAGGAGCCGTCGTCCGGCGTGTCGGTGGCAATGAAGCCCACGGGCTCGTCGTCGGGCAAATCCATGCGCAACAGCTCGATATTCACACTACCGATGGTGTTCTGGCTGCTCCAGACGATCTCAAATGTGTCCCCGGCGTTCAGCCAGTTCGAATCGGGGAAATCGATGGACAGCTCGCACCCGGCGGTGTTGATGATGGTGAACTCGGCTCCGGTGTCGGTGCACCCGGACTCGCCCACGGCGGTGATCCGGATGGAAAAATCGGTCCCCGAAAGGGCGCCCATGGTGTCGGCATCCCAGCTCTGGTAACCGTCGTTGGCCACCACGCCGATACTCCCGACCAGGTTGCCGGCCTTGAGCAGTTCCAGTTCGACCTCATCGGCATTGCCGGTTTCACCCCAGCGGATGACGACCCGGTCTCCACTCAGATAGTCGGACCCACCGACAGGATGGGTCAGACTCAGCGAACAATCCTCGTCCTGCGGGGGCGTGGCCGGATCGTCATCGCCACCGCACCCGGCTTGCATCAGGAAGAGGCCCCCGATCAGGAGCAGCAAGGGCAAAACCATCAACTTTTTCATCGTGCTTCCTTTGGATCGATATTTTCGCCATGCCCACAAGTGCCGGGAAGGTCCGTTCGGGGTAGACCTCACCGCCCTTATCAATTTACAGGAAAAACCGCCGGAAAGGAACCGTGTTCAGGCATTTCCCCCGGAGAATCTCAGGAGGAGGCCATGGCCAGAAAAGCCTGGTGCAAGCGCAGATCATCGGTCAATTCGGGATGAAAGGTGAAGGCCAGATGATGACCCGCCCGGACGGCCACCGGCTCATCCCCGTGACGGATCACCACATCCACCCCTTCCCCGACTTTCACGATGCGTGGGGCCCTGATGTACACAGCCGGGAAAGGTTCGACCGAACCGTCCAGGATATCGATGGCCACCGGCGCGGTGAAGGAATCGATCTGCCGACCATACCCGTTGCGCAGGACCTCGACATCCATGATACCGAGCGGATCCACTCCGAAATCTTCCTGGTCCTCATCCACCAGCCGCGAGGCCATCATGATCAATCCGGCACAGGTGCCCATGACGGGGTGGTTGGCGGCAAATTCTTTCAGAGGGTGGCGCAATCCCACCCTGTCCACCAGACGGGTCAAGGTGGTGGATTCACCCCCGGGAATCACCAGACCGGATATTCCGTCCAGCTCCTCGGGACGCCGGACATTCCGGGTTTCCACACCGAGCGCATGAAAAGACCGACGATGTTTCTCGTAGTCGCCCTGCAGGGTCAGCAAGCCCATGGGTTTCATCGGGGATTCTCCGGAAAGGCCCGGAGGACAGACGTCTCCCGGGCCCAGTTTCATGGCAATAAGTGCTACCAGCCGCGGCCGGCCATCTTTTCGCTGTCGTCCATCTCGTTGACCGCCCGGCCCTTCATGGCCTCACCCAGCTCCATGGAAATTTCCATCAGCTTCTTGGGGTCATCGAAATAGGTCACCGCCTCGACAATGGCCTTGGCCCGCGGGGCAGGATCCTCGCTGGCGAAAATGCCACTGCCGACAAACACCGTCTCGGCACCCAGCTGCATCATCAATGCCGCATCGGTGGGCGTGGCAATGCCGCCGGCGGCAAAGTTCGGCACGGGCAGCTTGCCCAGCTCGGCCGTCTCGACCAGCACGTGGTAAGGCGCGCCCAGGTTCTTCGCCTCGGCCATCAGTTCATCCTCGGGCAGCATCCGCAGCCGGCGGATGCCGTCCTGGACCTCACGCATGTGAGTCACGGCCTCGACGATGTCTCCGCTGCCGGCCTCACCCTTGGTGCGCATCATGGCGGCACCCTCGCCGATCCTGCGCAGGGCTTCACCCAGATTGCGGCAGCCACAGACGAAGGGCACCTTGAAGTCGTGCTTGTAGATGTGGTTCTTCTGGTCGGCTGGTGTCAGCACCTCGGATTCGTCGATGAAATCGACACCCAGGGCCTGGAGCACCTGGGCCTCCGCGAAATGACCGATACGCACCTTGGCCATGACCGGAATGGACACGGCTTCTTGGATATTGCGGATCATGCCCGGCTGGGACATCCGGGCGATGCCGCCCATCTTCCGGATATCCGAGGGGATGCGTTCAAGCGCCATGACCGCCACGGCTCCGGCTTCCTCGGCAACCTTGGCCTGCTCCGCATTGGTGACGTCCATGATGACGCCGCCCTTGAGCATCTCGGCCAGGCCGATCTTGTGCTTGAACTGCTCTTTGACCTCTTGATCTGACCAGGGAGTCTTCATGACTCGGCCTCCTTGAAGTAGTTGACTTGCGCACAAGATAGTAGGTCAAGGGCCCTGGCGAAAGATTCCGGTAAAAGTCGGGCTAAACTAGTCGACAATGTATCGAGAGCAGGATTTCACCCGACTTCGCCCAGTACGGGAGCTTACCCGAATCATGACCAGGACAACCAACAGTCCCGATCAGACCCAGCACCAGGACATGGGCGATGCTGAACGCGCCTTCTGCGGGGGTCTGGACCGGCTGCTGACCATCGGTTCCTACTACCAGCCCAGCCATGAGCGTTTTCAGGCGGTGGCCCGGGAATGCGCCCAGAGCTTGCTGGAAGTGATCAGGGGCCGTCCCAAGCTGGAACTCTTCGTGACCGCTGAAGGCCTGATGCTGGACAAGGGCCACCTCTCTCAGTCCGCGGTGGAAGCTCGGCGGCTTTTCGACCTGCTGGACCCCCTGCATATCGCCCTGGTGGAGATCGACGCCACCGCCACCAGCGATCACCTGCACCTGGCTCTGGCCTCGTTGAAGAAGGCCCGCAACGCCATCTCGGGCAGCCGCACCTACCAGGAAATCGAGATCAAGGGCCTGCCCGACACGGTCAGGATTCTGAATCGTAGCCTCTTCCTGAAAACCCACACCGAGGCGCACCCCCAGCCAAAACCTCCCCCGCGCCGCAAGGCCCCGGAGGTCACCTTCTTCGAGCACAACATGATTTCCGAGCTCCTGATGTCCAACTCTCCGGCGGCCCAGAAGCTGGAAAAAGAGTTCGTGGGGATCATCCAGGGGATCATGGCCACCGCGGACCCCACGCGGTTGAAGACCGGTTCTGACGGAGAGTCGGCCCCCGATCAGTGGCTCCCCGAGGAAACTCTTGAAGCCATCGAGAAGGTGCTGGAAGCTCTGGCGGGAACCGGCAGCGATCTCATGAACCTGCAGCACCTGATCGCCCAGGCCCAGAGTGCTCTGGAAGTGACCGGTGACCCCGAACTGGTGGATCTGGTTTTTGCCCGGTTGCAGAAGGACTCGCGCAAGCTGGCCCGCAAGCGGGTACAACCCAAGATGATCGGCAAGGACCAGAAGGGTACACGCAACGATTCCCGCAAGAAACTGATCATGAGCCAGCAGGAGATGCGGGAAATTGTCGATAATCTGGCCCCTGTCTACGGCCCCCACCCCGATCCTCGGGACCAGGCCGGGGGCGATTGCCTGGCCATCTGTGTCCAGCTCATGGATCTGGCTCCCACGGAGGAACTGGTTTCGGGCATCGAAGAAACCATCCTGCGCATTCTGACCCGGCCCAAGGTGACAGCCCAGCTACGCCTGGATGTGGTCAACACCTGCCGTGCCCTGCTGATGCATCTCCCCGACGAGGTCCTGGACCGCACCTGGCCCATGGTCTGGGGGCCTCTGCACCGCTCCCATCCCGACCTGATGGCCGACCTCTGGTGGGAAATCTGGCAGGAGCTGAATGCCCGGGGAAGGGACCGAGCCTGGCCGTTCCTGGTCAACGATCTCCTGCTGGGAATGACCGGGCCGCGGCGGATCGAATTCCTTTTGCTCCTGGAGGCCGTGTCCCAGGTAGGGGCCCTGGGCAATCACGACATCATCGTCCGGCTGGAAAACTTGCCGGCCATGCTGGAAAAAAACGTGGCTGTTTCCATTTTCCAGCCGCCCGCTCCCCTGCTTTATTCCGTGCACAAGGTGCTGGTGGGATCGTCCCTTTCGGGCGTGTTCGGTCCCCTTCTTCATGACCACCTGGTCCGGCAGGCTCCTCACAAGCTGTCGGCCGTCCTGCTCGAGGTCATGGACGAGTACCTGCCCATCAACCGGGCCATTTATCATGCCATCCTGGATCAAGGAGTCGAGGAAACCATCCATTCCGCACTGGCCGAACTGGCTCCGGAAATCCTGATCGAAGCCCTTTCTGATCTCCACTGGGACTACATGGAGGAGGACTGGGTCGTGCCGGCCATTGAATGGCTGGGACGCCTTGGACGCGAGTCGGCCATTGGTGTACTTCAGGAGATCACTCAGGAAAAGAAATACATGGTGCTGGCCAGCTGGCCGCTGCAGGCGCGGGAGGCGGCCGACCTGGCCCTCGGCCAGCTCAAGGAACGTCTTCACTATCGTGGGAAGCCTGGTGGGTCTCCGGACAAATCCATTGCCCCGCCCCCACCTCCGAGCCACACCGAAGCTCCCAGGCAGGAGGTCCACTCATGACCTACAGCTTCAGCGACCTCATCATGCTCCTGTCCACGGGTATCACCCAGAGGCGTCTGTATTTCGGCGATCATCCCAAGGTGAAATCCCTGGGTGAAGATTTCACCCGTCAGCTCACCGCCCTGCTCAATGAGCGGGGCGACACCGGTTTCTTCTTCGGCATACTGAATGGCAAATTCATTCACCAGGGGAAGTACCTGGTGGGGCCCAGTATTGCCGGCAAACCGCTCATCGATTTTGCGGGAGTTCTGGGCTGCGGCGGATTTTTGTTCCGCCGGGGTTTGCAGCCCGACGAGGTGGCCTCGTTCTTCACCCTGGCCGCCAAGCACAAGGACAAGTGCGCCAAGTTGAGCGAAGCCGCCTCCTTGCTGGCGTCCCACGGAATCGTCAACATCGAGCTTTCCCCCCACTACCGGGAAGGCATCACCCGGGAGGAATACGAGAACGACCAGGTGGTCAGCATTGACCCCGGCCTGATCCAGTTCGACCTCGACCGCCTCGATGATTTCGAGGCCGGCGACGACGAGGAAGTACGCAACACCCTGTCCAAGGAACTGACCCCGCTGCTGCCCATTTTCCAGTCCATGTACGACACGGCCACCACCAACAACATCCACATCTCCACCGACAAGGATCTGGACATCGACCATTCCCGGGAGATCGGCGAGGAACTGTTCAACGTGTCGGACAGGGAAACCCTGGATGTGATGAACCTCATGCGCTACCCGGACTATGACAGCTACACCGTGGGGCATTCGGTGCGCGTGTCCACCCTGGCCCTGACGGTAGGCAGGGAGATGGGATGGCCCGAGGAAATGTTGCCCGAACTGGCGACGGCAGGATTGCTGCATGACATCGGCAAGGCCAAGGTGCCCGATGAGATCCTCTACAAACCCGGTCGCCTGACCGCCGAGGAACTCAAGATCGCCGAGATGCACGCCGCCGTGGGCGCCCAGATTCTGCTGGCCAAGGGGGACGCCAGCCCTCTGGTGGTGGCGGGAGCGTGGGGTCACCACATTCGCCACGACGGAGGCGGCTACCCCCAGGTGCCGGACTGGGTCACCCCCAGCCCCATCGCCGGCCTCATCCAGGTCTGCGACGTGTTCGAAGCCCTGACCGCCGCCCGTCCTTACAAACCGCCCATGTCTCCTCGCCGGGCCTTCGAGATCATCCTGAAGGACCGCACGGCCTTCAATCCCAATGCCATTTCGGCCCTGATCCGGGCCATCGGGTTGTATCCCGTGGGAAGCGAAATCATCCTGACCAGCGGGGAACGGGGATTCGTGGTGGCCAAATCGGGGAACTGGGACCGACCGGTGGTCAGGATCAGTCGGGACAAGCACGGGGAAAAACTGTCCAGGTCCGAGCAGTATACCCTGGACCTGACCCGGGAGCCGCTGCTGGGTATTTCGGATTTCATGATGGTCAATCTGAGCAACCAGGCTCCCGAACTATCCGAAACTCCGGCGCACTGATCAAGGGCGGGCCTGGTCCAGCACCTCCCGGACTTTCCTGAGCAGCTCATCGCGCTCGGCCGGTTTCTGGATCAAGGTCAGTCCCTCGTCCAGCACAAAATCAGTATGGATGGCATTCATGCTGTACCCGCTGGCAAAGAGAGCCGGGATGTCCGGTCTGACCTGACGAATGGCGTCGAACACGGCCCGTCCGCCCAGGCCGGGCATGATCACATCCAGCAGAAGCATGTCAATCCGGTCTGCGTTTTCCTCGAATATCGCCAGGGCCTCGTTACCGTCCGCGGCCGCCAGAATCGTGTACCCGCTGCGTTCCAGCAGAGTACAGGTGAGATCGCGCACCATGGGGTCATCTTCGGCCAGCAGAATGGTTTCATTCCCCACGCGCACCGGGCCCTTCAACTTGGATCCCACAGTTTCGGCTCGACGTTCGGCCAGAGGAAGGTAGATCTTGAAGGTGGTCCCCTTGTCCACCTCGCTGTAGACATGGACAAATCCCCGGTGTTGCTTGACCAGGCCATACACCGTGGAAAGACCCAGCCCGCTGCCTTCACCCACCTCCTTGGTGGTGAAGAAGGGTTCGAACGCCTGGGACTGCACGGCATGATCCATGCCGCAACCGGTGTCAGTCACGCTCAGCAGAACATATCGCCCCGGCTCCACCCAGAAACGAGATTCGCAATAGCTGCTGTCGATCAGCACATTCTCGGTTTCGATGGTGATCGTGCCGCCGCCGGGCATGGCATCGCGGGCGTTGACGCACAGGTTGGTGAGAATCTGCCCGATCTGACCACTGTCAGCCCGCACCACCCCCAGGTCGTGTCCGCGGTGAAAGCGTAACTCGACATGCTCGCCGATGACGCGGCGCAACAGCTGGAGCATATCGCCCACAGTGGTGTTGAGATCAACGTCGGCCACTTCGAGGACCTGACGACGGCTGAAGGCCAGGAGCTGAGTGATCAGGTTCCGGGCGCGATGGCCCGCTTTCATGATCTGGTCCAGGGAAGGGTGGACAGGACTGTCGGAGGTCAATCCCTCGCGAACAATTTCCCCGTAGCCCAGGATCACCTGCAACAGATTGTTGAAATCGTGGGCAATGCCTCCGGCCAGCAGCCCCACCGACTCCATTTTCTGGGCCTGATTCAACTGTTCCTGAAGGCGCTTCTGATTCTCTTCGACACCCTTGAGCTCGGTGACGTCCCGGAACTCCACGGTCCGGACCTGCCGGCCCTTGTAGGGGACGTTCTTGCCCTCCAGCCTGGCAGGATACTCGCTGCCATCCTTGCGCAACCCCACCACATCGTAGGGCAGTTCGTATCCGAGGCGGATGTTGTGCCGCACCAGGTCCCGGGATTGTTCGGCGATCAGCTGCAGCCCATCCATCCCCACCAGCTCGGCCACCGAGAAACCGCTGATCACCGCCAGCCCCTGGTTGCACTCCAGGATGACCCCATTGTCATGGATGGCGATGCCCCCGAAGGAGGCGTTATGGAGCGAGCGGAAACGTTCCTCGCTTTCGCGCAGATCCTTTTCCGCTTGCTGTCGGTGGGTGATATCTCGGGCAACGCCCAGCACCCCGATCAGGCGGCCTTCAGGATCATGAAGAGGCGCCTTGATGGTTTCGAAAAGGCCACGGTAGCCCCCCTCGGCAAAAGTCAACCATTCCTCGTTCGTATGGGGGGAATTGGCCTGCATGACCTTGCGATCAAGATGCCGGAACGAGTCTGCCATCTCGGTGCTAACGAAATCGTAATCGGTCATGCCAATGATTTCAGCTTCCTTGGCCCCGAAAAATCGCTCGAAGGCATGGTTGCAGCTGATGTACTGACCCTTCACATCCTTCAACCAGACCAGATCGGGAATCGCTTCGACCAGGGTGCGGTGCAAGGTCCCGGATTGTCCCAGATTGGCATCCGGAAATACCTGGCCCTTCGCACCATCCCCATCCAGAGCTTTTTCCAGCTCCTGGACCCGGCGTTCCAGTTCTTCGTATGTGGGTTTTGCCGACATGATCACCGCCCGGTTCAGGACCTCAATACGACTGGGCGAACAGTACCCGACCGATGGACGGATTTCCACAGTGCACACAGGTGCCCGGGGTCTCGTCCCGCTGGAAGGGGATGTTCCGGATGGTCACCTTGGTCTTGTCCTGGATGGTCTTTTCACAATCCCCATCGCCACACCAGTGGCACATGGAGAATCCGCCCTCACCCTTGTACATGGCCTCGAAATCATCCCAGCTGTCAATATTGGTCGTGCCCTCTTCCAGGCGGGTCTTGGCCGCCTGGTAAAGGTCCTGCTGGATGCGGTCCAGCTCGGCCGGGACGGCAGTGGCCAGGTCGGCGATCTTGACCGGCTGTTTCTTGCGGTCGTGGCGGGCAGCCATCATCACCTGCTCGTCGTTCAGGTCGCGGGGCCCGATCTCCATGCGCAGGGGCACACCCTTGCGCTCCCACTCGGCATATTTCCAACCGGGACGCATATTGTCCCGCTTGTCCACCT
>JAZBOO010000121.1:0-2174 GCA_036351155.1 Candidatus Krumholzibacteriia bacterium | reverse complement strand
TCTCCGACTGGGGGCTGACCCTGACCGTCCTCGTCATCCCGCTCACCATCCAGTGGTGGTCGGTGTGGTACCCGGGCTCCGAACCCGGCGGCGGCAGCTACGTCGCCCAGCGCATGCTCGCCGCGCGCGACGAGCGCCACGCCCTGGGCGCCACCCTCTGGTACAACGTGGCCCACTACGCGCTGCGGCCCTGGCCCTGGATCCTGGTGGCCCTCAGCTCCCTCCTGGTTTTCCCCGAACTGACGGACATCCAGAAGGCGTTGCCCGGCCTGGATCCCTCCCTGCTGGGGCACGACATCGCCTACCCCGCCATGCTCACCCTGCTGCCCCACGGTTTGCTGGGACTGCTCATTGCCTCGCTGCTTTCGGCTTACGTTTCCACCATGAGCACCCACCTGAACTGGGGCGCCAGCTACCTGGTGAACGATTTCTACCGGCGCTTCCTGAGGCCCGCCAGCTCGGAAAAACACCTGGTCCGCGTGTCCCGGCTGATGACGGCCTTCCTGATGGTGGCCGCCGGCGGGGTCATGTTCCTGATCGACACCGCGGGCGAAGGCTTCCAGCTGCTGCTGTCCATCGGGGCGGGCACTGGCCTGCTCTACCTGCTGCGCTGGTTCTGGTGGCGGATCAATCCCTACAGCGAAATTGCCGCCATGGTCAGCAGCTTCCTGGTGGCGGTGGGTATCCTGGTGGCGCGCAAGAACGGGCTGGTGCTGGCCGATCACTGGGCGTTGATCGTCTCGGTGACCATCACCACGGTCATCTGGGTGGCCGTGACTTATGTGACTCCACCGACCCCCCGCGCCACCCTGGTGAGCTTCGTGAAACTGGTGCGGCCGGCCGGTCCCGGGTGGGCTGAGGTGCGGGCCGAGGCCGGCGTGACGTCGTCCCCCGACAGCCTGGCGCAAGCACTGCTGGGCTGGATGCTAGGGTGTGCCATGGTTTATGCCGCCATGTTTGCCACAGGGAATTTCCTGTACGGCCGCTGGACCTCCGGCACGGTGTGCCTGGTCATTTGCCTGACCACCGGAGCGTTGCTGTATCGCCTGTTGACCCGCCTGCTGGGTGCCGGATCAGGGCAGAACGCGGGCCAGCTCGGGTAGCTGGTTCAACATGCTTTCCAGCAGGGTCAGCTGATTGCGGGCGCGGTCCAGGTTGTGCTGAGAATGCTCGGTGCGGTAGTAGACATCGCCCAGCAGGTAATCAGTCAGGTACCGGATGGCTTGCTCGAAGGTGATGACCAGCCCGGCGGGCAGCAGGTTCAACCGTTCGATCGGCTCCAGCACCGCATCCATTTCGCCTACCCAGCCCTCGGCCAGAGCCTGCACCAGCGAAGGGTCCACCTCCACCTGGTCCAGATCGGTTTCCTCTTCATCGGCCGGGCAGCACACGGTGCGCATCAGGTCGCCGAAATCGTGCAGCGGCGTGCCCGGCATGACCGTGTCCAGATCCACCACGCAGCGAGGCCGTCCGGTGGTTTCATCCAGCAACACGTTGGACCACTTGGCATCGTTGTGCGCCACCCGCACGGGCAGGTCCAGCCGAAACAGCCCCTGAGATAGATCCCATTTTTCAAAGAGGTATTCCATCTCCAGGGCCACCTCTTCCGCGCGGCCCGCCTCATCCTGATGATGTGCCTCCAAGAGGGCCGCCCAGCGCAACGGTGTGTCGTGGAAACCCGGGATGGTCTCGGCCAGCTGCTCTGCAGGAAAATCTGCCAGGCGGGCGGTAAAGCGCCCGAAGGCCTGGCCTGCCGCATGGGCGTCCTCCGGACCTTGGAGCGGACCAGAAGGGCGGGTGCCGGAAACGAATCGGCACACCCGCCAGGTTTCGCCCTCATCTGAGCGGTACAGATCCTCGGTGGGATCGGTCGCCAGCGGCAAGAACTCCAGCGTGGTTTCCCCCGCCGCCCGCAAATGCGCGGTCACACGCCGGATATTCTCCATCACCGCGGCGGGCTGCGTGAACACCTCAGTGTTGAGTTGTTGCAAGACCAGGTGCTGATCATCGCTGGTCTGGACCACCCAGCTGCCGTGGATCAACCCGCCCCGCAGAGGGCCGGCCTCCTCAATTTTCCCCTGGGGGGCAAAGGCCTGGAGAACCCGTTGAAGTTCAGACTGGTTGGTCATGCGTGGAGATCCTCCGGGTAAACGCCCTGGCTGTGGAGGGCTTGC
>JAZBOO010000120.1:0-5829 GCA_036351155.1 Candidatus Krumholzibacteriia bacterium | reverse complement strand
CTTTCTGCGGGCCACCGCCAAGCGGGACCTGGGTGCGCGGGATGCGGCCCTGCTGGACTTCGACCAGGCCATCGCCCTGGATCCCGCCCCGGCCGAGTATTACTTCGAGCGGGGCCTGGTGCGTGAATACGTACAGGATTATGCTGGCGCCATCAGGGACTTCGATCTGCTGCTGGATAGAGGTCCCGCCACCGAAGACCTGTATCTGTACCGGGCGAGTTCCCGATACGGGATGGGCGACAACGAAGGCGCCGCCGCCGACTACACCCAGGCTCTGGCCCTGGAACCAAAAAATACGGAAGCCTACTACCTGCGAGGATTCGCGCGTTCCGATGCCGGGGATTTCGCCGGTGCCGTGGAAGATTTCACCGTGGTGATGGACATGGAACCCATGCCTGACCGGGATTTCGATAAGCGGGATGTGGCTCTGTATCGGCGGGCGAACGTCAAGATCAAGGCTCAGGATTTCACGGGAGCAGTGGCCGACTGCGAGCTGGCCCTCCAGCGTGATGCCCAGGACCTGCAAGCCGTATTCCTTCGAGGCCTGGCCAGATCAGGGATGGGCGACCATGTCGGCGCCATCAAGGATTTCGATGCCGTGATTGCACTTTATCCCCTGGACGAAGCTTTTTATTACCGGGGAGTGGCCCGAAAGGCCACCGGTGACCAGAAGGGCGCCGAAGAGGATTTCCAGAAGGCGCGTGAAATGGGTTTTGAAGGGCCCTGACCCCGAAGGATCAGGGCCCCGAAGAAGCTATTCGGACTTGAGCGTGGCCATATCGATGGAGAAGCGGTACTTCACATCCGAGGCCAGCAATCGCTCATAAGCCTCGTTGACCTGCTGAATGGAGATGACCTCCACGTCGGCGGTGATGCCGTGTTCGCCGCAGAAATCCAGCATCTCCTGGGTCTCGGCAATGCCGCCGATCAAGGAGCCGGACAGGCTCTTGCGGCCGAACAGCAACGCGAAGGACGACACGGGAAGCGGCTTTTCGGGCGCACCCACCAGGGTCAGGTTGCCGTCCATGCCGAGCATGCCGATGTAGGCATTGATGTCGTGGTCGGCCGACACTGTGTCGAGGATGAAATCGAAGGTTCCCGCATGCTTGGCCATCTCGTCGGCGTTGCGGGAATTGACGACCTCATGGGCACCCAGACGCAGGGCGTCCTCGACCTTGGAATCGGATCGCGTGAACACCACCACGTGAGCGCCGAAAGCTCGGGCAAATTTCACGCCCATGTGGCCCAGACCGCCCAGACCAACCACGCCCACCTTCTTGCCCTTGCCCACTTTCCAGTGGCGCATCGGGGAATAGGTCGTGATGCCGGCACACAGCAAGGGCGCCACACCGGCCAGGTCCAGGTTCTCGGGCACCCGCAGGACAAAGCTTTCATCGACCACAATGCTGTCCGAGTAACCGCCGTAGGTGACGCCGCCGAGGTGCTTGTCGGGTCCGTTGTAGGTGAAGACACCCTCGGGACAGAATTGCTCCATGTCCGCCTTGCAACTGGGACAGGTGTGGTCCGAGTCGACCAGGCAGCCCACACCCACCAGATCGCCCTCCTTGTACTTCGTGACTTTCGAGCCCACAGCCGTGACCTTGCCCACGATCTCGTGCCCGGGTACCACCGGATACACCGTCGGCATGATATCGGACCACTCATTACGCACGGTATGGAGGTCGGAGTGGCAGACCCCGCAGAACAGGATCTCGATCTGCACGTCGGTTTCGGTGGCCGCGCGACGATCGATCGTGGCGGATTTCAGGGGAGACGTGGCCGCGTCGGCGGAATAGGCTTTGGCCTTGTACATCTATTGTCCTCCGGTTGGTCGGGAATCGGTGTCGAGGTATTCAGACACTTTTATTGACTGGCATTGATACACAAATAAACGGGCAGTCGCATGATGGGCCGGAAATATTTTCAAACTAGCTGGAGTCGCCGCGCTGTCACTCCACCAGTTCCTCAATGACGCCATATCTCGCGTGTTCTTCGCCTTTGACGGCGGCCCAGCCGGCATTTCCATAGTCGAAGTGCCAGTATTCCAGAATATCGACGACAAAGTCTTCTTTTTCGAACAGGTGGATCAGCAAGTGTCTGCTCTGCTGGGCCACAGACGAGATTCCAGGATGGTAGGGGTAGCAGGTCTCATCGAGTTCCAGCTTCAATCCGTCATTGTTGCCAAAATCCATCACGCGGTCGGTTTTCGCATCATGGATGAGGGCATCAACAGCCCCGCCGGTGGCATGCATGGATTTGCTTGGCGGCGCAATGAAATGGGACACGATCTCCTTGACCTCGTGTGCTGGCCTATCCGGATACTGCTGCTGCATCAGTGCAAACTTGTTGTCCCACAAACGGCGCTGGTGCTCGAAGGACCTCCACGCCGACCGGATGACCAGCACCTTGTCCTGTTTTTCCAGACACCGAGCGATGCGTCCGATCTTCTCGTGAACGGCTTCCCGCACCCGATACTCGTAACCTTCCATCATGGAGGGTTCGAACATCAGAGGGAAACCGGAATCCATCAAGCTGACCAGAGAGGACTGATCATCGCGAATGCTCTGGGTGGCAGAAAGCATCCTGTGCAAGCGTTCGTCATGTTCCACCATGCGGCAGTAGTCCTGGGTATTCATATCACCATTGTTTCCACGTAGGGAGATGTCATCGCTGTGAGCAGTGCGCCGTAATTCAGATCGAAAGCCACCTCGTCTCCTGTATCATAAAGGATGTTTCCGGTATTCATGATCATATGGTCACTGCTCGCCCCGAGGATGCTGATGTCCGCCTTGGGTGTCAGTCCAGAAACCAGAACATCCTGCAAGCCGAGGCCCAGGACAGCACGCCGAATCGGGCCCAGATCCTTGAATTCAGGCACCTGACCTGAAACATCCTGGCAGACTTCGCCGTAGGGCAGGGAAGGCTTAATCGACGATTCGATAACCTCGGCGAATAACGAAAAGGCATCGGTGAATAGTCCGGGAATCGGTTTTCGGTGCAGGGTTTCACGGCCGAGGTAGACTGACTCCCCCAGCCGCAGGTTGTTGATCCGGCCCACATCCGAAGTGGCCATGAACCATTCATAGTTTGCGGAGTTTCCACCGGATACCATCGCCAGAGTCAGGTCGAACTTTTCTTCTATCTCCTGAGCAATCCGGGAAAGCTGTTTCATTTTCTCGGTATCCGGCTTGATGCCTCCGAAGCAGGCCAGATTGGCTCCAATCCCCGCCAGTTCGATTCCTCCCAGCCCGAGAACAAACTCCACCGCGCTGTTGACGTCCACTGGCATGAGCCCTTCCCTGAGGTCACCCAGCTCGACCATCAAAATGATCCTGTGTCTGATATTCTGGGCCTGGGCATACACGGAGAGTTCCTGAATGACGGAGAGGTCCGAGTTCAGGCTCAGGTCGGCATATTTCACGACGGATTCGGCCTGACTGAAGAACGGGGTTCTCAACAGGAGAAACTGGGCGTCAATGCCGGCATCCCGCATGGTTTTGATATTGGCGATTCGAGAATCCGCGAGCATACCGATCCCGGTTTTCACCAGAGCCTGGGCAATTTCTGGATTTCCGCACACGACCTTGGTCACCGCGCTGATCCCGATGCCCCTGGCCCCATAGATCTCCACCAACCGGCTGGCGTTGTGCCCAATTTTGCCAAGATTGATCTCTATTCGTGGCGTTGACATATCAGCGCCGCCTTCTCTCGGAGCGCCGGGAAAATCTCGTATAGTTTATGAACGAGCTTGCCGCAACCGCTGGTCAGCACATCGGTCACCGGAAGCCCGAACAGGCATTCATACTCCACGACGGTAGCGGCCACCTCATCCTCATTCATATCTTCGTGATTCAGGGTGATCGCCACGACCCTGGACTTCGAAAACATTTCTATCAGCCTGATCTCGCTGGCCAGGGTGGGCATGGGAATGTCCGGATAGTCACAATGATTGATTCTTTTGGGCGGATGCTGAACGATGATCGCATGAGGAACTGAGCCCCTCAGGATTGCAGCCGTGGACGTGAACGCAGGATGGCTCAATGCGCCCTGGCCCTCCACCACGATGATGTCGGGATGCTCATCCTCGTCGGCCTTAAGGATGGCATGTTCCACCTCGCCGGTAGAAAACCCGGAGCTCAAGACATCCACGGCCACCCCGTATCTGGCCCCTTGAAGCAATCCAGTTTGCCCGGTGGCGATGAATATGGTGTTGAGCCCTTCCTGCTTCAGGGCGTCCACCAGGTTGACCGCCGTGGTGCGTTTCCCCACGGCACAGTCTGTTCCCAGTACCGTGATGACCGGGGTCTCCATGTTCAGAATGCGGCCCGTAAAATTATGGAGATCCTTTCTCAGCGGCGGCTTGCGGATATCGTGGATCCGTACGCCACATTTCGCGGCCCTCTGCGTGAACTCACCATCCTCGGTCAAGAACTCGGGTAACCCGTTCACGATATCCATACCTTCGGCCATGGCGGCGAAGAGGATTTCTCTTTGAGACTGATCGAGAAAGGAGGCCAGGGGGGCGATACCGTAGATGAAAAATTCAGGAACAGAATCAAAGCTGTTCAATGCCTCAGCCATGCTCCTGAAGACCGGGATTCCGTTCACTGTTCCATCAAGATATTCGCCGGCATCCTGGCCCGCTTTGGTACTGTCGATGATTCCGAGGATATTGTACTTTTCCGAATGCCTGGCCAGTCCGTTGGCCACCTTCCCATCTATTTTTCCGAATTCGTTCTCGCTATAAACCAGTGCGTCAGCCTTCATCATGTGACTTCGAATAATCATTTTTAACCGCCTCGACATAGCAGAGTGCAAAGAAAATCCCCGCCACTTTTCAGCAGCGGGGATTCAATCATCAACCCGTGGGCTGAGTGACTAACCTACCAACGATCGCCCCCGCCACCACGGCTCCCGCCGTAGCCGCCGCCACCGCCGCCGCCGCCGCGGGGCTTGTCCTGAGCTTCGTTGACGCGCAGTGCACGTCCGTCCATTTCCTTGCCGTCCAGGTTCTGGATCATGGCGGAAAGGTCATTGTCCTCGACTTCGATGAAGCCAAAGCCACGGGGACGGTTCGTCTCGCGGTCCATGATCAGCGCTACGGAGTTGACCGTGCCATGTTGCCCGAACAGTTCCTTGATCTCGTCTTCGGTCGCGCTGAAGGGCAGGTTGCCCACGTAAATCTTCTTCAAATTCTTTTCTCCAAGTGTCGGATTGCCGACTGTACAAAGCGTTCAGGATCGCCGGTTTCTTCCGGCAGGACCCTTCCCGCTTCAAATTGACACCGCCTTGGCGGCGTCCATCCTCCCGATGGTCGGAAGGAATCTCGTGGCCAGCCCAAAATTCATGGGCTCGGCAAAACTATTGCATCATGGGGTCGGATGTTGTCCACAGGGGTTCAGAGGACAGGAGAGGGATCTCCGCAGACCGGATGGTGAAGTCAGTATAGCTGTAATTTTAATAATGTCAATATTTTGAGAGATTATTAATTCTTTCATATTTCTAATGAACGGATGGCGCCAGATAACAATGTCATTTAATTTGCCGCCAAGAAATGAGGAAGATCATATGCCCCACAAAGATCACCTGGCTCTGGAGGGCGAAGTCCTCTCCTTTCAAGAAATCCACGAACTGCCAGGAGATTGGGCTCCCCCCGCCCTGCTCAGCCTGCTTGCGGATCTGGAAATCGAAACCGAGAGCGTCTCCGAATCCGACCTCATGGATCTGGCCCAGATGGCGTTGTCCGATCTGGAACCGCATGAGGCCGGAGTGGCTGTTCTGAGGACGGTTTTCGGGGACCGCATGGCCGCGGGAGTCCGGGCCAACCTG
>JAZBOO010000119.1:0-8779 GCA_036351155.1 Candidatus Krumholzibacteriia bacterium | reverse complement strand
GGTGGTCGACAGCTTGCGCCACGGCGGCAGCCTGCCCGACAGCGTGGTTGTCCTCACCTTCGACGATGGTTACCGCTCGGTTTACACCGAGGCCTTTCCTCGACTCAAGGAGCGAGGCTGGCCCTTCACTGTTTTCGTGTCGAGTGATGCCATCGACCAGCGGGAAGGCCCCGTGGCCACCTGGGAAGAACTGATCGAAATGGCCGCGCATGGAGCGACCATCGCCAGCCACAGTCAAAAGCACAACCACATGCCGCGGCTCATGTCCGGTGAAACGCGCCAGGAATGGAAAACGCGCCTGCTGGCCGAGCTGCGGCACAGTCAGCAGCGAATCCTGGCGGAAACGGGACAAAAACACGACCTTGTGGCCTTTCCTTACGGAGAATTCGATGCCGAGGTGCTGGGTTTGCTCGACCAGCTGGGCTGGATCGGTTTCGGCCAGCAGTCGGGAGCCGTGGGACATTTCAGTGACCTGCGGTGCTTGCCCCGCTTCCCGATGGCCGCTCAGTTTGCCGAAATGGAGAGCTTTGCCCTGAAGGGGGGCAGCTTGCCCTTGCCGGTGGTCTCGGTTCAGGCGGAAGATCTTGAGCTGTTATTCAACCCGTCATCGGTTATGGTGGGGGCCGAACCGCCTCTGCTGAAGCTGAAGCTGGGCCCGGGGCATTTCCGTCCTGCGGAGCTGGCGGCCTATGCCGGTGGTCAGGGGCGGATCCGCAGCACCTGGTCGGGAGAGCCCGACCGCACCCTCGAGGTCCAGGCCCCTGCGGCACTGACCCCGGGGCGCAGCCGATACAACGTGACCGTGCCCGACCTGACCGGTCGGCGCTGGTACTGGTACAGCCACACCTGGGTGGTGGGTCATGAGCATGCGGATTGAACGGAATCAGGTGAAGCCAGAGGATGGAGCCGGATCAATGAACAAGACACATCCTTACCGTCTCGGCAAAATTCTGATCCTCGGTGCCGCGGTGGCCCTCTGCCCTGCTCTTCTGTGGGCCGGCCCGGCCGGTCCCGTCGATGCGCTGGAAGAAGAGTTCCACCTGCCCCCCCGGCAGGAGCATGTGGCCGCCCGCGCGGCGGTTCACCTGCCCAATCATACCGTGGCTTCGCCCTCGGGGGTTCACCAGCGTCTCCTGCATCCCTTGCACCTTCAGGTTCGCCCCACGGTGTTGCCCGACTTCTCGGACATTGCCGATGTCGAGCTGAAAAAAACCGAGTTCTTCAGGTACCTCAAGCCGCTGGTCGAGGAGGAGAACCAGCGCCTTCTGAGCATCAGGCAGCGTCTGGGTTTCATCCAGGACCACCTGCGCTTCAAGCGTCCCGTGGACAAGCAGGACCGGCAATGGCTGGAAGAGGTGGTGGCGGAATTCCGTCTGCCCGATGACCTGGAGGATCCCCGCGACCCCACCTTCTGGGCCGTCCTCAAGCGTCGTGTCGATGCGGTTCCGGTGGATCTGGTTCTGGTGCAGGCCGCCAACGAATCGGCCTGGGGTACCAGCCGCTTTGCCCGTGAAGGCAACAACCTGTTCGGCCAGTGGTGCTTCCGCCCTGGATGTGGAATCGTGCCGGAAGGCCGCCCCGAGGGAGCGACCTACGAGGTGGCGGCTTTCGACAGTATCAACGAATCTATCCGCAGCTACCTGAACAACCTGAACACCGGCCGGGTGTATGGTGACCTTCGCAAGATCAGGGCCCAGTGCCGGGCCGAGGGTCGCGATCCCCAGGCCACGGAACTGGCCAAGGGGCTGAAAAGCTATTCCGAACGGGGCATGGCTTACGTGACCGAGATTCGCGCCATGCTGCGCCACAATGCCCCGGTCATCGCCCAGCTGGGACCTCATTAGCCGATCACCGCTCCCGGACAGGACACGTCATGGCAAGATTGACCCGAACGCTTCTCAACGAGCTGGCCCGTCAGCGCATCCTTATCCTCGATGGGGCCATGGGCACCATGATCCAGTCCTATGGTCTGGATGAAGCGGCTTTTCGCGGCCAGTTGCTGGTCGATCATCCGGTCGATCTCAAGGGCAACAACGACATCTTGAACCTGACCCGGCCCGAGGTGATCGGGGAGATCTATCAGGGCTATCTCGAGGCCGGCGCGGACATCATCACCACCAACACCTTCAACGGCACCTCGGTGGCCCAGGGCGATTACGAGACCGGCCATCTGGTCGGCGACATCAACCGGGCAGCGGCGCGGCTGGCCCGGGAGGCCTGCGACCGGATGACGGCCCGCACTCCGGACCGCCCGCGTTTCGTGGCCGGCAGCCTGGCTCCCACCAACCGGACCTGCAGCATCAGTCCCGATGTGAACGATCCCGGACTGCGGAACATCACCTTCACCGAGCTGGTGACCGCTTACGGCGAAGAGGCCGAGGCCCTGCTCGACGGCGGGGCCGATCTCCTGATGATCGAAACCATCTTCGATCCGCTCAACGCCAAGGCCGCGGTTTTTGCCGTGGAGCAAATTCTGGTCAAGCGGGGGCTGTCGGACTTTCCGGTCTGGATTTCCGGAACCATCACCGACGCCAGCGGGCGCACCCTGACCGGGCAGACCCCCGAGGCTTTCTGGATCAGCCTGCGCCACGCCAACCCGGCGGTTTTCGGGCTGAACTGCGCCCTCGGGGCCACGGCCATGCGTCCCTATGTGGAGGAGATCAGCGCCTGTGCCGACACCCTGGTGTCAGCCCACCCCAACGCCGGGCTGCCCAACGAGCTGGGTGGGTACGACGAGACCCCCGACCAGATGGCCGCCATCCTGGCCGACTTCGCGCATTCCGGACTGCTCAACATTGCCGGTGGATGCTGCGGCACCACCCCCGAATACATCAAGGCTTTCGATGAGGCTCTGCGCGGAATCACACCGCGGCAGGTGGCGAAGCCTCGTTCCGGAACCTTCCTGGCCGGACTCGAGCCCCTGCACATTGACGAGGACTCCCTGTTTGTCAACGTGGGCGAGCGCACCAACGTGGCCGGCAGCCGAAAGTTCGCCCGGCTGATTCGTGAGGAAAAACTGGAAGAGGCCCTGGAAGTGGGGCGCAACCAGGTCAAGGGCGGGGCCCAGATTGTCGACGTGAACATGGACGACGCCATGCTGGACTCTCCGCTGGCCATGGCGAATTTCCTGAACGTGCTGGCCAGCGATCCCGAGGTGTCCCGTGTCCCGGTGATGATCGACTCCAGCCGGTGGGACGTGCTGGAAGCGGGCTTGCAGCGCATCCAGGGCAAGGGCGTGGTCAACAGCCTGAGTCTGAAGGATGGGGAGGACGAGTTCCGTCGCCGGGCCCGCCTGGTCAGGCGCTATGGAGCGGCGGCCATCATCATGGCCTTCGATGAGCAGGGTCAGGCCGACTCCCTGGAAAGGCGGATCGAAATCTGCCGGCGGGCCTGGAAAATCCTGACCGAGGAAGAGGGCTGGGAACCCGGGGACATCATCTTCGACCCCAATGTCTTCGCCGTGGCTACCGGCCTGGCCGAACACGACAACTATGCCGTCGATTTCATTGCGGCCTGTCGCATCATCAAGGAAACCATGCCCGGCGCTCTGATTTCCGGGGGCATCAGCAACCTGTCCTTCAGTTTCCGGGGCAACGACACTGTCCGCGAAGCCATGCATTCGGCCTTCCTGTACCACGCCATCGCCGCCGGGCTGGACATGGGCATCGTCAATGCGGGGCAGCTGACTGTTTACGCGGAGATTGCGCCCGATCTGCTGGAAGCCGTGGAGGATGTGATCCTCAACCGGAAGCCCGGAGCCACCGAGCGCCTGACGGAAATGGCCCTGAGTTCCGTGGGCAAGAAAACGGAGCGTCTGGCCGACCTCTCCTGGCGCGAAAAATCGGTAGCCGAGCGCATCCAGCATGCGCTGCTCAGCGGCGCCGCCGATTTTATCGAGGAAGACGCCCTGGCGGCCCTGGAGGAATGCGGCGGACCTCTGGAAACCATCGAAGGGCCCTTGATGGACGGCATGAACCGGGTGGGCGACCTGTTCGGGGCCGGCAAGATGTTTCTGCCTCAGGTCATCCGATCGGCACGGGTCATGAAGCGTGCGGTGGCCGTGCTGGAACCTCACCTGCAGGCCCTCAAGCAGGGGGCCGCCTCCACCCGGGGCAAAATTCTTCTGGCCACCGTCAAGGGCGATGTTCACGACATCGGCAAGAACATCGTGGGCGTGGTTCTGGGCTGTAACAACTACGAAGTGATTGACCTGGGTGTCATGGTTCCGGTGGACAAGATCATCGCCACCGCCAAGGCCGAACAGGTGGACATCGTGGGGTTGAGCGGGCTGATCACTCCCTCGCTTTCCGAGATGGTGCACGTGGCCGGAGAAATGCAGCGCGCTGGTCTGACGGTTCCCTTGCTCATCGGCGGAGCCACCACCAGCCGCGTGCACACGGCGGTGAAGATTGCGCCGTTCTACGAGCCCGGTGTTTTTTACGTGCAGGATGCCTCGCGGGCGGCGTCCTTCGTCGGCTCCCTCTTGAACGAGGGCACCGGCCAGGCCACGCGGGATCGGGTGCGCGAGGAATATGAAGAGGTGCGGCGGAAAAGGTCGGAGACTTCCCGCGAGAAAAAACTCCTCCCGCTGGCCGAGGCTCGGCAAGCTGGGCTGAAGCTGGACTGGACCAGTTACCAGCCGCCGCAACCCGCCAGTCCCGGGATCACCGTCGAGGAAAACCTGGATCTCGCCACCTTGCGCGACTTCATCGACTGGACGCCGTTCCTGCACACCTGGCGGTTGCCGGGGCGGTATCCCGAAGTTCTTCAGGATCCTGAGGTGGGGCCCGAAGCTCGACGGCTCATGTCCGATGCCGAGACCATGCTCACCGAGATCATTGCCGCCGACAGCCTTCAGGCCCGTGCCGTGGTGGGCCTGTTTCCCGCGGCGGCCGAATCCGATGACCTGATTTTTTACGCCGATGAATCCCGCAACAAGGTCCAGGCCCGGGTGCCTTTCCTTCGCCAGCAAAGGCGCAGCCAGGCCGGCAGACCCAACCTTTGCCTGACCGACTACGTGGCTCCGGCCCAGAGCGGCGTGGCCGACTGGGCCGGAGCTTTCGTGGTGACCGCAGGACTGGGGGCCAAAACCCTGGCCGCAGGGTACGAGGCCGCGGGGGACGACTATCGTGCCATCATGGTCAAGGCCCTGGCCGACCGGCTGGCCGAAGCCGGTGCCGAGTACCTGCACAGCCGCGTGCGCCGGGAATACTGGGGCTACGCTGCCGACGAGGAGCTGGACAACAAGCAGCTGATAGACGAGGACTATCGCGGCATCCGACCTGCGCCGGGCTACCCGGCCTGTCCTGATCACGTGTCCAAGCAGGCGCTGTTTCGGTTGCTGGACGCCACGGCCAGCACGGGGGCCACGCTGACCGAGAACTGCGCCATGGAACCCGCGGCCACCGTGGCCGGGTGGTACCTGGCCCATCCCGAGGCCCGGTATTTTGGGCTGGGCAAGATTGCCCGGGACCAGAGTGACGACTACGCCAAGCGCACGGGGCTCAGCTCCGAGGAAGCCGCCCGCTGGCTGGCTTCCCTTCTGGATTGATCCGTTTCGCCAAAGGAAGCAGGAAAAGAGAACATGCACGTCATCGAACACATCGACCGCGCGTCCTCGACGCTCTTCAGCTTCGAGATCATTCCCCCGCCGCGGGGAAAAACAGTCAAGGACATCATCGACATCGTCGAGCAGGTGGCGCCGGTCAATCCCCCGTTCATCGACGTGACCAGCCACATGGCCGAGGCGGTGTACGACGAGCTCTCCGACGGCACCATTCAGCGCCGGGTCCGCAAGAAGCGGCCGGGCACCATCAGCATCTGCGGGATCATCCAGAATCGGTACGGGATCGACACGGTGCCCCATCTGCTGTGCTCCGGGTTCACCCGTGAAGAGACCGAAGATGCCATGATCGAGCTCAACTTCCTGGGCATCACCAACGTGCTGGCCATCCGGGGCGATCAGAGCAACTACGCCAAGGTGGTGAGCCAGGGGCGCACCCGAAACGTTTTCGCCAAGGATCTGGTCAAGCAGGTGATCGATCTGCGGGAAGCAAAGTATCTGGACGAGATCCAGAACAGCGAGCCCATCAACTTCTGCGTGGGAGTGGGCGGATACCCCGAGAAGCACATCGAGGCCCCCAACCTGAAGACCGACATCAAGTATCTGAAACAGAAGGTGGATGCCGGGGCCGATTACGTGGTGACCCAGATGTTCTACGACAATGCCGATTTCATGGAGTACCAGCGGCAGTGCCGCGAGGCCGGCATCACGGTGCCCATCATTCCCGGCATCAAGCCCATCGAGTCGGTGCGCCAGCTGACCAGCTTGCCCAAGCATTTTCACGTGACCATGCCCGATGATCTGGTGGATGAGATCCACGAGTCGCCGCACCATGTGAAGGAGATCGGCCGCCGCTGGACCAAGCAGCAGGTGGAGGGACTGATCAACTCGGGGGCGCCCTGCATCCACTTCTACGTGATGAACGATGCGACCACGGTGGTGGATATCATCAAGGATCTGGGCCTCTGTTCTTGAAGGTTGTGCTGGGTCGTCGGCCGTAGTACTGTTGATTCAGATTGCCAGCAAGGACGCAGGCTTCTCTAGCCACCGAAGGGAATCGAAGCGCACCCATGTCCGCTCCCCCACCGGTTCGCCGGTTGCTCTTCGTCGATCAGGATCCCACCCTCACCGATAGGGTCAAGGGCCTGTTGACCTCCTCTCGTCGGCCGCTCTATCGAGTGGCCCAGTATACCCATCTCATCGACGCTCTGACCTATCTGCGGGTGGCCCCCGTGGATATCGTGTTGATTGGCACCGGCCCGGCCGATGTGGATTCGGTCCAGGCCTGCCGCAAGGTGCGCGCGGCGTTTCCCGAGGTGGCGGTCCTGGCCCTGGCGCCGGAAAAGCAGCTGGCCCGGGGAGTTTCCTTGCGGGAAGCGGGGGCCCTGGAGGTCCTGGGTCTTGAAGATTTCAACACGGAGTTCTGGAGCCGCACCTTCGACTATTGCCTGCGGGAAATGTCGGTCACGCGGGAACTGACGGCGGTCACCGCACGGCTGGACTGGCTGGTCCACACCGATGCGCTCACCGGCCTGCTCAACCGCAAGGGGCTGGAACGCTATGTCCAGGACCAGGTAGGCCGTTGCCGTGACAACGGTCTCACCCTGCCTCTTTTGCTGCTGGACCTGGATGATTTTGACCGGATCAACGCCACTCTGGGACACGGCGTGGGCGACCTGGTGCTGATGGCCGCGGCCAATCGCATCGCCGAATCGGTAGGGCCCCAGGACAAGGTGGGGCGGTGTGGAACCGATCGCTTCGTCGTCCTGTTGCCAGGCAGCACCGAGGAGGAAGCCGAGTCCATGGCCGAGAAAATCCGGCTGGCCGTCAGCCGGGACATGATCCAGGCCGGCGACCACAGCCTGACCACCACCGCCAGTCTGGGCATCACCTCGGTGGATCTGAGCTCGCTCTCCTTCAATGAAATTCTGGCCCAGGCCCAGTTCGTTCTCCAGCGAAGCAAGCTCAAGGGCAAGAATCGCGTGGCCAAGGCCGCCATCGTGGACGAGGTGGAGATGATCACCCCCGTCGAGGTGGGGCCCGACATGGTGCAGGCTCTGCTGCGGGGGAACATTCTCCAGGTCAGCAGTCAGCCCATCGTCAACCTGACCGATGGGCGGATCGTTTCGCAGGAAATGCTGATCCGGGGACCTCAGGGCCCCTTGAATCGACCCGACAATCTGTTCCGCTATTGCCAGGAAAAGGACATCTTGACGGCCGTGGACCTCCGTTGCTTGAAGCGATGTGCCGAAGCTGCGCGAAACAGCTCTCCGCGCGGAGTCCGTTATCACGTCAACATCCTGCCGGCCACACTGTTGCAAACACCCGTCGAAGAGCTGATTCGTGTCCTCAAGGTCAATGACAACTACGGGCATTGCGTTCTGGAAATCAGCGAGCAGCAGCTGCTGGGCGACCCCACGGTTCTGGTCCCTCGGGTGCGCTCCCTGCAGGAAGCGGGCATCAGGATTGCCATCGATGATGTCGGCTTCGGCAACAGTTGCCTCGAAGGATTGCTGATGCTGCATCCGGAGATCATGAAGGTGGACAAGCGCCTGATCCAGGGGCTGGCCATCGACCAGGATCTGCGGATCACCTTGACCCGGCTGCTCAAGGTGGCCGCGGTGCTCGGTGCCGAGGTGGTGGCCGAGGGCATCGAGGACGCCGATGACTACCGGTTGCTGCTGGACATGGGCGTCAAGCTGGGGCAGGGGTATCTGTTCGGGCGGCCCAAAGCCGTGGAAATGCCCCAGGTGAATCCGGCGGCCCTGGCTTCCTCCGAGGACCCGGACACGAGTGATCGAGCCCACGAAGCCGGGGCCTGAGTTTTTTCTACCCCGAAGGTCCGACCTTCCCGTAGGTCAAACGACGCCACACCCACTCGAACGGCCCCATCCGGAATCGGGTCAGCCACCAGGGACTCCACCACAGCTGCAAGGCCCAGATCCCCAGTGTCACGCCCAGCAAGGCGGGCCGATTGAAGGTCCCGTACCACCCCAGTCCGAAACCAAAAAACAAAAGGCCGCAGATCAGGGTCTGGCTGAGGTAGTTGGTGAAGGCCATGCGTCCGGCGGCGATCAATCGGGTCTGCAGACGCGGAAGCCAGCCACGATGGTAGGCCAGGCAGATCAGCGCGATGTGCCCCAGGGCCACGAGGGGGCCGGAAATGTCCATCAGGGGGAATCCGAAGCGGATCATGGCCAGAAAGTCAAAATTGTG
>JAZBOO010000118.1:0-10574 GCA_036351155.1 Candidatus Krumholzibacteriia bacterium | reverse complement strand
CAGTACAAGGCGGCATTCGACGACCTGATGGTGGGATTGCGCTCGGGCAACAACAGCCAGATCCGGCAGGGTCTGCAGGAGACCGCCGCCTTGCAGCAGCAGTTCGGCAGCGAGGTTTTGCCCGGCAAGGCCAAGCTGGAATCCGAACTCTTTTACAACCGGTCCCATCTGTTCAGCTGGATGATGGTGCCCTTGCTGGGCTGCTTCGTGGTTTTCATGGGGCTGTTCCTGTGGAACCTGTTCCGCAATCAGGGCGCCAAGTTCTCCTTCCGCAATCCCATCTACAGCCTGGCGGTGGCGGTTTACACGTTGTCCTTTGCCGGGATGATCACGGCCTACACCCTGCGCTGGATCGCCTCGGGCCGAGCTCCCCTGAGCAACGGTCACGAGTCGCTGCTGTTCATCAGCCTGGCCGCCGCGCTGGCCGGCCTCATCTTCGAACTGATCTTCCGCCTGGCGGCACCCGGTGGTCTGGCCTCGTTCCTGACCGTGCTGATCCTGGGCGTTTCCATGCTGTCGGTCTTCGATCCGGCCATCGGCCCTCTGGTCCCGGTGCTGGTCTCCTACTGGTTGAACATCCACGTGACCATCATCACGGCCAGTTACGCCTTCCTCGGACTGTCATTCATGACGGGGTTGTTGATCCTCATCCTGATGATCGTGCGCGGGTTGTCCAAGCCCGCCAGCCAGGACAACCTGGACCAGAGCATCCGGACCCTGGACAAGATCAACTTCTGGGTGCTGGCCGTGGGTCTGGGAACCTTGACCGTGGGTACCCTGCTGGGCGGCGTCTGGGCCAATGAATCCTGGGGCCGCTACTGGGGCTGGGATCCCAAGGAAACCTGGTCCCTGGTGACCATCCTGATGGCGGCGATCGGTATGCATTTCCGGTACATCCCGGCCATGCGGGGGATCTGGATCAACTCCATGTGGACCTGGATCACCTTCAACTCGGTCATCATGACCTACTTCGGGGTGAACTACTTCCTGGTGGGCCTGCACAGCTACGCCAGCGGCGATGCGGCCAAGGTGCCCGGCTGGGTGCACATCTTCACCGCGGTCATGGCGTTGCTCATGCTGGTCAGTGGGCTGTTCAACCTGAGTTATCGAGGCAAGAAAGTGACCAGCTGATCGGTCTGAACCGACGGTCATGAAACGCAATGGCCCCGGCGCGATGATCCGTGCCGGGGCCTTTCTCTGTGCTAATCCAGCGCGCTGTTCAGCACCCGCCAGGCCGTTTCCACGTGTTCTCGACGGGTGCCCGTCTGTCCCACAGCCAGCCTCAGGGCAAACTTCCCGAACAGCTTGGTATGTGTCAGATAGATGACGCCCTCACTGTTGACCCGATCCATCAGCGACTTGTTCACCGCGTCCACCTGCTCGTCATCCATCCCCTTCCACCCCTCGGGCAAGTGTCGGAAGCAGACCGTGTTCAGCGGCACGGGAGCCATCAGTTCCCAGTGGGGGCTGGCCTCGACCCAGTCCGCAAACTCCCTGGCCAGGGCGATGTGCCCCCGCACCAGATCGCGCAACCCTTCGGCTCCGTAGCTGCGCAGCACGAACCACAGCTTCAGGGCGCGGAACCGCCGGCCCAGGGGAATCCCCCAGTCGCGAAAGTTGTTCACCCGCTGGTCAGGGTCGGTTTTCAGATACTCGGGATTGATGGTCATGGTCTGCTCGAGGTGGCGTGGGTCACGCACGAAGTACGCCGAGCAGTCGAAATTGGTGAGCAGCCACTTGTGAGGATTGAAGACCAGGGAATCGGCCTGGTCCACGCCATCGAGAATGCCGCGAAACTCGGGACAGATGGCAGCGCTGCCCGCCAGGGCGGCATCGACATGAAGCCACAGGTCGTACTTTCGGGCAATTCGTCCGATTTCGGGCAAGGGGTCCACGGCGGTGGACCCGGTGGTGCCCACGGTGGCCACCACGCAGCAGGGAATCAGGCCGGTGGCCAGGTCGGTTTCGATCTGGGCAGCCAGGTCGCCTGGGTCCATCCTCAGCTCGTCATCCACCTTGATCAGCACCACGTTCTCGCGACCGAGGCCCGCCACCTTGGCTCCCTTGGTCACCGAGGAGTGGGCTTCGCTGGAGGTGTAAACGCGCAGAGCGCCTGCGCCGCCCATGCCGTCACAACCGGCGGCGTTCACGGCAAAGGCCGTGGCCTTTTCCCGGGCGCACACCAGGGCACACAGCGTGGCGGTGGATGCCGTGTCCTGGATCACGCCGTGCCAGGTGCCGGGCTGGTGGTCTTCCAGCCCGATGAGCTCGGCCAGCCACTGCATGACGCGCTCCTCCAGCTCGGTGGCCGACGGGCTGGTTTGCCACAGCATGGCGTTGACACCCAGGCCGGCCGACAGCATCTCACCCAGGATGGAGGGACCGCTGTTGTTGGCGGGGAAGTAAGCGAAGAAACGCGGGTGATTCCAGTGCGTCACCCCGGGCAGGATGATCTTCTGAAAATCACCCAGGATGGATTCCATGGACTCGCTGTGCTCGGGAGGATGCTCCGGCAACTGGGCCAGGATATCTCCCGGCTGACAAGGGGACATGACGGGATACTGTTCGGCGTTTTCCAGGTAGTCGGCGATCCAGTCGACCACATCGTGGCCATGACGGCGGAATTCAGAAGGGTTCATGCAAGCCTCCGGGTTTTCTGTTCCAGGGAAACAGAATAAACCAGGAGGCGGGTTTTGGGTCGGTTATTTCTTCGGCTTGTTGAGCATGAAGATATTCCCGTTGCTGCCCTTGTCCTCGGCGGGTTTTTCGTCGTCCGCCGGCACGGTCACGGGCTCCTCTTCCTCGGCCACCGGCTCCTCGGAGGCAGGCGGCTCGGGCTCGGCGGAAGCCTCGGGAGGCGCTTCCGCAGGCGCGGCGGCGGGGGCCTTCTTGGGCTTGTTCAGCATGAAGATATTGCTGCCGGTGTCCTCTTCCTCGGCGGCGGGCTCGGCAGGTGCGGTTTCCGGTTCAGGCGGAGTTTCCGCCTTGGGCGGCTCGGGTGCGGCCGGCGTTTCGGCGGGCGCTTCCGGCGGTGCGGCGGCGGGCGCCTTCTTGGGCTTGTTCAGCATGAAGATGTTCCCGCCGGATTCCTCTTTTTCTTCGGCGACCGGCTCTGCCGCTTCAGGGGCAGCTACTGGCGTGGGCTCCGGCTCCGGTGCGGCGGCCGGTTCTTCCGCCTTGGGCGGCTCCGGTGCGGCTGCTGGGGCTTTCTTGGGCTTGTTGAGCATGAAGATGTTGGTGCCCTCATCATCCGGTGCCGCTTCCTCGGGCGCAGGCTGGGACTCCTCTGCTTTGGGCTCCTCGGCCTTGGGCTGAGGAATCGTCAGATCCTTGCGGGGCTTGCGCGGCCCGCCACCGAGCATGAACACGTTGCCTGTGCTGCCGGCTGGTTCAGGGGCTGCAGGGGCTTCCTCGGCCACCTCGTCGGCGGCTTTCTCGATGGCGCTGCTGGTCTGTTCGGCCACCTCGGTCACCGTGGGTTCGGCCGCCACATCGTCCTGGAAGATCTGGGCCGGGGCCGGGGCCGGTTCAGGAGCAGGCGCCGGCGGCGTTTCGGCAGCCACGGGCGGAGCCGGAGCAGGAATCGCGGCGGCAGGGGCCGCCGCCTGAGCCACGGGGGCAGCCTGGTGGCCGAGCGAATGCGCCTGGGGGATGGGCAGGGGCGTACCGGCCACACCCGCGGCGGGCGGATGCAACATCAACTCGCCCAGGTTCTCGGACACCTTGTTGATGGCACTGATGTTCTTGATGATCTGCCCGATGGCTTCCTCGTACTGCCGGGCAGTGCCCAGGATCTCGGCCACGGTGGTTTCGATTTCCTGGGTGGCGGCGCTGGTCTGACGGCTGAGGCCCTGAACCTCGGCGGCCACCACGGAGGTGAATTTTTCACCGGTGGTGCCGGTGCTGACGGCCTCGGCGTCGATCTGGGCGGCCACCTGCTTGGTCTTCATGGCCAGCTGGGTGACCCGGGCCACCACGCGGCTCATCTCCCGGGCCGAGGCGGCCAGTTCGTTGGCCGTGCTGGCGGTGTAGCTGGCGGCGTTGTTGGCGCCGCGCACGATCTTGTAACCCTCGGCCGTGTCCTGGGCCATCTCGTTCAGCGAGTAGAGCATGCCCTGCAGGGCGTGTCCCACCGAGTCGATGGCCGTCCGCATCTTGTCCGTGCTGCCGGCGATGGTATTCATGTCCACCGACATCTGATCTACCGAGGCATTCACCGTGTCGAAATCCACCGGCGAGGTGAAGGCCTGACCGGAATGGCGACTCCAGTCCAGGGTCTGGACGGGGGCTTCCATCGGTCCGGCGGATTCGGTGGGCTCGGGAATCGGGGTGCCCGCCGGACCAGAAGTGGTGGGCCGGGTCATTGTGCGGGGTGCGGTGTGGGCCGGCGCGGGGGCCTCGGTCTTGACCGGCTTGAACCGGGCGATCAGCAAACCACCGAGCAGCAAACCACAGGCCACCACGGCATAGCGGGCCAGCCCGGCGCGTGAGGACTGACTTTGATTCTTGACCTGGAGTGCGGCGGCGGCAATGCCCATCTGGTTGGCCAGGGCAGGGCTGTTGTCGGTCAGGTTGGCGGCCGCTTGCTGACCGGCGGCACTGAAAATGGAGTACTCGCCGGCGGCCAGATCGGCCAGGGGCAGTCCGGTGTCTATCCACAACCGAGCCGCCTCTTCCAGGGCCACCCGGGCATCCTGGTTCTTGACGGGGGAAATCTGAATCATGGTGCCGTCATGGCGGTCCAGGGTTCCGCCCTTGACCAGTGCGGCCAGTCCCTGGTCGAAGTCCACGACCTTGTCGCCCAGCCGTCCCCGGGCCTGGTTGACGGACAGGAGGTTGTCGGCGGCAGCCAGGTTGGCGGTCTCCTGGTTGAGATCCTGGATCAGGGCCTGTTGCTGAAGGGCAAGGTCGACCTGGGTGTTCTGGCTTTCGCGGTTGCCAAGGTTGGTCACGACCACCCCTACCGAGACGAGCAGCAAAAGGGCGACAGTTGCGAGGGCTAAGTTCATCAGCAGCCGCGTGGACATGGAATTCCTCCGTAAATGCCATAACGATGCGGGATAGTTTTTCCCGGTGTTCTGGGCATTTGATCGGCGGAATTCGGCGTGGGTTTACTGATTTCTCCGGGAAATCACCGCCGCGACCACGATCAGGACACCTCCCACCACACTGGCCAGATCAGGCCGCTCATTCCAGAGGGCGAACCCCACGATCAGAGCAAAAAGAACATGCAGATAGGTGAAAATGGAGATGCGGGAAGCCCGCGCATGATGGTAGGCGAAGGTAAGCCCGTACTGACCCCCGGCGGCGAAAACACCGGTTCCCACCAGAGCCAGCCACTGTCCGCCCGTGGGGTGCACCGGGTTCAGCAGGAGCAGGGGTCCGGTGGCCAGGGTCGACACCAGGGAGAACGTGAAGATGATCCGGTTGGGGCTCACCTGGTCCTTCATGGCGCGCACCAGGGTGTAAGCCAGCCCTGCGAACATGCCCGAACCGAAGCCGGCCAGGGCGGGCAGGGCCGATACATCGAAGCTGGGCTTGATGATGAGCAGGGCGCCCAGAAAGGCGATCACCAGAGCCGTCACCAGGCCCCGGTTCAGCGTTTCCCCCAGGAAAATGACCGCAAACAGGGTGACGAAAAATGGCGAGGTCTTGTTCAGCAGGCTGGCATCGGCCAGGTTCAGGTGGCCGATGGCCAGGAAGTACAGAAAAACTCCGGCCAGTCCGGAAAACGACCGCAGCAACATGCGTCCCCAGAAGGGGCTGCGGGACAGGGGGTTTTCGCCCAGCCGGATCGCCATGGCCGAGGTGATGCCCAGGGTCACCAGGTTCCGGAAGAAAACCTTGGCGTGCAGGCCCACGTCCCCCGAATACTTCACCATGGCACCCATGAGGGCAAAACTCAGCCCCGACAGCACCATCCAGGCCATGGCCCGCCCCATGTTGTCACGGGGTGACTCGGGCGCACGGGGAACTGCGGGCTGAGAGCCGGTGGGCAAAGGGGTTTCCTTTTTTCGAGGCTGTCTATAACATGAAGAAGGATCCAATATCACCAGGGAAACCCGCCGTGTAAAGGATGCGCCATGGCCAAGGTGGGCAAGCCAGATCTGAGCCGTATCGAGACCGGTCATCGTGAGATCCTGCTGCGCGTGTGTCGCCTGGTGGCCGAAGCCGGGGGACGTGCCTGGCTGGTGGGCGGGACTGTGCGCGACGGGGTGCTGGGTCACGGCCAGAGAGATCTCGACCTCGAGGTGTTCGGGCTGCCTGGTCCCGACCTGCGCGCGGCCCTGGGCGCCGTGTTCGCTCTGGATCTGGTGGGGGAATCGTTTGGCATCCTCAAGTTGCGCGAGGCCCCCATCGACGTGGGCTTGCCGCGCCGGGAAAGCAAGTCGGGTCGAGGGCATCGCGAATTCGACGTGACGGCGGATCCCGATCTTTCCCTGGCCGAGGCCGCCGCCCGCCGGGACTTCACCATCAACGCCATCTATTTCGACCCCTTGCAGGACGAGGTGGCCGACCCTTTCGGCGGCCTTTCCGATCTCGGCCACCGACTGCTGCGCCACACCAGCCCCGCCTTCGGTGAGGATCCTCTGCGGGTGCTGCGGGGCATGCAGTTTGTCGCACGCTTTCTGCTGGATGTGGTGCCGTGCACCCTGGCCGAATGCCGGCGGATCGGCTTCGAAGATCTGCCTGCCGAGCGCGTTTTCGAGGAGTGGAAAAAACTGATCTTGCAAGGGGAGGAGCCTGGCCGCGGTCTGCGCTTTCTGCGCGACACCACCTGGCTGCGGTTCTTTCCCGAGCTCGAGGCCACGGTGGGATGTCCCCAGGATCCCCGGCACCATCCCGAGGGCGATGTCTGGACTCATACCGGCCACTGCCTGGACGCCTTCGCCGCCGAACGCACCGGTGATCCCCAAGAGGACCTGGTGGTGGGGCTGGCGGTGCTTTGCCACGATCTGGGAAAGCCTTTGTGCACCCGAGTGGAATCCGAAGGTCGGCTGCGCGCGCTGGGGCACGAGAAGGCAGGAGTGGAGGTGGCCGAGCGTTTCCTGGCCCGTCTGACCAACCAGCGCAAGCTGGTGCTGCAGGTGCTGCCTCTGGTGGCGGAGCACATGATCCCGTCCCAGCTGGCGAAGGCCGACGCTTCGGATGCCGCGGTGCGCAGGCTGGCCAAGCGGGTGGGCCGCATCGATCGCCTGCTACGCGTGGCCCGGGCCGATGCGCTGGGTCGTCCTCCCCTGGGACCGGATCCCTTTCCCGCCGGGCCCTGGCTGAGCGAAAAAGCCCATCGCCTGTCGGTCATGGATGCCCAGCCCGAGGCCCTGGTCCAGGGCCGGGATCTGCTCCAGCTGGGATGGCCGGCTGGACCGCATCTCAAGGAAATTCTCGACCGGGTTTACGAGGCCCAGCTGGAGGGACATTTCATGAACGCCGAGGGGGGGCATGACTATGTCCGCCACCATTTCACTCCTCCGGGCAAGTAGGCCGGGGTGGCGGGAACGAGATCAGCTGACCGCCCGGACGGCGGCCTCGGTGCCAAAGTGGGCAATGTGGTCGCCCCAGACCTGGCAGGCGCGATCCTTCTGGCCCTCCCTGATCACCTCGTACAGTCCCTGGAGCGAAGCCAGGAGTTCACCCTGGGGCATTCCCTTGACCCCGGCCTGGTACCAGTACCGGGCGGCCAGATTTTCCAGCCGGTGGATGTCGCCGGCCAGATGACCGCCATCACCATTGCCCAGCAGTGACGCATTCCAGCTGATCACCAGGGTGGCCAGGGCCTGGCCTGCTGCCGGACCCTCGCCCTGCCTCTGCAGGGACATCCGGGTCCGGTTCAGGTGATTGCTCAGTTCCACGAGGTTGGCCGGTTCGAGGGGCATGGCGTGGCCCAGGGCCTGGGGCTGAAGCAAGGCCAGGATCTCGGTCAACTCTTCCATCTCCCCCTGGACCAGGGCGGGCACCAGGAACCCCTTGCCCATGTCGGCTTGCAGGTGGCCCGCCGCGGCCATGGACAGCATGGCTTCGCGCAGCGGCGTGCGGCTGAGGCCCAGGTCATCGGCCAGATGAGTTTCGTTGATCCGCTGGCCGGCCGGCAAGCTGCCGGTGACAATACGAGTCAGGATTTCCTTCTGGATGGCCTGGCGCAGGGGTTGGCGCTGAAATTTCACGGCACTGGCCTCGGGTCAAGGTGGTGGAACGGGCGTATGGGTGGATCGCATAATAAAACCCCCTTGGCCCGAAGGCCAAGAGGGAGTTGCCGGGGGATTGGAAACCGGCATCAGAGCAGGATTTTCTCGTCTTCTTCGGAAAAAGGAATCACCTCGTCGGCGCTCGGGGCGGTGGGGGAAATCCTGGCCGGCCGCGGAGCCGGCGAGGAAAACATCGCCGTGGGCCGCTGATAGGCTCCGCCTTGGCGACCGGTCACCAGTTCTTCCAGTATGGTCACCATCTGATTCAAATCGTTGGCCTGAGCACTCAGTTCCTCACCCGCCGAGGCAATTTCCTCGCTACTGGCGGCGTTGCCCTGGGTGACGGCATCCATCGAGTCCACCGCCCTGGTGATCTCGTTGATACCGTGGGATTGCTCGGTGCTGGCAGTGTTGACCTCGGACATGAGGCCGGCCGCACCGGTGACCGCTTCGTCCACACGGCCCAGAATTTCCGCCACCTCGCGGTTGACCTGGACTCCCTGGTCGGCGTTGTTCTGCGCCTCCTGGATCAGGATGGCTGTGTCCCGCGCTGCTTCCGCACTGCGGCCCGCCAGGTTACGAACCTCTTCGGCCACCACGGCGAAGCCCTTGCCCGCGTCACCAGCTCGGGCGGCCTCGACGGCGGCATTCAAGGCCAGCAGGTTGGTCTGAAAAGCGATCTCATCGATGGTTTTCAGAATTTTGGCCGTCTGGTCACTGGAGCTCTTGATGCGGTCGATGCTCTCGTTCATGCGCTTCATGGCCTCGGTGCCGGTGTCGGTCTCACGTCTGGCACTTTCGGCCAGGCTGTTGGCCTGTTCGGCGGTTTCGCTGTTCTGGTTGGTCCTGGCGGCCATCTGCGCCAGGGCCGCCGAGGTTTCTTCCAGGTTGGCCGCTGCCGTGCTTGAACTTTCGGCCAGCTGAGTGCTGGATCCGGCCACCTGTTCGGATGCCTGCGTGATGTGGGAGGCCCCGGCGGAAAGATCGATGATGAGTCGCTCGAGGGTCTGGTTGATGCGCCGCACAATGCCGAACATGAGAGCGCCAATGATCACGACGGCCAGAAAGGTGGCCACTCCGACCATGACCATGGTGCGGTCCAGCTGTTTGCGACCGTCCTGCTGGATCTGGGCCAGTGCTGCGTTCTCCTCGGTGATGTCCCGGGTCATGACCAGGACGCCTATGGGGATTCCTGAAAAATCCTTCACCGGCCAGAGCGCCACCTTGGTGTTGTCCGCAGTATGGATGGTACGCTCTTGCTGACCCCGGGTCAGGATGTCCACGGTGGTCACCTGCTGCACCATCTCGGGATTGGTTGCGGCCACAAACACGAACTTCTTGTCCAGGACCGGATACTTTTTGGGGTCCTGAAGCTTGGTGGTGGTTTCCAGGAGCCTGGCGTCCATGTACAGGGCGAACTCCATCTTGTCGTTGCTTTTCAGCTGGTTCAAGAGGGGGTTGAAATCGCTGAAGACTTCCACCGAACCAAGCTCTGAGCCATCGGTGTCCTGCACCGGGACCACTCCGCGGATGGCGAATCCCCCGCGACCGGCCTCGATGCCTTGCACTGCCTGGCCGTCCCGATTGACCTTGACAACGGTTTGCCGGAATCCCGTCAAATCGTCGCTGATGTCCACCTTCTGGCCATCGCGCTTGGTTTGCCAGCCATCACGCCACTGGCGGATCAGGCTGCGCCCCGAGGGCAGGTGAAAGTGCAAGCGAAAGTCATCGGCTCCGGACTGGGCCTTGTAACCTTCGGCATAGACCGCCAGAGCGCCGCGCAACTGCTCCCGGGCGGCCTGACACCGGGGATCCGACTCGTTTTGCAAATTGCCCTGGTGGGCCAGACGATAGGCGTCTTGCACTTCGGGCAGCCGCGAGAACAAGGCCGCCTGCTGGCGCACCCGGTTCCCGGTAGCGGCCAGGAAGGCCTCGTATTCGTGGATTTTGCCGTCCACGGCGTCATCAACGGCCGTCTGGGTGGCTTCTTCTTTCAGGGCCACCTCGTCATCTACCATGTGCTTGATTTCGAAGGAAACACCCACGAATGTGGCGATGCCGGCGACCAGGATGGCCACCATGACGGGCAACAGAATCCGGTTTCGTAAACTCATCCTCACCCCTCCATAAAAAAATGCCTGGCATTGAAACCAGGCACTTTATCGACACGCAGGTGTTTTACTTAAGTGTTTATAAGGTTTTCTTGAGGATTAAACCACCACCACGCTGTTGTCCTGACCCTCAATGCCACTGGGCACGTATTTATCGGCTTCCCAGTCGTTTTCCCACACTTCACCTTCGATCAGGTAGCGAAAGGTGTACTCGGACCCCGTTTCCAGGTCCAGGGTGATCTTGAACTCCCCGTTTTTCAAGCGGGTCATGGGAGTG
>JAZBOO010000117.1:0-5814 GCA_036351155.1 Candidatus Krumholzibacteriia bacterium | reverse complement strand
CCTCACCGTCCTGGTTCAGGACGCGGCGGCGACCCACCCGCTCGAACAGCGTCAGGCCGAGGCGCCGTTCGATCTCGTCGAGAGCTTGCGACAGTGCCGGCTGACTCACGTTCAGCGCGGCTGCGGCTGCCGACAACGTCGGGCTGGACGCCACGCACCGCAGGTAGTTCAGGTGCTGGAGATGCAGGTTGAGCGCGAGGCTCGGCGCGGTGGTGACGGCCATGAGGCTCCTCCGAAATCCTATAAGTCTTGCTTATGATATTGAAACACTAAATCCACTCGTTGGAAACAACCAGTCCCCCTAACCTTTGCGCGACCACACGGAGAGCCCATTCCCGAGACCCCCGGAGTCCAGACATGTCCGATGCCCTCAACATCGCCCCCGCCAAGGGCCGTCTTGGCGTTCTCACGCCCGGCATGGGTGCCGTGGCCACGACCTTCTACGCGGGCGTCATCGCCGCCCGCAAGGGCCTCACCAAGCCGATCGGCTCGCTCACGCAGATGGGCCACATCCGTCTCGGCAAGCGGACCGACGACCGCCAGCCCCTGATCAAGGACTTCGTGCCGCTCGCGTCGATGGACGACATCGTCTTCGGCGGCTGGGACCCGATCAGCGACGACGCCTACACCGCCGCGAAGCGCGCGGGTGTACTCAAGAACGAGGACCTCGACCCGATCAAGGACGAGCTCTCGGCGATCAAGCCGATGACCGCCGTCTTCAGCAACGACTGGGTCAAGAAGCTCGAGGTCAACCACGTCAAGACCGGTGAAACCAAGTGGGATCTCGCGGAGCAGCTCCGCGCCGACATCCGTCGTTTCAAGGAAGAGAACGACCTCTACCGCGTCGTCATCGTGTGGTGTGCGAGCACCGAGGCCTACCGCGAACTCGTCGACGTCCACCAGACCGCGGCCTCCTTCGAGCAGGGCCTCAAGGACAACGACGACAACATCTCGCCCAGCCAGATCTACGCCTGGGCCGCGATGATGGAGAACATCCCCTTCGCCAACGGCGCGCCGAACCTGAGCGTGGACGTCCCGGCCATCATCGAGCTGAGCCTCGAGCGCGGCGTGCCGATCGCGGGCAAGGACTTCAAGACCGGCCAGACCCTCATGAAGACCATTCTCGCGCCAGGCTTCAAGGCGCGGCTGCTCGGCATGAACGGCTGGTTCAGCACGAACATCCTCGGCAACCGTGACGGCGAGGTCCTGGACGATCCGGAGAGCTTCAAGAGCAAGGAAGTCAGCAAGCTCGGCGTGCTCGACACGATCCTTCAGCCCGAGCAGTACCCGGACCTCTACAGCAACCTCTACCACAAGGTGCGGATCAACTATTACCCGCCGCGCGGGGACAACAAGGAAGGCTGGGACAACATCGATATCTTCGGCTGGTGCGGAATGCCCATGCAGATCAAGGTCGATTTCCTTTGCCGTGACTCCATCCTGGCCGCTCCCCTGGTCCTGGATCTGGCCCTGCTGCTGGACCTGGGCCTGCGTGCCGGGCTGCCCGGAGGCATCCAGGAGTGGCTGAGCTTCTACTTCAAGAGCCCGGTCACCCCCGAGGGTCTGTATCCCGAGCACGACCTGTTCATCCAGCAGACCAAGCTGAAGAACACCTTGCGCTGGATGATGGGCGAGGAAGTCATCACCCACCTGGGTCGCGATTACTTCGACCACTAGCGGACGTCGGCAACCGCCGATATATTCAAGCACCGGCCCCGATCACGGGGTCGGTGCTTTTTCACCGGAGGCCGTCAAGACATGAGCTGGAATGTTCAGATCGTTCCCGTGGGACCACTGCAGATGAACGCCGCCCTGCTGACCAGCAAGGGCCCAGAACCCGTGGCGGTCCTGGTGGACCCCGGCGACGAACCGGAACGGCTCCTTCAGCTTGTCGAGGACTCGGGATGCCCTCTGGTCGGCCTTCTGGCCACCCATGGCCACTTCGACCATGTGGGCGCAGCGGCGGCCATCCAGGAAGTCCATGACCTGCCCTTGCGCTGCCATCGCGAGGACGTGCCCCTGATCGAAAACATGAACCACATCCAGGCGGCCTACGGCTTTCCCTCCACCAAGCTCCCCCTGGTCTTGGCCGATCTCCAGGATGGTCAGGTCCTGAAATTTGGGGAAGATGAACTCCTGGTGACCCATGTTCCGGGACACTCTCCTGGGCAGGTGATGTTCACCTTCTCCGGTGCCGCCGTGGTCGGAGATTGCCTTTTCGCCGGTTCGGTGGGCCGCACCGATCTTCCGGGCGGCGATTACCCCACCCTGGAAAAAAGCATCCGCGAGCGCATTTACGCACTCGCGGATGAAACGGTGGTCTACTGTGGTCATGGTCCGGACACCACTGTGGGTCGTGAAAAGGCCACGAACCCTTTCGTGAGGGCCTGACGGGGCGTCGGTTATTCCTCGGCGGTCCCCAGGTCCTTGCTGGCCTCCAGAGCCTCGCGCATTTCGACCTTTTTCTTCTCCAGGCGCAGGTGCTTCTTCAGGAATTCCTTCTTGATCCAGTCCCGGTACAGCGAAGCCCCCAGACACCCCGAATCATAGGCGTAGATGCTCTGGTAGTTGGCCGGAGCTTCCTCGATTTTGATATTGGTGGTGATGATGGTCTTGAACAGATCGGCCGCGGGAAAAACCTGCCCCAGTTCCCGACGGACGTTCTTCTGCAGGGGGGTCCGCCCGTCCTTCTGGGTGAGAAGAACACCCAGGACCTGCAGCCAGATGTTCTGGCGCTCCTGGATGCGCTCGATGGCCGTCTTCAGCTGATGCAGAGTGGGTACTGCCAGACCGCTGCACTGGGTGGGAATGACCACGTAATCAGCCGCCACCAGGGCATTCTGCGTCAACACACCCAGGTTGGGGGGCGTGTCGATGATGATCCACCCGTAGGAAGTGGACAGGGCCTGCACGATCTTGGCCAGGCGGTCGTTGATCTGGGTCTTGGCCATGCTTTCCAGGGACGGGTTGGCCGGCAGAATGTCGATGTTCTCGTCATAGACCGTGGAGGAAATACCATCCTGCGGGGTGATGGCGCGACGCATGACGTCGAAAATACTGCGGGCAGGGGGCTCACCATCCAGTTTCCCCAGCAAGGTGCTGGTGGCGCAGCCGTGGGGATCCATATCGATCACCAGGCAGGAGCTGGTCACATCACTGTAGCGGGTCAGACCGGCAGCCAGGTTGATGGCCGTGGTGGTTTTACCGGTTCCGCCCTTGTGGTTGACAACAGCAATCACGTTACTCATGGAGTTTCCCCTGCTTTTTCATGGAAGACAAATCAACTGAATACAATCGGTTAATATAGATCCAACCCTCGGAATTGTGAAGAAAAAAGGGGATTTGGGCGCTATTCGTCCTCAATAATGGACATATGATATCAGCGGAATTCAACCACGAGCATGATTTCAAAAAAAGTCAGATGATCCTGAGCGTCAATATCGAATCCCGGGGGATCCAGGACAGCCACCTCTGGCTGAAAATCCTCGGCCGTGAAGCTGAGGCGGGAAACCCGGCCTTGCACACGGGCGGCCCAGTCGTCATTCAGGACATGACGGTACCCCAGACCCACTCGCCAGCCCAGCCCCGACTGATCCAGCCCCTCCAGCCTCCCGGCCCCCAGAGAGGTATAAACGGCCTCCAGGGAAGCAAAGGGGTGATCGGGTTGGGCCACCAGGCGGACGGTGCCGCCGATGCCCAGCTGCACCACATCGACCCGGTCCAGAAGAACAGCCAGCCCCTGCTGGCCAGCCAGAGCCTCGGCACCCAGATCGACCCGCGCATAGGTGACCGCGGCATTGGCGCTCCAGTAAGTTCCCATATCACGGTGGACTTCCAGCCCCAGGCTCAGATTCTGGTCGAAGGTGGCATTGTATCGCGAGGCCTGAAAAGCTGCCCCGTTACCGAGGTCCCAGGGCACCGAAACGCCATTGAGAGTTTCCACCTGGAAAGCCCGTCCTGCACCCAGTAAACCGGTCGAAAAACCAAACCGCCAGCCGCTTTGGGCGGGGGCCAGGAGAGGCTTCTCGGCCTGGACTTTTTCCACCGGCCTGGGCCGCTGGGCTCGGCTGCGCCCGGTGTCACTGCGGTCCTGCGACCAGCTGGTGGCCGGGGCCACGGCGAGAAAAAGAAAGAGAACCAACGGGGTCAGGGAGGTCAGCAGCCGCATGGGGTCCTTCATCAAGGTTGAGGGCGATGGGTGGTGAAGGTGGAAGCCACCGCATCAAGATGCCGGAAGAAATTCATCTTGTCCATACCCGGGGCATACACCAGCAAATCCAAACAGTACAGGCGCTGACGGTCCGGATCAGGGATAAAATAACACCAGAAGGCCCCACCCCCGGCAAATTTGCGGCTCGTCCAGGCACCCTCCAGGCGCATGCACTCCACTTGCCCCAGGGTGGCGGCGGACCAGAGGAACGTTTCCGGGTGCATTTCTTCCTGATGCATCCTTTCCCCGAGCTCGGTGCGCATGGCTGCCAGAGCATCGATGTCGGCCAGTTCACCCACGGGATCCTCCGAGGGACGCCAGGTCACGGTGAGGCCGCGGGAGGGCCCTTTCTTCATCATCTCGATACCCTGATAGCCATCGGGCAGAAACTGGATGCGTTCAAAGTCCAGGGGAACTTCCATGAAAAATCCAAACCGCTGCCAGTGATCTTCCATCAGCGGCAGGTTCAACCCCTCGAAGCGGTTCCTGCGCAGGATCCGCTCCTGGCTCGATTCGGCAAAGATTTCCTGGATCTTGGTGCGATTCTTGGTCAGCAGACTGCCCAGGTTGTTCCTGTCCCGGGAAGCCACCACCACGGCCAGCTGGTAGGAGGCCCAGGGGTCGTTCAGCTTCACCACTCCCCCCGCTCCCGATTTCAGCCGATCCCAGGTTTCGGAAGGCAGAGACTTGCGGACCATCTTCTCCACCGGTCCACCGTCACCGATCCGGACCAGAATCAGGGAATTCTTGTAACCCTTGGCCAGGTCCCACTTCGCCGTCGGAAAGACATCGACGAGAAAGGTGGGCTCTTCCTTGATGACAAAGGTCTTGGTGGTGTTGAAGGTTTCGAGGAAACGTTGCGCCAGGGGAGCCAGAGCATCGCTGGAAGTCACCACCGCCAGGTCACTGTACGACCCGGGGGCCATGAAAATTCCCTTGTTCTCGTCATAGCCGCATCCGGAAACCATGACCAGAAGGAGCAGGACCAGCAGGAAAGGGCGGAAAAGACGCACGACAGCCACCTTTGTCTGGATCGGACACCAAGAGAGAACCAGGCCCTGAGTTCATGGAGTCGGAACCGAAAGGGAAGACCGACGTTCGGATCAGCGACTCTCTCCAGGTAGATCTAGGGCATTGTCCTTGGTCGTGTCAAGCTGGGCACGCATCAATTGCAGTTGACGGGTGCTCTGGACCAGCATTCGCCGCAGCTTTTCATTGTCCTGACGCAAATTCTGGATGGTGCGCAGATCCTCGAGATCCTGTCCGGACCAGCCCCGGTCCAGGATGCGGCTTCGGGTGCTGGTGGGTCGGAAAGGAGAAACCGACGACACCGTGCGGCCAGCGGCCGTGTTCACCTGGAAAGGACTCTCGAGGGGAAGGCGATCCGACAGGGAAGCCACGGGCTGTTCCCCGACACGGGCCGCAGCCGTGGAGGCTCCGGGCGTGAAGGAGGGATCGGGGCCCATGATGACACCCAGGGTCAGAACAGCCGCCAGGCCCACGCTGGCCGCAGTTCCAAAGTTGCGGAACCACTGCCCACGGGTGGGCTGAGATTCGATCCAGGGATAGGCAACCTCGCCGGCAGTTTCCTTCAGGGTCTGGTT
>JAZBOO010000116.1:0-22939 GCA_036351155.1 Candidatus Krumholzibacteriia bacterium | reverse complement strand
TTCCTCGCCCAGGATATCGGTGGCCACCACCACATCCTGGGTGAAGTTCTTGGGCACGCCGCCGCCCAGCATGAAAATGCCCGTGTCCTCCACCTGCAGCTTGATCTGGGTCAGCTCGCGGAAATCGGCCACCGAATCGATGGTCAGGTATTCCTTGCGCTGCCACTGATGGTGGTTCATACCGAAACCCGCCGAACAGTCGCTGAACGCCGGGCAGAAGATGGGCACACCCTTGCGGAAGGCCGCGTGGACGATGGAGTGGTCGGCCTTCAAACCCTTGCTGTCCAGGTGGGCACCCATGGCGTGGATGAACTCGCGGCTGCTGTGGGGTCGGGCCGGCAAGGTGTCGGCGATCTCGCCCACGGTCATGTCGCAAACCCGCAGCTCTTCCTCGTCGATGTAGGTGTCGTAGATGCGGTCGATGCCCAGCTCGCGCAGATCGTGGTCATTGACCATGCTGGAGCCCTGGTAATGCCGAAAGCCCAGCCCCTCGAAGAAGTCCTGATCCACGATGTTGGCGCCCGTGGACACCACCGCGTCGACCATGTTGTTCTCGATCATCAGCACGATGGCGTCCTTCAAACCGGCACTGCACAGCGAGCCGGCCAGGGTCAGGATCACGGCGCAGTCGGTGTCGGCCATCATGCGGTTGACGATGTCCGTGGCATTGGCCAGGTCACGGCTGGAAAAGGCCATCTTGCGGTAGCTGTCGATGATGGGCCGGGCGTCGAAGCTGGTCACATCGACGTGACGCACCGTCTGGTGCAGGAAATCGCTCTTTTGCAATGGGGTCTCCTTCAAAGGGACGCGTGGGCTTTCAACCCAGGTAGGCCATGATCTGGTAAACCAGACGGGCGGCGAGGAAATCGGGGGCCTTGTTCTCGGGCCGAGGCAACAGCTCGACCACATCGAAGCCCACCACCTTGCGGGCGGCACACACCGCCCGGATCACCTTGATCATCTGCAGGTACCGCATTCCCCCGGGCTCGGGCGTCCCGGTGGACGGCATTTCCGAGGGATCCAGCACATCGAGATCGATGGTCAGGTAAACAGGATCATTCAGCTGATCCACGATGGCCTGAACCTGCGCATCATCGGCCGTGAATTCGTGACCGAAGAACACGCGGTCCTGGTTGATGTTGGCCTTCTCGGCGGCATCCATGCTGCGGATGCCCACCTGCACGAACGGGCAAATCTCGGCCACCCGGGCCATGACGCAGGCATGGTTGTTGGACGACCCCAGGTACTGGTCCCTGCTGTCGGCGTGGGCATCGAACTGCAGGACGTTCAATCCCGGATATCGGCGCGCATGGGCCTGGATCAGCCCGATGCTCACCGAATGTTCGCCCCCCAGCCCGATCACGGTCTTGCCCGCGTCGATGAGCTCTTCGGCGGTGCCCTTGACCGCGGCCACCATGTCCTCAGGAGTCGCGAACCCGGTCAGGGCAGCCGCGGTCACAATCCCCGACAGCCAGGGCTCGCTGTCGGTCTCTATGTCGTACAGTTCCATGTTGGCCGAGGCTTCCAGGATGGCCTCCGGACCACGGTCCGCACCCTTCAACCAGGTGCTGGTGCCATCGTAGGCAATGGGCAACACGGCAAACCTGGCGGTGCCAGGATCACAGTGGTCCTCAATGCCCCCGAAAGCCCCCGGATTATCGTGCCAACGGGCGCTCAATAGTCCTCGTCATCCTCGAAATCCACCAGGTCATCATCGTCATCGTCGAAATCGGCATCCTCATCGTCATCCAGGTCCAGGTCATCATCGTCCACGAGATCGTCCTCATCGAAATCTTCGAGGAACCCCTCGTCATCATCCTGAGCATAGGACCGCGAACGGCGCGTCAAACCGAAGTCTTCCTGAGACTCGTGCCGCATATCGGGCTGCTTGCGCCCGGACTTGCGACCCTTGGCCGGGCGGTTGTCCCGGTACTCGTCTTCCAGGAAATCATCGTCGCGGACTACCATTCCAGAACCTCCGTAGGAGTGAAACGCTCCACCATCTTCACCTGCGCGTCGGTCAGGGAAAGCTCCTGAGCCAGCTTGGCCCAGACATCCTCCGGGTTGGTGTTCCCACAGGTAAACACATCCAGAGCCATGAGACCCAGATCGGCGTACGTGTGCACGGAGCAGTGGCTTTCGTCCAGCATGACGATGGCCGTACAGCCCGGCGGCGAATCGCTTCCGAAGCGATACCTGATCTGGGAAATGACCGTAGCACCACATTCCGTGGCAGCACGAGCCATGGCTTCCAGAAGCCTTTGATCATCAAGACAGAGTTCGCGGGGTACCCCGCTACAATCAATCAGAAGGTGTTTTCCCTTGTGCAACCCATAAGCCCCCCGAGTCTGTGAACACACTGCGAAGCCGCCTTACGCTTCTGTTCCGGGGGGTCCAGGGCTTGGGGACGGCAGGAATAGCAGTTCGTGCCTAGAGCACGAGCAGGGGAGAATGATAAAGTCGTTTAAACCCCGATGTCAAGGGGGTGGGGTGCAAAAAAATGACTCTTTTCATCAGGGACCTAAAAGGGCATAATTGGGCGAAAGAGGGCCGAATGGACGGAGCAACGACCCGGAGGAACGGACGGATGCGCAGAATTTTGCAGTTGTTTACCCTGTTGACGGGTTTTTTGATTCTCCCCCACCTTGCTCTGGGTGGGAGCCAGAGCCGTGACCACGACCTCCAAAAACGGGAACAGGACCTGGGCGAAACCCTGTTTGCCGAGACCTCCCTTTCCGATCCCCCGGGTCAGGGCTGCATCGACTGCCACCACCCGGACCTGGCCTTCGCCGACCCCGAACACGGCCTGCCCGTTTCCCGGGGTGTGCACCGCGACCGGTTCGGCAACCGCAACGACATGATGCTGACATACGCGAGCTTCATACCCCCCTTGAGCTACGACGACCAGGACAGCGTATGGGTGGGCGGTCTGTTCTGGGATGGCCGGGTGAACTCACTGGAAGAGCAGGCCCAGGGCCCCCCGTTCAATCCCCTCGAAATGGCGGTGACCGACACGGCCTACATCGCCAATCAGCTGCGCAAGCTGCCCTATGCCGATCAGTTCCGTCAGGTCTACGGACCCGACGCCCTGAAGGACGACGGCCAGGCTTTCCGCAACATGGCGCGCGCGCTGGCCGCCTTCCAGCGGACTGAGCTTTTCCACCCCTTCGACAGCAAGTACGATTTTTACTTGCAGGGCAAGGTGGAGCTGACGGCGCAGGAAATGCGCGGGCTGGATTTGTTTGTGGACGAGAACAAGGGCAACTGCGCCGCCTGCCATCCCCACACCATCCAGGAAGACGGCGCCCTGCCCCAGCTGACAGATTTCACCTACGACAACCTGGGTGTGCCCCGCAATCCCGAGCTGCCTTTCTACACCATGGACAAGGCCTTGAACCCCGAGGGCTGGGACTGGAAAGATCGCGGGCTGGGTAAAACGCTGGATGACCCCGAACTGGATGGTCTGTTCCGCGTGCCTTCGCTGCGCAACGTGGGCGTTACCCCGCCCTACATGCACAACGGCTACTTCAAGACCCTGTTCGAGGTGGTGGCTTTCTACAACTCGCGCGACGTGGGTCCCTGGGCCCCCGCCGAATTCCCCGCCACGGTGAACAAGGAAGAGCTGGGCAACCTGGGCCTGACCAACAACGAGATGGACGACATCGTGGCCTTCATGATGACCCTGAGCGATGGGTACAGGTTGGAGGCAGACTGAGGGCAACCCGCCGTGGGGGTATCTCGACCAGATTTCCTTACGGATGGGTCTGTAAAATTTTCCAACCCGTTGGAAAATCCATGCCTCCCACTGGCAAGATCCCTGTGGCGATTGCCCCGCTATCTCCGGGGGTTGTATTTCCCCAGGAGTTCCAGATCCAGGCCATCGACGGAAATGATCCAGGCCCCGATGTCTTCCGGGGTGATTTCATGGCTCCAGGTCACCTTGATGTTCGGTCCCAGGATCAGGCGGGGGCCCAGGGTTCCTCCCACGGAATCCTGCAAATGCTTCAGCTCCTCGGGGTGGGTGCTGGGTTCGATAAAGAAAACCAGACGATCATTCGGGTTCAGATCCAGCTTCTCCAGTCCCTGGCACACCCGCTGTGAAGTTTGCTCCTTCACCACCAGGCGGTGCACAGGTCTGCCGTTGGTGAAGGTGACGTGCACCCGGTAGTAGGTGGAAACCCCCACCAGAATCGCGAACACGGCGGCGACCAGGATCTCTCTTCTTGCCGAAACCCACCGTAGGCGGCGATCCAGAACCCACCCGATGGTGAACGCCAGCCCAGCGGTGGGGAGATAATCATAGCGAGGTAAAACGTGCGTGCTCAACAGGGCCGCCGGCCCCATGCTGATCCCTGTCATCAGAAGGACCACGGGTATGGTCCACCTTCCCGCCCTGGCCTCCTTGAGGGCCAGAATGATCCAGCTGATCCACACCAGCGCCCCCACCATCAGGGGCCAGGCTTGCGTCCATTCCAGGCCCCTCTGAAACGGAGGTGGCGCCACGAGCCAGAACCCCAGAGCCAGCATGTTGCGGGGAATGGCCTGCAGAGTCAGAGCATATTCGGCCGAGGACCCGAAATCATTTCGGAGGGCGAAAATGGCCAGCACCGCGAAAAGGACGACCGTGGCAATTCCCAGGATTTTGAGCGGATCCCTTCTTTGAGATTTCATCAAATGGAGGGCAAAGAAAGCAGGGAGAAACAGGCTGGATTCCTTGCTCAATATGGCCAGCATGGCGGCCACCAGGGCCAGATACTGAAATCCTCTTCCAGTCAACCAGAGCCAGAGGGCCAGCAGGCTGAAAAAACCACCCAGGAGTTCGATCGCTCCGGTGCCCCAGTACAAGCTTTCAAAGGCCACCGCTCCCGAGGCAAAAATAAAACCCGACAACAGCTGCCCCACCCGGGAAAGGCCAACCTGCCGCCCAATCATCATCACAAGAAGAGAAGAAAGGACATGGAGCAGGAACCGGGTCACTCCCCAGAAAACGCTCTCCAGGCCGAAAGCAGGCCAAAACAGCTTCCAGTAACCCACATACGAAATCCATCGGGCCAGCCCTCCCCCACGAGGCTCAATTCCGGCGGCATTGGCCAGGAAGACCCAGTCGTCATGGAACCAGAAGGTGTTCAGGATTTGGGTGTATCCCGCGCAGACAATCAAGATCAGCACGGAGCCCGGTATCTTGTGGAATTTCAAATCAAACACCCATGTTCCCAGTAAGCGGCTCGATCTGCTCCCTCCAGAAAGAGTACTAAACCAGATTTCCTCACGCATGGCCCTGAAAAACTTTCCAACCGGTTGGAAAATGCTGGGCTAACGCGCAACCAACTGGTAACAGATGACTTCCACCGGCTTTTCATCGTCCTGAGAATCGGCCCGCTCGGTGTTCTGTTCGCGGCGATAGGCCTGGGCTGCTCCGGTGACCAGGACCAGCCTGCTGCCTGACAGGATATGAATGGCGTCCTGGGCGGGATCGCCGGGTCCCCGCAGCTTGAGGGTGCGAATGAAAAGGCCCTCGGGGTCAAATTCATCAAGGGTCGTCAGCAAGCCGGGCTCACGCGCCCTGTCTCCCTGGCTGGATCGTACCCAGAGGCGGCCATCTTCCAGAACGGTCAAGGCCGTCACCGCGGGATCGGTTTTTTCAGCCTCCACACCCCGTACCTCGCGTCCATAGTGGGAAGCCACCGCGGCATGGCTCAGGCGGGCCTCCTCTTTCTGGTGGGCATCACGGCGCCAGGGCTCTTCCTCCTTTTTGATGATCCGCTCCAGCTGTCCATCCGGCCGCGCCACGTGGATGGCGTAGGCGTCGCGTTCGGGCACAAATACAGCCTGTCCTCCCGGAAGAACTCCACAACGAGTCCAGACGAAATCATAGCCTTTCTCGGTGAAGACGAAATCGGCCAGATTGAACTCGGTTTTCTTGTGAAGAAAGTCGACCAGGGGCTGCCCTTGCAGATCGTACGAGCGCAGGTACATGTCCTGGACCATGGTGGAGGCTCCAGGCATGCGCCAGCGCATGGCGATGGCCAGCAGATTCTCACCCTGAGCCCAGCCATCCATGAAAAGGACAAAGGTGCTCCCTGCATCTTCGCGGTCATGGATGTGGATTTTCCCCGCCGGCGTTCCGTCCGGTTGCAGGCAGGCCACCACTCCGGGCAAGACCTGTCCCATGCCCAGGTTGCCGTCCGGCAGGTTCATGATGCTGTTGACATTGTTGATTTCGCCGGGCCCTTCACCCTGCCCACCCAGGGTGCCGATCAATTGCCCCTGAGCGTCCAGGTGGAACACCTTGAGCAGCTGGGAATCCAGCACGTAGGCACCACCCTGGCCCGCCGGGATGACCTGGAGCACATTGCCGAAAAACAGCTCGCTGTCTTCTCCGCCGTGGCGCCAGATCTCCTTCAGGGCGATCTCACAGGCCCCGTCCCTCGGGTGTTGCGGATTCTCCACGATCAGAGGCCCTGACCAGGCCACGCCGGAAACGATCAGCAGGAGGAAAACTGGCAGGAGGAGTCGGTTCATGGGACATCCTTTTTTTGTCCGGGGGTAAATCCAAGACGCGCCAGAATGGGCAAAGTTGCACTATATTCACCCGAGCCGTTGTGCTTCCCCCAGGTCCATGTCACACTGGAGGGAAAGTGGAACCGATACCCCGGAGGATGTCATGTCAGGGATGATCAAGAGTGCAGCCGTGGTGATTTTCGCCCTGCTCCTGGCCGGCTGCGGAGCCAACGAAGGCACAGACAAGGCCGCCGACCCCAACGCCCCGCTCAACATCGTGACCACCACCGGCCAGGTGGCCGACATGGTGGCCAATGTGGGCGGCGACCGCGTGCAGGTGCAAGCCCTGATGGGCCCGGGCATCGACCCCCACCTGTACAAGGCCAGCGCCCGCGACGTGGAGCGGCTGCGCAGTGCCGACATCATCTTCTACAACGGGCTGCACCTCGAGGCCAAGATGGGCGAGGTCATCGAGCAGCTGGGACGGACCAAGCCCGTGCTGGCGGTGGGCGAAGCCGTGGATCCGGCGCGTCTCATTTCCCCCGATGCCTTCCAGCGCTCCCACGATCCCCACATCTGGTTTGACGTGGGGCTTTGGAGCCAGGCCATCCCCGCGGTGGTCAAGATCCTGTCCGAGAAGGATCCCACCCATGCGGATGACTATCGCGAACGGGGGGCCGAGTACACCGCCCAGCTGGCCGAGCTGAACGTCTATGTGACCCGGCAGCTGGAAACCATCCCGCCCCAGCAGCGGGTCATGATCACCGCCCACGACGCCTTCAATTATCTGGGACGGGCCTATGGCCTGGAGGTGCGCGGACTGCAGGGCATCAGCACCGCCACCGAGGCCGGCACCCGCGATGTTCAGGAACTGGCCGCGCACATTGCCGAGCAGAAGATCCCCGCCATCTTCATCGAGTCGTCCGTGTCGCCGCGGGCGGTCAACGCGGTGAAGGAAGCGGTCAAGTCCCGGGGTTTCGAGGTGGTGATCGGCGGCGAAATCTTCAGCGACGCCCTGGGCAACGCGGACACCCCGGCGGGCACCTACATCGGCATGGTCCGGTACAATGTCGACACCATCACGGCCGCCCTGCGGGGAGAAAGCACGGGCCATCATGAGTGAGACTGCCACCACCGACAAGCTGGCCGTCCGGGTCACCGACTTGACCGTGGCCTACCATCATCGGCCCGTGCTGTGGGACATCGATCTGGAAGTTCCCGCCGGCAAGCTGATGGCTGTCATGGGTCCCAACGGCGCCGGCAAGACCACCATGATCAAGGCCATCCTGGGACTGGTGCCCACCGCGGCCGGTCGGGTGCAGATCCTGGGCAAGCCCTACGCCCAGCAGCGCCACCTGGTGGGTTACGTGCCCCAGCGCGGCAGCGTGGACTGGGATTTTCCCACCACCGTGCGCGACGTGGTGATGATGGGCCGGTACGGCGCCCTCAGCTGGTTCAAGCGGCCCGGCGCCAACGAGCGCAAGCTAGCGGCCGAGGCCCTGGAAAAGGTGGGCATGAACGAGTTTGCCGACCGCCAGATCAGCCAGCTTTCAGGCGGACAGCAACAGCGGGTGTTCCTGGCGCGGGCCCTGGTGCAGGACGCCCAGATCTACTTCATGGACGAGCCCTTCCAGGGGGTGGATGCCCGGACCGAACGGGCCATCGTCGACCTGTTGAAGGAGCTGCGCGCACTGGGCCGCACCGTGGTGGTGGTGCACCACGATCTGCAGACGGTGAAGGAATATTTCGACTGGATCACCTTGCTGAACGTGCGGCGCATTGCCTGCGGGCCGGTCAATGCGGTGTTCAATCAGGAGAACTTGCGGCTGGCCTACGGCGGACGGGTGGAGTTCCTGGAGGGCCGGACCCGGCGAGAGCCCGAGAATGACATCGACGAGGATCTGCGCGGACTGGGGCGGATCAGGCCATGAGCGGTATTCTTGAATTCATGACCGACTACACCCTGCGCACCGTGGCGCTGGGCTCGGCCACCCTGGGTCTGGTGGCCGGGGCGCTGGGGGCGTTTGCCGTGCTGCGTCGGCAGAGCCTGCTGGGCGATGCGGTGAGCCACGCCGCCCTGCCCGGCATTGTCCTGGCCTTCATGGTCACCGGCAGCAAGACCCCGCTCATCCTGGTGATTGGCGCCGCGCTTTCCGGCTGGGTGGCCTCGCTGCTGGTGTTGCTGGTGGTGCGCACCACCCGCATCAAGATGGACACGGCCCTGGGCCTCATGCTCTCCACCTTTTTTGGGCTGGGCATGGTGCTGCTGTCCGTGATTCAGCGCACGGCCGGTGAAGGCATGGCCGGACTGGACCACTTCCTGTTCGGGCAGGCCGCCACCCTGGTGGGCGAAGATCTGGTGACCATGGCCGGACTGGGCCTGGCCGTGCTGATCGTCCTGATGCTGCTCTGGAAAGAATTCAAGCTCCTGAGTTTCGACCCCGAGTTTGCCGGCGCCCTGGGTCTGCCGGTCAAGGGTCTGAATGTGGGGCTCACCACCTTGCTGGTGATCGCCATCGTCATCGGGCTGCAAACGGTGGGCGTGGTGCTGATGAGCGCCATGATCGTCACCCCCGCGGCCGCTGCTCGTCAATGGACCGATCGTCTGGGCGTCCTGGTGGCCCTGGCCGGCTTCTTCGGCGCCCTGAGCGGGCTGATCGGAGCCCTGGTTTCCAGCTTGATTCCCCGTCTGCCCACCGGTCCGACCATCATCATGGCCATCACCCTGATCACCGTGCTGTCCCTGCTTTTTGCCCCCCGTCGCGGCGTGGTGGCCGGCTGGTTGCGCACCCTGAGTCAGCGCAAGCAGGTCGCCTCGGACAGCATCCTGGCCGATCTGTATCGTCTGGCCGATCAGCATCCTGAACCGGCCGAAGCCCCTCACGAAGTGCCCGTTCTGGTGGCCATGCGGTCGGGCGAGGCGGTGGACAAGGGTCTGGCCGAGCTTGCCCGGCAGGGGTTGACCGCCCTGGAGCCGGACGGCCGCTGGCGCCTGACCCCCGAGGGTGTGGATCGGGGCCGACATCTGGTGCACGGCACCCTGGCCGAGGGAGGAGAGCCGGCATGAACGCTTCCATGTGGTCCATCCTGGGCATCGCCGTGGTGACTTCGGCCGCCTGCGCCCTGGTGGGCACCTTCCTGATGCTGCGCCGTTTGAGCATGCTGTCCGACGCCATCAGCCACGCCATCCTGCCCGGCATCGTGATCGCCTTTTTCCTGACCGGCGACCTGACTTCGCCCTGGCTGGTGGTCGGAGCCGCCGCCACCGGGGTGCTGACCGTGGCGCTGGTCGAGGTCATCACCACCACCCGCCTGCTCAAGGAAGACGCGGCCATGGGCCTGGTTTTTCCGGCGCTCTTCTCGCTGGGCATCATCCTGATCACCCGCTACGCGGGCAACGTGCACCTGGATGTGGACGCGGTGCTGCTGGGTGAGCTGGCCTTTGCGCCGTTCGACCGATTCATGGTGGCCGGACACGACCTGGGCCCCCGCGCTCTGTGGCTCATGAGCGGCATCTTGCTGATCAGCACCACCTTGATCACCCTGTTCTACAAGGAGCTGAAGATCGCCACCTTCGATCCCGGCCTGGCCGCCAGCCTGGGGCTGGCCCCGGTGGTTCTGCACTACGGCTTGATGTCGCTGGTGTCGGTGACCGCGGTGGGCGCCTTCGATGCGGTGGGGCTCATCCTGGTGGTCGCACTGATGATCGGTCCGCCAGCCGCGGCCTACCTGCTGACCGACCGCCTGGCCGTGCTGCTGGGGCTGGCCGTGGGACTGGGCGCCCTGGCAGCAACCCTCGGATTCGGGCTGGCCTTCTGGATCGACGCCTCGATTGCCGGCTGCATGGCCGTGGCCGTGGGTGTGGTGTTCTTCGCCGTGTTCCTTGTCGCACCGGACCGTGGACTGGTGGCCGTGATGCGGCGGCGACGGCGGCAGCGCTACCAGTTTGCCGAGGTCATGCTGGCCATCCACCTGGTACACCATGAAGGATCGCCCGAGGAGATCGAGGAGTCACGTGTGGAGCACCTGCACGGCAAGCACGTGGGCTGGACTCCCGAGTTCACCCGCGACGTGGTGGCCGGAGCCTTACGTCGCGGGCTGGTCGAGAAGGCCGGAGATCGCCTGCTGCTGACCGAGCTGGGGCGCGCCACGGCGGGACATGCGCTCAGTGGGGCGGGAGCCTGAAGTTCCTGACCTGGGACTATCCGAAGACCTGCTCCACCTCGGGGAGCGGGTCCTCCATGGCTCCGCCCAGGTAACTGGCGGCCACCACGCAACCTCCCAGAAAAACATGAAGTTCACTGAACGGATAAACCCAGCTGAGCCTCACCACCGGACCCAGAAAGAATCCGGTCATCCACATCACCACCAGGGCACCCAGGAAGTAGCGGCGCGCTCCTGATCTGAAGTTGAACAGCATGGTGGAGGAGATGACCAGAATGATCGGGCAAAGGACTCCCACGATCAGAGCCACGCTTCTGAGGGTCGGGTGAACATCAATGTCCACGCTCTGGAATACGGCAAAGAAGTCGGGAGAGATGAGCTTGCTGCTCCAGGTAGAAACCCCCAGGTTGATCCCCACCGAAACCCAGTAGCCGATCAGGATCATCCGAAATATTTTTCGTGTACGCAAGGGCCGCCTCCTGGAAAAAAAGAAACTCCGGCAGCCCCATTATGGCGACCGGAGTTTCAAATTCCAACCCTTTGGTGAATGACCTAGTTCACCGGCTGGCCGCAACCCACGTACTCGTTGCCGCTGGCCTGATAGTTGTTGCCCACCAGGGTCCAGGCCACGCCGCCTTCCCCATCGTAAACCGCACCCATGGTGAAGTCCTGGCAATGCACCGAAGCCGTGCCACTGGGGCAACCCGATGCGCTGGTGCTGATGTCCAGGGTCCAGTCCATGGTGAACTGGCCCGACTCGGACATCTGGGCTGTTTCCTGCTCAACTTCCACCACGGCGCTGCCGGTGCCCACGATTCCGTAGGCGCCTTCACCCTGGTAGCTGACCGTCACGTTGGTGGTCATCAGGTATTCCAGGTCCGAATACTCCTGGCCTTCCTGCATGTGCATGGCCATGCCGGTGGTGTAATCCATTTCGAAGGACACCGCGCCCAGCGGGCTCTCCAGGGGATTATCCATCGCGTCCCGGTACTGTAGCCAGATGCCCAGGCTCATGGTCCAGTAGCTGGGGGGTTCAAGTTCCAGGATCGGACCATTGAAATTGAAGACGTAAGCTTCCTGCTGCGGGTCCCAGTGGATTTCCTGGTCCTGCGTTTTTGCAGCAGCCCAGGTGTCGAAATCGCCCTCGGCAAACTGAGGAATGATGTCCACGATCTGGTTGACCATGGTCAAGGCGCTCGTCGAAAAATCCTCGGCCTCTTCACCGGACAGGGTCAGAGTGGGTGTGCCGCCCGGGTTGGCGGGGTTGTTCTCGTCGCTGCTGCTGCAGCCGATGAAAAAGAGTCCACAGCAGATCAGCAAAGAGGTCAAACGGGCGTATTTCCAGGCGGTCATCTTCCAATCCTCCCATGAATCGACAACACAAAAATGCACTAGAGATACCTATTTGGCAAAAACTTGGCCAAACGATGGATGTTTGAGGATGTTTTTCAACTTTCCAGGAGCCACCCAGAAACCCCTCAGACCGCCCAGCAGAAGCCACCAGACCCGTTTGCGCAAATTGGAGTTTGTAGGTAGTCTTTTGCTTCCGGGCCTGGGTGGGGATTGTCAGTCCGGAAATCATGGTGGGTTGCCCGGTTGAATGCGCGTTTTGCACGCCCAACGCGGAGGTTCGCCCATGTTACCCTTGAAAAAGTTCCTGATATTGTTCCTGCTTCTGACTGTCACCCTCACTCCTGCCCACGCCGAGACTCACCGCATCAGCGACACCCAGACCGGCTGGTACTACTACTACAACCAGACTGCAGCCGAACTCAACGACATCATCGAGGAAACCGACAGCCGGATCATCGACATCGAAATCCACAGCACAAGCCCATTGCGCTTCACCGCCGCCTTCGTCAAGAACTCGGGCGAGTACGCCTCGGATTGGTGGTGGTACTTCGGCCTGACCCTGGAGCAAGTGGGGCAGGTGATCGATGAGAACACCGGCCGATTGATCGACATCGAGCGCTACGAGATTGATGGTACCGACCGGTTCGCCATCGTCATGGTGCCCAACACGGGCAGCCAGAACAAGGCCTGGTGGTGGTACGTGAACGTGACCGACAGCCAGCTCGGCGGCCTGCTGGAGGCCAACGATGCGCGCCTGGTGGACATCGAAAGCTACGTGAACGTGATTGGTCGGCGGGTCTTCGCCGTGATCATGATCAGCAACACGGGCGACGATGAAACGCCCTGGGGCTGGTTCTACAACACTTCCGTGGCCGACGTTGTGAACTGGATGAATGAAAACAACATGCGCATCCTTGAGTTCGAGGTGCGCGACCCCGACGAAGTCACCATCGACGCCATTCTGATTTCCAACAGCTATCACACCCCGGCCACCTGGTGGTGGTACTACAACGTTTCCGCCGGTCAGATGGAGGACCTGGTCAGCCAGGCCGGCTCACGTATTGTCGATATCGACCCCTACGAAATCAGCCCGGGCACGTACCGCTACAACCTGGTCCTGCTGAATAACAGCAACAGCCTGACCGTGGAGGTGGCGAGCATCCTGGACTGGGGAGCGGACGGCAGCACCGGGTTGTACCTGAAGGAAGTGGAAGGCAGCACCCTGGCGGCCCTGCAGCCCGATGTCCAGTTCGAACCGGCCAGCACCATCAAGGCGATCCACAACTTCCACGCCATCCGCCAGGTCATGTTCGGCAACGTGTTCATGTCCACCATGATCCCTTTCACCACCATCTACAACGGCAGCTGCCCGGTGGGGATCGACAATTCGTCCGGCACGCTGCAGTCGGTCTTGACCGCCATGATGGTGAACTCGGACAACGCGGCCACCCGCGGCATCGCCGACTACTTCGGGGCCAACGTTATTGAAAACACCGCCCAAAACGTGGCCGGCATGACCAGCACCGAGCTGAATCATACCCTGGGCTGTGGCAGCGAGGCCTGGCCCAACCCCAACCGCCTGACCCTGAGCGATGCCGGCCGTCTTTACGAAGGCATTGAAACCACCGACCTGCTGAATGCCCCGCATCGCGATCTTTTTTACAGCGTGATGCAGAACCAGGACACGGCCAGCCCCTGGTGGTTCACCAGCGATCTGTTTGATCTGGTGGATGAGGAGGCGCTCAACCAGGGGTACGGCTACGCCGCCTCGTTCAAGGCCGCCATGCGCTTCGCCTGGAAGCCGGGTGGTTATACCTTCGAGGTTCCCGTCGGGGTGATGCACGAATATGTCTCGGTGGCGGGCGTGGTCACGCTGCCCATCTGCAATGACGGCTGGGAAACCAAGAGCTACGTGTTCGGCGTGTTCTGCGACGATGCCTCGCAGCCCCCCTTCAACAAGGTGCGTGCCGCGGCCAAGGAGCTGTTCCGGGACCTGGTGGCCACGCACATGCGCAGCTGCCCGTCGTCGGTTCCCGAGGTGGTCCAGCCCGCCGTGGTACAGCTGGAACCCAACGTGCCCAACCCGTTCAACCCGCGCACCGAGGTCTATTTCAGCCTGAGCCAGGATTCCCCGGTGCAACTCACCATCCACGATCTGACCGGGCGGGAAGTGGCCCGTCTGGCCAGCGAGATCTATCCCGCCGGCCGTCATGCCGTGACCTGGAATGGGCGCGACCAGACCGGTCGCGAGGTGGCTTCGGGCACCTACCTGGCGCGGGTCGTGGCCGAGGGTCAGGTGCAGACGCGGAAGATGGTTCTGTTGCGGTGACCTGTCCCCAACGCAAAACCCCCGGTCCGATCGAGCGATCAGGCCGGGGGTGCTTTTCCAACCAGCTGGAAATCTAGAAGAGGGAATACCCCACGGTGAACTTGAAGTCAGGAGCATCCAGGATGCCCAGCTTGGCCTCCAAGAGCACGGTTTTCCCATTGACCAGGTTCAGCCGCAAGTTCCCCAGCACGCTCAGGCCCAGTTCGGTGTCCGATCCGATCTGATCGTAATCGTAGAACTGCATGGCCAGCTCCCCACCCACACCAAAACCGGTGCCTGGAAAATCGTGGATCACATCGCCGTTGAAGGAAATGAAGGTCAGGTCGTCGCCAAAACCGATTTCCACGTTGGGCACCAGACGCAGCGAAGGCGTGATGCCTCCCAGGTCCGCATGAGCGCCGATGTGGAACTGGTCGGGGCCGGAGGTCAGACCGGCGCGCGCGCCCAGCTCGGCAGCCTGCGCGGAACCGGCCGCCAGACTGAGTGTTAAAATGAGAATGAGCAATTTCTTCATATGGTCCGGTCTCCTTGGCTGAATGCGATGGTCTCCCCCAGAACCGCCATCCAATCGCGCTCAACCTATCTCAAAATCGGGGAATTGACAATCCGAGGTGGCCCGGGACCTGTCCCGGGCCACCCGTCGCCTATTCAGCCTTGCTCCCGAACCGCTTCTCGATCCACTCGTAAACCAGCGGCAACACCAGCAGGGTCACCAGCGTGGACGTGACCAGACCACCGATGACCACCGTGGCCAGTGGGCGCTGCACCTCGGAACCAGGGCCGGTATTGAACGCCATGGGCACGAAACCCAGGCTGGCCACCAGCGCCGTCATCAGCACGGGCCGCAAGCGGTCGCCCGCCCCTTCCCTGACCGCCTTGCTCAGTTCGACTCCGCGACGGCGCAGGATATTCAGGTGTTCCACCAGAACGATACCGTTGAGCACCGCCACGCCGAACAGCGCCACGAACCCGATCGATGCCGACACCGAAAGGTAGAGGTCGCGCAGATAGAGAAAAAACACTCCCCCCGACAGCGCGAAGGGCAGGATGGCGAAGATCAGCAGGGCGTGTCGCAGGGTGCCGAACATGGTGTACAGCAGGCCCAGGATGATGAGCAGGCTGAGCGGCACCACGAACTGCAGGTGGCGCATCGCCCGCTGCTGATTCTCGAAGGCCCCACCAAATTCCAGGAACACACCGGCGGGGATCGGAACTTCCCGGGCAATGGCCTTGCGCAGGTTGGTCACGTAGGTGCCGATGTCGATCCCCTCGATGTTGGCGCCCACGATGACCCGGCGCCAGCCGTTCTCGCGGGCAATCTCGCGAGGCCCCTCCACGGGCACCACCTTGGCCACCCGCTTGAGGGGAATGAAACCGCCCTCGGGCAAGGAGATGGGCACCTCCAGCAACATCTGGAAACTGGAGCGCAGCTTCTCGGGAAAACGCACCACGGCATCGAAACGGCGCTGGCCCTCGAACACCTCGGTGACCACCTGCCCTCCCACACCCATCTCGATGACCTGCTGGACCTCGGCCACGTTCAGCCCGAAGTCGGCCACGGCGTCACGGTCAATCTCGATGTTCAGATAGGGCTGGCCGGTGGTGGCCTCGACAAAGCTGTTGTCCGTGCCCGGCAAGTTCACCAGCAGAGCGCCGATCTGCTCGCCCAGGCTGTTCAGCAGATCCAGGTCCTCACCAAAGATCTTCACCGCCACGTCTGACTTCACGCCGCTGGTCAGCTCGTCGACCCTCATGGCGATCGGCTGGGTGAAGTTGTAGGCCAGGCCCGGCTCGTTCTGCAACAGGGGTTCCAGCATGTCCACGATGTCGGGCTTGGTCACCCCCGGCCGCCATTGCGAGGGATCCTTGAGAATGACCCAGACGTCGGTCTGGTGCACGCCCATCCAGTCGTTGGCCAGATCGGAGCGCCCCGTCTTGGGCACCACAGTCTGCACCTCGGGAATGGTTTCCAGCACCTTGCCGGCGAACAGGTTGGCATTCTCCACCGACTGTTGAAGGGTGACCGAGGGCATCCGGATCTGTTCCACCAGAATGGACCCCTCTTCCAGTTCGGGCAGAAACTCGGTGCCCAGCAGAGGGATCATCACGATGCTCCCGGCCAGGACCGCCAGGGTGACCAGCAGGACCACCGCCCGGCGCGGCATCAAGCGGGCCAGCAAACCCTCGTAAGCTGGCCGCATTTTTTCCACCACGGGATTGCGCCAGGCCCAGACGCCCTTGCGAAACACCAGCGCCGCCATGGCCGGCACGTAAACCAGGGCCAGCAGCAGCGAACCGAACACGGCGGTGGCCACGGTGATGGCCATGGGGCGGAACAGAATGCCCTCCATGCCGCTGAAGGTCGCGATGGGCACGTAGACCATCAGAATGATCAGCACACCGAAGAAGATGGGGCGCGCCACTTCGCGTGCCGCCTCGCCGATGATCTGGAGGTTTTCAGCGGGGGTTCCTTTGCGGCCGGATAATCGGTGCACGATGTTCTCGACCATCACCACCGACCCGTCGACCACCATTCCGAAATCGATGGCCCCCAGACTCATGAGGTTGGCGGCCAGGCCAAACTCGCGCATCCCGATGAATGCGAACAGCATGGACAGCGGAATGACGCTGGCCACGATGATGGCGCCGCGGATTTCTCCCAGCAACAGCAAGAGAACCACGATGACGAAGAAACCGCCCTCGCTGAGGTTCTTGATGATGGTGTGGGTGGTGCGGTCCACCAGGTCGCTCTGGTCGTAAAAACGTTCGATCTGCACCCCCGCCGGCAGGCCCGCGTTGATCTCTTCGACCCGCTGGGTCACGGCCTCGATGACCTCGCGTCCGTTGCCGCCGCGCAGCATCATCACGATGCCGGTGACCACCTCGCCGTTGCCATCTTGCGTGACCGCGCCTTGCCGCAGCTGGCGTCCGATCTTCACCCGCGCCACATCCCCCACCTGCACCGGTCGGGATTCGCGCCTGGCCACGATGATCCGCTCCAGGTCTTCACGCTTCTGCACCTGACCGAAACCCCGGATGATGTACTGTTCCTTGTTGTGTTCCAGGTAGTTGCCGCCGGACACGGAGTTGTTCTCCTGCAGGGCCTGGCTCAGCTCGCCCAGGCTGAGGCCGAACTCGCGCAGCTTGCCCGGCAACACCTCCAGCTCGTACTGCTTGACGAAGCCGCCGAAGGCCGTGATCTCGGTGACGCCGCGCACCGTCTTCAGCTGAGGGGCGATCAACCAGTCCTGGATTTCCCGCAGCTCGGTCAGGTCGCGACCTTCACCGCGGACCACGTACTGGTAGATCTCACCAAGCGCCGTGGAGATGGGCCCCAGCTGGGGCATGTCCACCCCATCAGGCAGCTCACCCGCAATACCCTGCAAGCGCTGACTGACCATCTGACGGGCAAAGTAGATGTCGGTGGACTCGTCGAACTCCACCGTGACGGCCGACAGTCCGAACTGACTGATGGACCTGACCTGAGCCACCTCGGGCAGCCCGTTCATGGTCGTTTCGATGGGGTACGACACCAGACGCTCCACATCGAAGGGCGAATAGCGCCCGGCCTTGGTGATCACCAGCACCTGGACCGGCGTCACATCTGGCAACGAATTGATGGGAATATGCTTGAGTGCGTTGACCCCACCGACGGCCATCAGGACCACCAGGGAAAGGGACACCACTTTTTGTCGGAGACTGAAACCGATGATCCAGGAAAACATCATCACTCCTCACCGAACTGTTCGAGACGCCCCAGGGCCTTGAGTTCGAAAACGCTGCTCATGGCCACCTGATCTCCCACCGCCAGCCCCGACTGGATGATGACGGCCTTGCCGGTCATGCGTCCCACCTGGACCTGACGTTTCTCGTAGCGGTTGTCCCCGGACAGCACGTAGACCACCGCGCTTTCCCCCTCGAACACCAGGGAAGACATGGGCACCTGAAGCACTGGCCCCGGGGTCACGGCTTCCACCTGGACCCGCAGATTCTGTCCCGGCACAGGCCAGCCGTCCGCGGTGGCAAACAGGCTGTTCACCGTCACGGCGCGGTTGGCGGAATCCAGGGTGGGGTTGATCGTCTCGATGGAGCTGGTCAAACCGTTCTCATCAATATCACTGGCGTAAATGGTCACCTTGCCGCTGACCGGAACCAGAGGCAGGTCCTGGGGTGACAGGAAAGCCCGCACCAGCACATGAGTCGGGTCCATCACCACCATCAGCTGTTCGTTGGTGTCGACGGCCTGGCCCAGGGCCAGGTCGACCAGGCTCACCACTCCGGTGATGCGCGATTTCAGCGTCAATCTCGGATCGATGGCCTCGGTGGCGTTCCACGCATCCACCTCTGCCTGAGGGAACCCGATGGCCAGCAGACGGGACCGTGTGGCGTTCAAGCTGGCCTGGGATCGCTGGGCTTCGGCTCGAGTTTTTTCGAGCTCACGCACCGAACCCACACCCTTGTCCTGCAGCTTTGTCAGTCGGGTCAGCTGCTGGGCCATGAAGGAGGCGTCGGCACGGGCCTGGATGAAATCGGCCACCAGATTGCCGATGGTCAGGCTTTCAATTTCCAGCAGAGGGTCACCCTCCTGGACCCGACTTCCTTCGCCCACGAACAGGCGGCTGATGCGGCCATCGATGGGCGCACTCAGAATCACCTCGTGGCCGGGGGCGGGCAACACGATGCCCGGCACCGGCAGATCGAACCGCAAGGGTTCCTTGGTGACCACGTGCAAGGCCACTTGCAGAGCCTCGGCCTGACGGGCCGACAGCACAATATCTCGCGAGGCCCTGGTGGCTGCTGGGCTGGCCGCTTCCGGTTCCGCGTCATGACCGCAACCGATCGCCGCAAGGGTGAGCGAGAGCAGCAACCACACCGTCAGGTGGGCGCGATGATTCGTGAATTTTCCCATGCAGGAGGTCATTTCCCCGCTCCTTGGTTTTCGGATTCTGGTGCCGCCGTTTCCACGGCCATGATCAGTTCACCCGGCAGATAGGTTTCCAGGGTGATGAGACGCTGGTAATAATCGAATAGGGCATCCTGGTAGCGCCGCTGGGACGCGGTGTAGGTTTGCTGGGCCGCGATCAGGTCCAGGAGTCCAACCTCTCCCTCGCGGTAGCCTTCCAGGGTCAGGTTCAGAAGTTCCGTGCTCTGGTCCAGGGACTCGCCCGTGAGCTGGCGAATGATCGAAAGGCTGGTCTCGTAACCGTGCCAGGCCTGTTCAATTTCCCGCTTCATTTCCAGCAGGACCGCTTCCTGGCGCCAGCGCCCGAGAGCGGCCTCGGCCTTGGCCTCGCCCAGTCGTCCCTGGCGGGCCGGCATGAACCACAGGGGCAGGCGGGCCGCCACCTCGAAACCGTGGTGATCGAAACCTTCCCCTTCATAGTTTTGCTGGTAAAGGCTGACACTGAGGTCGGGAAACAGCGTCCACTGTTCGGCGGCCAGCAGGGATTCGGCGGCATGGCGCTGGGCCGCTGCCGCCAGATACCGAGGCTGCACACCCAGCTCCCCCAGCGACTCGTCCTGGGTATAGTCCACATCGTTGAACACCAGAGGGTCGGTGAACTCCACACCGTATTCCTGCTCATCCGGAGTCAAACCCATGACCTCGAACAGGGCATAGCGTGCCTGATCAAACTCGGCCTGGGCCACCAGCAGGTCCTGCTTCAAGGCGGCGTTGTTCAGCTGGCTTTGCAGGCGTTCCCGCTTCGAGGCCTCGCCCAGCTCTTCCTTCAGAGTCACGGCCTGGTGGGCCTGTCGGGACAAGGTGATCTGGTCGGCCAGCAAATCGACCACCTTTTGCCGATGCACCACCTCCACATACAGCACCTTGACCCGCGAGCGCAGGCGGCGGCGCGCATCCTGTTCCTCCAGGCGTGCCGCCTCCAGATAGGCTCCGTAGCCGGAGCGCCTCTTCATGCCCGAGAGCAGCGAAGGCAACTCCTGGGTGATGGTCCAGCGTTCTTCGCCGGGGGCCGGCAAATCGGAAGCCATGCCCTCGCGCATGTAGGAGACTTCCGGAGCTTCCCAGCCCAGGGCCCCTCGGCGGCTGGCAGCCATGCGGTCTTCCTGCAGCCGCACCCCCTGCAGCTGGGGATTCCGGTCCAGGGCCCACTGGTAGGCTTCGACGGCCGACAGGCGACCGTCTTCCAGCGGATTTTCCGCCCCCAGCACGGGTGCGGCCAGGGCCAGAATGAGACAACTCGTCAAGAACAACAAACGGTTCATGAACGCCCTCCCGGCGTAGAACAATGGGGGCTGGTTTCAAATATATGAAACATCTAAACCCTAAAGACGCAAAGCGCCACCAAAAATTATGAAAACGTGAAAAATCAAGGCGATGGGATGCCGACTTTAGAGGGTTTTGGCGAAAATGGCCAGTCAAATTCTGGCCTTGGCCCAAGAAAATCGCCAAACCCACAGGGAGTTTGGCGATTTCAGAGCCTAGCAAAGCTGTAGTATATCAAGCTACTTGACGACCGTCATTTTCCTGGTCTCCGTCATCCCGTCTGTCTGCAACTGATACAGGTACACGCCATCGGAAACACCACTGGCGTTCCACTGGTGGCGATGCTCTCCCTCGGGCAACGTGCCATCGACCAGCGTGGCGATTTCCCGGCCTCGCACATCGAAGACCTTCAGCGAGACGTGGCCTTCACGGGGCATGGTGAAGGCGATGGTGGTGCTGGGGTTGAAAGGATTGGGGTAGTTCTTGCCCAGCTGGGCCTGCAGAGGAAGTTCGGAATCCGGAGTGTCGGCCACACCGCTTCTGGTCAGAACAATGGTGCCGGCCTGGGGATGAGGCTCGGGATCGTCCCAGAAGTTATAGTGCATCTCCACCGTGTTGCCCGTGTAGCTGACGATCTCGTAATAGAAATGCTGATAGAAATACTGGCCTGCGTAAACCGTATCCAGGTACCAGAAATGCAGCCGGTTGGTGGCCGCGTCGAATTCCCAGTTTTGCGTGTCGGGGTAGTAATAGGGCGGCATCAGGTGGCCGGAAGAATCGGTATAGAATCCGTTGGCCTGCAGATCCAGGGTCAGGTTGAAATGGGAGCCCCCGAAGGTGGTCGAGGTGTACTGTCCCTCCCAGGTCCCCACGAAATCGGCATCGGTCAGGGCTTGGCTATCCGCAGTCATAAAGCCAAGGGCCACAATCGGTAAAAGCAATACCATAAGTTTCATTTCCACTCCTCTCTCAAGCTGATTGAAAGCATATCATAATGGTATACGATAGGCTTGCCACCGGTGTGACAGGTCTTTTCCCGGTTGCACAAGAGGGCCCCTCCCTATAGTCTCCAGCCCGACCCCCATCATGCACACTTTCCCCGGGAGTATCATGGGCAACTTCACCAATCTGGACATCTTCTGGGCCGTGGCTTTCCTGCTGTTGATGGTGGGCGGCGCCTTCTTCTTCTACCGGCTGGCCCGGCGCTCGGAAAGCGACTTCTTCCTGGCCGGACGCGGCCTGCCCTGGTGGCTGCCCGCCTCGTCGGTTTTCTCCACCCACACCGCCACCGATACCCCCATGTGGATCACCGGCGTGATCTACGCCAACGGCCTGCGCGGCCTGTGGTACACCTTCTTCTCCTCGTGGACGGCCATCGGCGCCTTCGTGTCGGCCCGCATCTTCCGCCGCAGCCTGGCCTACACCCAGGCCGAGTGGCAGACCCAGCGCTTCGGCGGCCTGGGCGCCGAGATGCTCCGCGGCTGGATGGCCGGCTGGCAGGTGTTCATGAACATGTTCATCCTGGGCTGGGTGGGCATCGCCATGGGCAAGGTGTGCAACCTGGCCTTCGATTGGCCCATCTGGGTCGGACTGGTGATTCCCAGTCTGATCACGGCGGTCTACACCCTGGCCGCCGGCTACTGGGGCGTGGTCATGGGCGATTTTCTGCAGGGCATCGTGGCCGTGTTCGCCATCGTGCTGGTGTCCCTGGTGGGCGTGGCGGCGGCCGGTGGGCCTGCCGAAGTGACGGCCAAGATCGTCGAACTGGGCGAAGGCTGGCGGCTGGACGCGTTCGCCTTCACCGGCTGGCTCGATGGCGAATTTCCCATCGTGTGGTGGTTGACCATGCTGGTCATCGCGGTGATCGGCGGCTTCGGCATGGGCACCAGCATCGACTGGTACGTCGAGGCCCAGCGCATCCAGTCGGCCAAGACCGTGCGCGACGCCACCTACGGCCTGTGGGCGGGCGGCGCCGTCACGTTGATCCGCAACGGATTCTGGGCGGCCGGCATCCTGGCCTTCTTCGCCCTGGCCCCGAACATCGTCAACCAGTCCGAATACGAACTGGGCTGGTTCCGCCTGGGCTTCGAGTTGCTGCCCGCCGGCCTGGTGGGCGTATTCTTCGGGGCCATTCTGGCCATTCATCTTTCGACCATCAGCAGCCACCTGAACCTGGGCGCGCTGTACTTCACCCGCGACATCTATCAGCGCTACATTCAGCCCGAGGCCAGCGAGAAAAAACTGGTCTGGCTGGGCCGCGCCTCCACCTTCGTGCTGCTGATCGGCTCGTTCTTCTACGGCCTGATGATGCAGGAGATCACCAAGTGGCTCATCTTTGCCCTGTGGCTGATGATGGCGGGCATCTG
>JAZBOO010000115.1:0-10766 GCA_036351155.1 Candidatus Krumholzibacteriia bacterium | reverse complement strand
TTGTAGCCCCCGCCGGTGTCGGAGCAGTTCTCGATATCCACGTCCTCATCCAGGCGATAAGCCGTGCCCGTGTTGCCGGGATCGATGTCCCGGTAGGCCACACCGGGACCGCCGACATCGAAATCCTCGGCCTGGATCAGTGCGGGCAGCACATAGGGACTGCCCAGGAAAGCCGCCTGGCCGCAACCCGTCCCCACGGTCAGATCCACGGTGTCGGTGGCAAAGCCACCCAGGTTGTCGATGGCCCGTGCAATGACCGCATAGCACCCATCGGCCACACCCGTCCAGGTGTACGTGTAAGGTGCCGTGGTGTCTTCACCCAGCAAAGTGGTGCCGTTGTAGAACTCGACCGTGGCGATGGAACCGTCGGCATCGGCCGCCTCGACGGTGATGGTGATGCTGCCCGGCGCTGGGTTGTCCGCCTCGGTGGGCGAAGTGATCAGAACCGTGGGTGCCTCGTTCTCGATGTCCTCGTACACCCGCACGTAGTCGATCAGGTATTCCTGGGGAAAGTCGGCCGTGATGCACCCGGGATCCGTGCAGCCGGTGTAGTTGCCACCCACCGCCGCGTTCAGGATGAGGTAGAACTCCTGGTCAAACGGCGCCAGAGGATTGCCGGGCGCCCCGTCGCTGTACCACTGGGAACTGAAGCGTATGGCGAACAAGGTGTCGTCCACGTACCAGCGGATCTGATCCTCTTCCCACTCCACGGCATAGATGTGGAAGCTGTCGGCGAAGTTCGCGCCCCCCAGGTTGTAGCTCCCGCTGGTCGAGGTGTTGTTGGGAAAACTGCCCCCGTAGTGCAGAGCCCCGCCCACGGTGGTCGTGCCGTTGGCCGATTCCATGATGTCGATCTCGCCGCTCGCGGCCCAGCCGCCGTAGGCATCGTCCTGGGGCATCATCCAGAAGGCGGGCCACATGCCGCCTCCGGTGGGCAGCTTGGCGCGCATTTCGATCCGTCCGTACAGGAACGCCTGCTTGTCACGGGTGTGGACCTTGCCCGAGGTGAAATCGTAACCCGCAAAGCTTTCGGCCTTGGCCGTCAGGATCAGGTTCCCGTCGGCCACCGCCACGTTCTGGGGAAGATAGAACTCCAGCTCGGCGTTGCCCCAGCCGCACAGATCAGGGCACCCGTTCCCCGTGTCGATGGTCCAGTTGCTGGTGTCCAGGGTGGTGCCGTCGAACTCGTCGGACCAGACCAGGGAATAAGTGGCACGGGCGGCAGGAGCCTGGAGAACCAGAACCAGGGCCAGCAGGCCCAGGATAAGAGCGTTGGGGCGGGTTTTCACGGGTATCACGGGTCCTTGCCTTGAGGGTCAACGGTCAAAAACGGCCCCAAATAGGGGAATACCTCCTCACATTATACACTATGTTCGGTAACCGAATCAAGTTTTCTGATGATTTGCTTCGGAAGGAGGGGCCGGGCACATGGGGTGGGAACCGCGCCCGCAGATCAGAAAAGCACTCAGGGCCACCAGGCAGGAGAATGCCGCCCCCCACAGGAAAACCTGGTTCAACGACAGGCCGGCGCGCAGCATGGGCACAATCAGGATGGGGCTGGCAAACTGGCCCATGAAAAGCCCGGTGTTCAGGTTGCCCAGGGCCGTTCCCCGCTGGGCTTCGGTCACCAGGTTGGAGGTCATCAGGTTCAGGTTGGGCATGAGCCAGCCCACGGCCAGCCCGAACAGCATGATGCCGCCCATGGCCCCGGCCAGCGCGGGCAGCCAGCCGATGAGAGCCAGCCCCGGCGACATCATGAGGAAGGTGAACATGAGAAGGCGCCTGGACCCCAGCCGACGCTGCAGCCGCGAGAAGGTCAACGACCCGCAGGAGATGGCCACGTTCATCATCCCCAGGGCCAGGCCGATGCTCCGGGGACTGGCCTCCAGGTTCTGGTCCATGAGGAACGGCAACTGAACCGGGCCCAGGAAGAAGATCACCATGCTCAGAAACGCGGCCAGATAAATCAGCCAGGCTCGTCGGGGCAAGATGCCGAGCTGGCGTGGTCCGATGCCATGTCCCGAATCAGGCTTCACAGCCATCAGGGTCAGGGGAACCAGCAGGAACGACACCGCATAGACGGCGAAGGGCCAGCGCCAGGAAATATCGGCCAGCCAGCCGCCCACCGTCAGGAATGCCAGCCCGCCGCCGCCAATGAAAGCCGCCTGCATGCCCAGCCAGTGGCTGCGCGACTCTCCGCTGGTCATGTCGGCAATCAAAGCAGTGGACGCGGTCATGACCGCCGCCACACCCACACCCAGCACCAACCGGCCCAGCAGGATCAGGGGCAACGAACCAAACCAGAGGCCACTGCAACCGCCCACTCCGTAGACCAACAGTCCGCCCACCAGCGCGCGGCGACGCCCCTGCCGGTCGATCAATCGTCCGATCAATGGCGCCCCCAGGATGACGCCCAGGGCCGGCACCGTGATCACCATGCGCGACAGGAGGTCCACGTTGCCCACCGTGCTGAACGACTGGCGCAGACCCGGCAAGGCCGGGGCGATCACCGCACCGGCCAGCACGGTCAAGCTGCTGGCCATCAGCAAAACGAGGGCGGTGGTTTTCTTCATGGCCGTGCGTCTTCTCCGTGGTGCGCCTCAGAGGAGACGAGCAGGGCATGACGCAGCGACTCGGTGTGTTGCTGGATTTCCGCCTCGGGGATTTCCAGGTGCAGGAGCGACTGACGGGTCATCTCCAGGCCCGCCTCGAACTCGGGCTGGACAATGCTCTCGACTCCCATCTCCCGGAACACCTGGATGAACGAGGGATCCGAGGCGCGGGCCACCACCTCGAGCCGCGCGTTTTCACGCCGGGCCGTGGTGATGATGGCTCGGGCCACCACGATGTCCGGAATGGTGGTGACCAGCAGGCGGGCGTGGTCGATCTCGGCCGCCTCGAGCACCAGCTCCTGGCTGGCGTCGCCGTAGACCACGGGCAGGCCCTTGGCCTTGAATTCCTCCACCAGCCTGTGGTCCAGTTCCACCACCACCCAGGGCAGGCCCAGACGCTGCAGCACCCCGGTGATCTGGGTGCCCACACGTCCGCACCCGGCCACCACCACGTGGTTGCGCAATCCCTGCTCGGGCAAGTTCAGGGCCTCCAGCGGCTCATGCTTGAACAGGCGCTTCTTCAGGGAATAGATGTGCGCCGTCTGACTGGACACCGGGGGCGTCACCACCATGGTCAGGATGGCCACCGTCAGGATCAGCGAGTAGAACTCGTGGGTGATCGAGCCCGTGGACATTCCCACCGTGGCCAGTACGAAAGAGAACTCGCCCACCTGGAACAGTCCCAGGCCCACGGCCAGGGGAATGACGTTGCGGTACCGGAAGGCCGCGGCGATTCCCGCGAAGATCAGGCCCTTGCCCAGGCTGACGACCAGCACCAGGATCAGGACAACCTTGAGGTGATCGACCAGAAAAACGGGGTCGAACAGCATGCCCACCGAGGCGAAGAACAGCAGGCTGAAAATGTCGCGCAGGGGGATGATGTCGCTCAGGGCCTGGTGCCCGTAGTCCGACTCGCTCAGCACCATGCCGGCCACGAACGCTCCGAAAGCAAAGGTGAGCCCCACCCAGTGGGTCACATAGCCGATGCCCAGACCGATGGCCGTGATCGACAGCAGGAACAGCTCCCGCGAGCCCAGCTTGGCGATGTACCCCAGCAGCCTGGGCAACAGCTTGGTGCCCAGCAGCACCATGCCGCCCAGGAAGGCGGCGGCTTTCAGAGCCGCGATGCCCAGCAGCGGCACACCCACCGCGGGATTGTTCAGCTGGGGCAAGATGATGATCATGGGCACCACCGCCAGATCCTGCACGATGAGCATGCCGATCATGACCTTGCTCGAAAGGGTGCCCAGCCAGCCCTGATTCATCAGGGTCTTGAGGATGACCATGGTGCTGGAAAGGGAAATGCACGCTCCCAGCCACAGCGAGGTTTTCCACTCCCAGCCCATCAGGTGGCCGATGCCCAGACCCAGGCCGATGGTCAGGATCATCTGAATGGGTGTCCCGATCAGGGCCACCATCTTCACCGGCTTGAGGTCTTTCAGCGAAAACTCGAGCCCCAGGGCGAACAGCAGCAGGGCCACGCCAATCTCGGCCAGCTTTTCGATGTCGTGGATATCCGAAACGGTGATGCCGCCGGTGTGCGGCCCCAGGATGATACCGGCGGCGATGTAGCCCAGAATGACGGGCTGGCCCAGCTTGTGCAGCACCAGTCCACAGACGAAGGCCACCACGATGAGAAAGATGATGTCGGTTGCGATGCCCATGGTTTCCGGGGTCTCCTGTTTCCGATCAGGGGGTGAATCTGGTCCCAGTGTAGGGCGTTTTCATCAGAAAGTCCGGGAGATTCTTTTGGGGAGTCCCGCAAAGGTATAAACCCCAGCTGGGCGGTGGACAATCCCGACAGAAAACATCTTTTCAATGCTTGCCTTATCCGTTGCCAGGCCTACAATTCAAGCCCCAACCTCAACAGAAGGAAGCGACATGAAAAGACGGATCTTTTTGGCCACCGCCTTGCTGATGACCGCCCTGATCCTGGCCTCGTGCAACGACGATGATCCCACGGTGCCCAGCAATGACGCACCGGTGATTTCCAGCCTGGAGGCGAGTCCTGCTTCTGTCGCCGTCGCCGCCACCAGCACGGTCACCTGCGCGGCCACCGACGCCGATGGGGACGCCCTGTCCTATGCCTGGTCCGCCACCGCAGGAACCATCACCGGCACCGGGCCCTCAGTCACCTGGACGGCTCCCGATGAGGTCGGCCCGTGCACCATCACCTGCGATGTCAGCGATGGCGAAGACACCACCAGCGAATCGGTCCTGGTGACCGTGTTCGAACCCGTCGTGCCCGGAGCGATGGTCCTGGTGACGGGCGGCACCTTCACCATGGGCGACTCCTACGATGAGGGTCCCGCCGGGGAAACCCCTCTCCACAGCGTCACCGTGGGGGACTTCTCCATCGGAAAATATGAGCTTACCCAGGCCGAGTGGGCCGAGTACATGACTCCCGCGGTTTACGACTTCGGGGCCGGGGCCAACCACCCGGTGTACTACGCCAGCTGGTTCGAGATCCTCCGGTATTGCAACTTCCGGAGCCTGGATGAAGGGCTGACGCCGTGCTACATGATCGCCGCGTCCACCGATCCCGCCGACTGGCCGGCTCCTCCGGTTTACAGCAGCGACTCGTCCTTCCCCGTCTATAACGCCGTGGAATGCAACTGGTCGGCCAACGGCTACCGGATGCCCACCGAGGCCGAATGGGAATACGCCGCGCGGGGCGGCAGTGACCACGCGCAGGATTTCCGGTACAGTGGCAGCGAGACCGTCGAGGATGTGGCCTGGTTCGGCGACAATGCCCCCAACGGCGTCCAGGCCATCGGCGGCAAATCGCCCAACCAGCTGGGCCTTTACGACATGAGCGGAAATCTCTACGAGTTCTGCTGGGACTGGTATGGTGCCGACTACTACACGACCTGTGACAACCTGGGCACGGTGACCGATCCCACGGGCCCCGACAGCGGGGATATGCGCGCCGTGCGAGGCGGCGGCTGGGGTGGCGCGGCGGCAAACTGCCGCGTGGCGGGGCGCTACCGGGACTACCCCGTTTCGGGCTTTTCCCACACCGGGGTGCGGCTGGCCAGGACGGCACCTTAGGATCTAGAGCGCCCTAGAGGCTCGCGGCCACCCGTCGGTAGTGGTGTCCCATGATCACCATGGTCAGGGCCACCCCGATCTGACGGGGATGCCGCACCAGGGCCGTGGTCAAGAATCGCCAGTAGGCCCGGCGCCCCTTGGTCATGAGGCCCAGGACCCAGAAGGTCTTGAAAACCGCGCCGATATCCCGCCAGCTCACACGCTCATGGGGGCCCACATTCCGGTGGGCCTCCAGGAAGGTCAAAACCCGTCGGTAGTAGTTGCCGGGTTCATAGAGCCGCTGCATGAGCTTGCGGTAGTTCTCTTCCAGGAACCCTGTGTCCAGCCGGGTTTCGAAATTGAACTTGCCGAGGGTGTTGTCCCCCAGACTACCGCCGAGCAACCTCCCCTCCTGGACGAGCCGCTGATAGAGGCGACTGCGCGGCAAGGCCTGCAATATGCCCACCATGGCCGTCACCACACCAGCCTTCTGGATGAAGTCGAACTGCCGCTGGAAAATGTCCGGCTCATCGCTGTCGAATCCGACGATGAATCCCCCCATCACTTCCAGACCGGCGGCCTGGATGGTGCGCACAGATGTGGTGGAGTCTTCCTTCAAGTTCTGGAACTTGCGGCACTCACGCAGGCTTTCCTCGCTCGGGGTTTCCAGGCCCAGGAACACCTTCTTGAAGCCGGCGGTCACCATCAGCTCCAGCAGGTCGGGATGGGCCGCCAAGTTCACCGAAGCCTCGGTGATGAACACCATCCGGGACCCGGTTTGCCGCCGCCAGTCGATGATCGCCTGCAAAATTTCTCGGCAGCGGCGCCGGTCCCCGATGAAATTGTCGTCCACCACGAAGACAGACCCCTTCCAGCCCAGGACCCGGAGGATCTCGAGTTCGGCCACGAACTGTTCAGGGGATTTGTACCGGGGCTTGTGGCCATTGAGCGCCACCACGTCGCAGAATTCGCAGTCGAAGGGACACCCCCGGCACGATTGCACCGACATGGTGGCGTACCGGGACAGATCCAGGAGATCCCAGCGCGGAACAGGAGTGAGGGAAAGGTCCGGAAATCGGGTGGCTTCGTAGAGGGAGGCCGGGCATCCGGCTTCCAGGTCGGCCACCAGGGCAGCGGCCAGTTCCTCGGCCTCGCCCACCACCACGTGGTCCACACCCAGGTTGTTGTCGGGGTCCGAGTTGAACAGAGGGCCGCCACCGATGACCATGGTATCCAGAGCGTGACATCGCCTTACAATTCCAGCCACCGAACTGCGGTGGATTTCCATCCCGCTGACGAACACCCAGTCGGCCCAGCGAATATCATCGTCGCGCAGGGGGCCGCAGTTCAGGTCGGCCAGTCGACAAGACCATTGGCGTGGGAGCATACCGGCCACGGTGAGTAATCCGAGCGGGGGGTTGGCGGCGCTTTTGCCGACAAAGCGAAGAGCGTGGCGCAGGCTCCAGAAGGTTTCCGGGGTGCGGGGTTCGATCAGCAGAATATGCATGTCAACACCCTCCTTTGCGGAGGAAATGGGGGGACACTCATCAATATAGTTCTGGAAGGTCAATTCAGCCCGCTCACGCAGGACTATTTTCCCACCACCAGAAACCGGATGGTGTAGCTTCCGTCAAAACCTTCCACCACCCCGTAAACAATCAACCCATCACCGCGGTCCGGAATCTGGAAGTAGAGATTGCTGCCGTATTTCCCCAGCAACTTCGCATTGTATACCTCCAGGACATTCTCGTAGTTCCTGATGATTTCCTTCCGGGAAAAAGTGCGGTCCACTTTTCCGTCTTTCAGTATCTCGTAGGAAATGACATCGAGGTGGCCCTCATAGCTGGTGAAACTCTTGCTCTCGGCATAGGGTCTGGTGAACTGCACCCCCAGAGCTCCCGTTGCATGGCTCTTTCGTGAGGCCACCACCGCGCCGGCCAGGGGCTTGATGAAATCGATGGTGATGAGAGCCTGCTCCTGCCCCCCGCTCACCTTGTGGAGTTCCACGCGTCGGTTGGTGGCCCGGCCGTCCTCGGTGTCGTTGGAGGCGACAGGTTCACTCTCCCCGTAACCCCTGGACTGAAGGCGGCGGCCATCGATTCCCTCGGCCACCATGGCCGCCACCACCGCGGCGGCACGCGCACCGGACAGCTTCAGGTTGTAGTCTTCTTCACCCTGGTTGTCGGTGTGGCCCTGGATGGACAGGACCAGATCGCCGTAGCGTTCCATCAAGGCCACCGCAGTCAGAATGGCCTTCCGTGATTCCGGTTTGAGGCTGGCCTGATTGAAATCGAAATAGATGCCGCCCAGGGTGATTTTCCCGCTCCTGTCCAGCTCCTCCTTGATCTTGTCCGGGGACAGGATCAGAGATTGCTGAAAGGCCTCTTCCTGCAGAATGGCCAGGGAGAAGGTGCTGTTGTAGCCACTGAACTTCGCAACGGTCTCACCCAGCCTGAAAACAAAATTGTTGTCCTCGTCATCCAGAATCACCCCGCCCATGGCCAGCAGCTTGGCCTTGTAATCATGAGCCACGATGTAGCGATAGCTCTGGGGCCCATCGACGGTTCTCCTGAAGTCCACCTTCCAGAACTGTCCCTGGTGCACGTTGGCACTGCGGTCGTAGTAGAAGGTTTTCTCTTCATAATTGTAGTAGTCGGCATCGATGATCTGGAACCCGATGACGCTGGGAATACACTCATGCGAAGGGAAGTCCGGCACCCCCTTCTTCTTCACAGAGGCAGAGGCGGCCGGCATGGACACAACCTCCGGACATGGCGCCGACTTCAAGAGCTTGTAGCTGTACCCGTCCTTGTCGGTGTCGAGGTTCAGGTAGCAGTCTGTTCCGTTCTTCTGGAAGTGAGCCAGGCCCTTGATAAATGCGGCGGGATCAAACCCCAGCTGCTCGGCAAAAAAGTTCTCAATGGTTTTTTCATCCGCGCCATCGGTAAAATCCGGGTACCGAAAACTCTGCTCCGTCAATTCCCCATAGCACTGAAGGTACCCCGTTCCCTTGACGTAAAAACTCAGGAGATCATAAGGCTGAATTTCCCATTCCGAGTCGGGCTCGGCCGAGGGGTGGGTGAGATTGACCGACTGGGCAAACAGCGCCCCCGGCAGCAGAACCAAGAAGCTCAAAATAATGGGGAGGGCGCGGGTCATCGTGGGGTCCTTCCTGGTGTTCCTGTCAGAAAAAAGAACCCCGCCACTCCATGAGGGGCGGGGTTCCATTCACCATCAACCCGAGGGTTGATTGTTCAAGCTGAGGCTAGCTTACCAGCGGTCGCCGCCGCCACCGCCGCCGTAGCCGCCACGGCCACCGCCGCCGCCGCCACCACGGGGCTTGTCCTGGGCCTCGTTCACGCGCAGGGCGCGGCCGTCCATTTCCTGACCATCCAGATTCTGGATCATCGTGGAAAGGTCGTTGTCATCGACTTCGATGAAGCCGAAGCCCCGGGGACGACCGGTTTCGCGGTCCATGATCAGCGCAACGGAGTGAACCGTGCCGTGCTGGCCGAACAGGTTACGAACGTCATCTTCACTCGCGCTGAAGGGCAGGTTGCCCACGTAGATCTTCTTCAAGGTCTTTTCTCCAAATGTCGGCGTTCCGACTTAACCAAGCACTCAGGACCACCAGCTTTTTCCGGTCAATCCCCTGTGCTCTGACTGGGCTGAGCAAGTCACACTCGCCATGCCCCCTCCCCCGACGATCGAGGGAATCTTGAGAACTCACGTTCTTTTTTCATTCGCGCCCGCTAAAAGGCCTTTCCGTGAGCACGGCAGCCTTGGGACGGAAATGGTCCAGAGGGAGTTCGTATGAGGAATTTGACTCATGGAGCGGGAATTTCCTAGAACTATTTTCAATATTCCGCGCCACCTCTGGCGTATGGACCCTCCCTTTAGGACCATATCCTTGCTTTCTGATGACCTGACCTTTAAAATGGGACTATTATGATCTTTTTTAAAGCAACATCGACACCGGCCCGAAAGTTCGCCATCCAAACGATGGCGTGCCTTATCTTTACGTGCATGTGGGTGGTCGGCTGGGCGGCCCCTTCGCCCGATCGCCAGGCCCCTGAAAGCCCCTCCATCAGCCCCAAAGCGGGCTTTGCCGCCACCCCCACCTGATCTGGCTGACCCGGCGAGGGTGCGCCGCTCCGGGGGAGCGGCCTTCATTCCGACTGGATGTTCTCCGCCCGCTACGTCGACACCACGGTGGATCGCGCCCGCTGGCGCTACACGGCCAACCACCGGGTTCTGAGCAGCCTCCAGCTGGGTGTGGAATTCAATGCCACGGTGGGGGAAATCAATCCGCTGGTCACCTGGTTTGTGTTCACGGAAAACGCGCAGCGCCCCGGACTGTTTCTGGGGACCAGCTCGGACCGGATCGGTTCCCCTGCGGGCGCGCAGGCCTACTACGCCACCGTCAGCAAGAGCCTTCCTCGTCTGGGCACCTCGGCCTACTTCAGCCTCAACTATTCAGAGCTGGACGAGGCCTTCAACGTTCCCTTCGGTGTGGCGCAGGATCTGGGTCGAGGCCTGGGCGCCCGCTACATGTACGATGGCGAGCGCTCCCACGCCCTGTTCGATTTCACCCTGGACCACGTGGGCGTCAGTCTGCTGTGGGTGTGGCTGGAACAGTTCGGGGTGGCTTTTCACGGCGGGTTCTGACAGCGGGCTCGGATGAGATCTCAGCGCGGTACGGTCAGCGTGATGCTGCGCAGCGTAGTCCCATTTCTCACCAGTCGGGAACAGTCAATCGGGACAATCTCCCTTTCGGACAGGTGCTTTCGATAGAAGTCCAGGGCCCGAGCATCGAGGTCGGGACAGTAGTCCGGATACACGGGCACCAGCACCACTCCGTTGGCAAACACCACGCTGGTATACGTGCGCCACACCCCGTCGTCGTGATCGGGCTGGCCAATCCGCTCCACACGTAACGGTCCAGCCAGGGTGGGCATGGCCTCCAGATCCTCCGCAATCTTGTCGAGCAGTGCCGCATTTTCCTCATCAGCCGCCTGATCCATGCTTCCCACCACCACCAGATCAGGTGCCAGGAAAGTCAGGAACATATCAGCATGGCCCGAGGGCTCCCCCGCCAGTGTGGGCACCAGCAGGGCTGTCTCA
>JAZBOO010000114.1:0-12710 GCA_036351155.1 Candidatus Krumholzibacteriia bacterium | reverse complement strand
CCGGTGGCGATGATGCGGGCATTGCGTTCCATCAGGACACCAGCCCCCCGTCCACGCTCAGCACGGCCCCGTGGACGAAGGCGGCCTCGTCCGAAGCCAGGAACAGATAGGCCCGCGCAATCTCGAGGGGCTGCCCCAGACGCTGCATGGGGGTTTTCTCGGCCATCATGTCCCGCACCTTTTCCGGCATGGCCATGACCATCTCGGTGGCGATGAAGCCGGGGGCCACGGCGTTCACCCGCACGCCCTTGCGGCCCAGTTCCCGGGCCCAGACCCTGGTCATGCCAATCACGCCGGCCTTGGTGGCCACGTAGTTGCTCTGTCCGAAGTTGCCGTACAGGGCCACCACGCTGCTGGTGTTGACGATGCTGCCCGATCCCTGCGCGGCCATGACCCGTGCAGCTGCCTGGCCACAGTTGAACACGCCCTTCAGGTTCACGTCGATCACCTGGTCGAACTGGCTTTCTTCCATCTTCAGGAGGGTGGCGTCGCGGGTGATGCCCGCGTTGTTGATCAGGATGTCCAGGCGCCCGAAGTTGTCGACCACCGACTGGACGGCCGCGCCCACGGCGGCGTTGTCGCTGACGTCGATCTGTCGGTACTCGACGCGGTGGCCGGCTGCGGTCATTTCCTTGGCCAGGGCCTGGCCGGCGGTATCATTGACATCCCAGATGGACACGGCCGCGCCCTCGGCGGCGAACAGCTCCACGGTGGCCTTGCCCAGACCGGCCGATCCTCCGGTCACGATGGCAACTTTGTCTTGCAGACGATTCATGACTTCCTCCTGGTTAGGCTTCCCGCGAGCGGTTCCACTCGTCCAGGAAATTCCCGAAATGCTTGTTCATCAAGGTGTAGAAACGGTCCATTTCCTTCATGCGTTCGCTGAAGGAGGCGGGCAGTTCCTCGCCGGTTTCTTGGATCCGCTGGGTGTACTTGCGGGCCAGAGCAAGATTCTGGTTTTGCAGCCCGGCGTGGTTGGCAAAGGCCTGTCCGAAAATGTCGGGTTCGGCCTGGTAATAATCGCGTCGGCTCCCGGGCACCCAGATGCGTCGGACCAGATGGTGGTCGCGCAGGCGGCGCATGATCTGGCTGACCGGCCCTTTGCTGACGTGAAGCTCGGTGGTGATGTCGTCCAGGCTGAGAGGGTCGCCATTGTATAGCAGGAGGCCCACGACTTTTCCCATGAGCCGGGGCAGGCCGAAGGTCTGGTAACCATGCCCATAATCCTGGATAAATTCCTGCTTCAAGGACAGTGAGGGGTCACTGGGGGAGGTGGAGGGGGCAGTTTTGCCCTTTTTGCCGGTTTTTTGAGGCAATGTTTTCTCCGTTTGAAAAGTTTCAAACGTATCATACATGACCGGGAAACCTTGTCAACCATAATCGCTGGGTGCGGCCCCGTGGAAAATGATTATCATTCCAGTTCCTGCCGCAGGGAGGGGGCAAGAATTTTTGTCAAAGCGCAACATTTCGACTCGGATCTATGCTATAATTTGCGCCCTAGGACTGTATTTTAAATTTTCCTCTGGAGGATAGCTCATGGCCACTTTGCTAAACACCCGTCGATTGCTCCTGATCGGGGCCCTCGCCACCCTGCTTTTCGCCGTTCCTGCCTTGGCCGATTCGGTCTTTGAATGCAATCTGACCGAGGACCAGGTGGCCCCGGCCTCCGGTTCCACGGCCTTCGGCCATGCCGTTCTTGTTCTGAACAATGCCGAAACCGAGATTGCCTACACTCTGAATTTCGCCGGCCTGGACGCTGCCCAGACCGGTGCGGCCTTCTTCATCGGAGCCCCGGGCACCAACGGCACCGAAGTCATGTCCCTGCCCGTGGGCAATCCCCAGTCCGGTATGTGGGCTGTGACTCCGGAAATCGCCGATGCCCTGATGGCCGATGAACTCTATATCGTGGTGTTTTCGGACTCCGAAATGTTCCCCAACGGGGAGATCCGTGGTAACTTCACGCTGACCATCGTGTCCGATGAAGAGACCAGCCTGGGTCAAGTGAAGGCTCTGTTCAGGTAGGACCTTCCATCTCGATGATTGCTGGCATCGCTCAGCGTCAAGGGCCCATGGACATGGGCCCTTTTCTTTTGCCCATCACCGATGAGGAGATTGACATCATGTCCCGGTTCTTGCTGCCCCTGCTGCTATTGGTCCTGACCCTGGCGGCCTGTCAGGCCGTGGATAGCCCCGACACCCGAGATATCCTGGCGGTCATGCAGAAGGCCCAGGACGGATGGAACGCGGGCGATCTCGAGGCCTACCTGGGGAGCTACTGGCAATCGCCGGAGCTGCGGTTCGCCGGCGGTGCCCGGGTCAGCTACGGCTGGGAACAGGTGCTGAAGAACTATCAGGCCAGCTATCCCGACCGGGCAGCCATGGGACAGTTGCGCTTCTCGGAGATGCAGGTGGACCTGCTGAGCGGCAAGGATGCCCTGGTGTTTGGTCGCTGGCAATTGACGCGTCAGGATGATCAGCCCCAGGGACTGTTCACCTTGCACCTCAAGCGTCTGGACGCGGGCTGGAAGATCGTGGCGGATCATACTTCAAGTGGCGCTTCGGTCCCGCTCGATCAGGGGGCGTCCATCGATCGTCAGGGACTCATGGAGAAAATCCAGGAGCTGGCCGACCCGGCGTGTGCCGGCCGCTTGCCCGGGACCTCGGGTTACGACCTGGCAGCCAGGCGCATGGCGGCTCACTTCGCCGACCTGGGCTTGCAGCCGGGGGGCGATGACCGCTACTTCCAGACGCTGACCATCGAGGCCAACACCATTCTTCCGGGGTGCGTGTTCACCTACGAGAACGGGGACCACGAACGGGTGACCGCCACCCTGGACGAGGACTATCTGTTCCGAGGATTCTCCGGGTCGGGACAGGTGGACGCGCCGGTGGTGTTCTGTGGCTATGGCATTTCCGAGCCGGAACGTGGCTATGACGACTACGGAGACATCGACGTCGAGGGCAAGGTGGTCCTGGTTTTCAAGCAAAGTCCCCGGTGGCAGATCGATGATGAAGGCTGGGGCGCCTGGAGCTATCCCCGACCCAAGGCCCAGGCGGCGCTGGACCACGGCGCGGTGGCCGTGTTGATGGTGTCGCGGCCCAACGACGAGCGACCCCAGCCCCTGATCAGCAGCATGATGCACGGCGAGGGCGAGCAGGTGGACATTCCCCAGCTGCAGATCAGCCACGAGGTGGCCGGGGCGCTGCTGGGGCACACCGGACTGACGCTGTCGGACCTGCAGACCCGCATCGACCAGGGCAAGGATCCGCAATCCCGCGAGCTCAATCAGTCGGTCCAGATCACCGTGTCCAATCGTTATCGCAAGGAAGCTGACACGGCCAACGTGGTGGCCATCCTGCCGGGCACCGATCCCCTTTTGAAACACGAGCACCTGGTCATTGGGGCCCACCTGGATCATGTGGGCGCCCAGGCGGGCACCGCCCTGTTTCCCGGGGCGAACGACAACGCCTCGGGCAGCGCCGCGGTGGTGGAAATGGCCGAAGCCTTCGTGCGCTCGGGCACCCAGCCCCGCCGCAGCGTGGTGTTTGTCCTGTTCACCGGAGAGGAACAGGGTTTGATCGGCAGTCAATACTACGCGGAGAACCCGGCCCTGCCCTTGAACAAGGCCGTGGCCATGTTCAATCTGGACTGCGTGGCGCACGGGGACAGCATTCAGATCTGGGGCGGCAAGACGTCCCCCTCCTTGTGGGACCTGGCCAGGAGTTTCGATGCGGCCGATGCAGGCCTGCTGGCCATGCGAACCGGCCGTGGCGGCGGCGCCGATGCCGCGCCTTTCCACCAGCTCGGATTGCCCTCGCTGTACTTCACTTCGAAGTACAGCTACACGCATCTGCACCGCACCAGTGACACCATCGACACCCTGAATCCCGAGCTGTTCACCACCTTGACCCGGGTGGCCTACCGGACCGCGGCCGCGGTGGCCGATGGCCGCTACCAGCGCGAGGAACTGATGCCATGATGAGAATCGCGATGTTGCTGTTCGTCGTCCTGGGTGGAGCGGCGCAAGCGGAAGTATCCACCGAGCCGTACGGCGCCTTCTCCTTCAGCCTGACCGCCGATGTGAAGGGCACGCCCACCGAGGTGTTCGATGCCGCGACGGGCGACATCTCCGCGTGGTGGGATCACACCATGTCCGGCGATCCCTGGAAGCTGTACGTGGAGCCGCGGCCCGGCGGCGCGTTCATGGAAGTTTTCAACGAGGGGGGAGACGGGGTGCGCCACGCCGTCGTCACGGGGGCCGAGCGCGGCAAGATGCTACGGTACGAGGGGCCGCTTGGTCTGGCCGGATTTGCCTTGCACATGGTGACCACCTGGACCTTCGAGCCGGCGGACGAAGGCCGCACCCAGGTGACGGTCAACGTGCACGGAGCCGGGGAGGTCCAGGAGGGATGGCCCGAGGTCATCGAGAAAACCTGGCGGCATTTCCTGGTCGAAAGGTTCCAGAGCTACCTGGAGGGCTAGCCCTTGTTCTTCAGCTCGGCAAAGATGGCGGGCAAGTCTTCCTTGGTCACGCCCATCATCAGGTCGCCCTTGGGGTACTGCAGAGCCACAGGGCCCCGCTCGCAGGCGCCGATGCACCCGCTGGCAAAGACCTTCACTTCCATTTCCAGACCTTCGGCCTTGACCATTTCCCGCAGTTCTTCGCGCAGGGCGGGGCCGCCGCGGTCGGCGCAGCAGGGCTTGGGGTGGCCGTCGGGGCGCTTGTGGGTACACACGAACAGGGCGGTGCCGAAGGGGGAGGGAAACTTGATCATGAAACTCTCCTGAAACCAGAGTGATTGAGAATGATTTTCAGGTCATGAAATAATCAAAGTTGGGCCGGACCGCTCGCCGCGGGTCAGGGTTTTTGCAACCAGCGCGCCCTCGCCACCGCTGCTTGACCCAGCGCCACGGCACCGTCGTTCGGGGGACACTGCAGTGAGCGCCAGGGGCGCAGGTCAAAGTCTCGCAAGGCCAGCCACATCCCCTGCACCAGCAATTCGTTCTGGAACACGCCCCCGGCCAGCACCACGTCCTCGCAGCCGGTGTCGCGGTGGGCCACCAGGGTCACCTGCATCAGAAGGTCGAGCAGGGTGCGGTGGAAACGGGCGCTGATTGCGGCCGGGCTTTCCCCGTCCAGCACCGCGTGGGCCGTCCCGCGAATGATTCCGTCCACCGGCAAAACCAGCGGTCCGTGGGGCAGCTCGTCGAGGTGGAAGATGGCCAGGGGCTCGGCCTCCTCCACCTCCTCCAGGGTGGTCAGGGCCATGAGCTCGATGGCGGCCTGGGCCTCGTAGTGCACCTCGGGCCAGTGGCCGGTCATGGCCGCCACGGCATCGAACAGCCGGCCGCAGCTGCTGGTCAGCGGACTGTTCAACCCTTTGTCCAGGATTTCCAGCAGGGGAGCCACGGGCTTGTCGGTCAGGAGGGGCAGCGGGGGCCAGTCGGCCTGGTCGTTGCCGAGCGCATGCCGCAGATAGCTGACCGCCGTACGCCACGGAGCCTTGATCGCCGCATCGCCACCAGGCAAGGGCACGGGGTCCAGGTGGGCAAAACGAGTGAACCCGGCGCAATCTCCCACCAGCACCTCACCGCCCCAGATGGTCCCGTCGGTGCCGTAGCCGGTGCCGTCCAGGATCAGACCGATGGCCGGTTCATCCAGGTGCATCTCGGCCATGACCGCCGCCAGATGGGCATGGTGATGCTGCACCTCGACGCGCTGCACCCCGGACAACTTCCGGGCAAAAACCGTGCTGGAATAACCCGGATGCACATCATGCGCCACCACCTCGGGCCGGCATTCCAGCACGGCCTGCAGGGTGTCCACCGTTTCCCGGAAAAAGCCGTGGGCCTCCAGGTTTTGCAGATCGCCGATGTGGGGACTGAGGAAGGCCTGGTCTTCCTTCAACAGGCAGATGGTGTTCTTCAGTTCGGGGCCCACGGCCAGCACTGCGGGACCCTGGTCAAGCGGTTTGCTCAAGGGCACCGGCACCGGGGCAAATCCCCGGCTGCGCCGGAAAAACAGAGGGCCGCAGGGCAGCCATTGCACCACCGAGTCGTCAGCCCGCCGCAGGATGTCCCGATCATGTAGCAACCACCCGTCGGCAATGTGGGCCAGGCGGGTGCGCGCCTCATCGTTGCTCAGGCAGATGGGTTCATCGCTGGCGTTGCCGCTGGTCATCACCAGGGCGTTCACGCCCAGCTTGGCCAGTGCGTCCATCAACAGAATGTGCAGGGGGGTGTAGGGCAGCATGACGCCCACCCGGCGATGGCCCTGGCAAACGCCGGGGGTCAGGATGGTCTCCGCGCGCTTCTCCAGCAGGACGATGGGTGAGGCCGGGGCCTCCAGCAACTCCGCCTCCTCTTTAGAGACGTGAGCCACCACCTCGGCCTGGCCCAGGTCGGCCACCATGATGGCCAGGGGCTTGGCTTCACGATTCTTGCGCTGCCGCAACCGCGCCACCGCCTCCTCGGAATCGGCCCGGACCGCCAGATGGAAACCGCCCAGTCCCTTGATCGCGGCGATCTTCCCGGCGGCCAGCTGCCGGGCCACCAGAGGGAGCACGTCCTCATCCAGGTGATCATCAGGACTCTCCCACCAAACCCGGGGCCCACACACCGGGCAGGCGTTGGGCTGGGCGTGGAAGCGGCGGTCGCGCGGGTTGTCGTACTCGGCCTGGCAAGCCGGGCACATGGTGAACGCGGCCATGCTGGTGAAGGGCCGGTCGTAGGGAATGCGGCCGATGATGGTCCAGCGCGGGCCACAGCTGGTGCAGTTGGTGAAGGGGTAGCCGTGGCGGCGGTTGTTCGGGTCGAGGATTTCGCGCCGGCAGTCATTGCAGGTGGTCACATCGGGGGGAATGAGGGTGCGGGTGCCGGGCCGGTTTTCCGAGGGCGCGATGATGAAGGGGCCGGCCCCCTCCACCAGGGGCATTTCTGCAGTTTCCACCGACCGGATGTCGGCCAGGGGCGGGGCTTGCTCCTGAAGTCGGGCCTCGAACAGATCAAGAGTAGGCGCGGGGCCCTGGATCTCGATGATGACGCCCTCGCTGGTGTTGGTGACCAGCCCCTTCAGCTCCAGGCTTTCGGCCAGGTTGAACACGAAGGGACGGAACCCCACGCCCTGGACAATACCTCCCACCAGCAGGCGCCGGCGCATGGGGCCCGCGCCACCGGGGGTCATCGGGTTGAGCTCCGCCGCGCCCGCAACCAGCTGTACCAGCTGTCCATCCCCTCGCCCTTCCAGGCGGAAACTTCGCAGAAGGTCAGGCGCGGGTTCACCTGCAGGGCGGCCTGCTTGCACTTTTCCAGGTCGAAGGGCACGTGCGGCAAGATATCCATCTTGTTGATCACACACAGGTCGGCGGCCGCGAACATGGTGGGGTACTTCAGCGGCTTGTCGTCGCCCTCGGTCACCGAGATGATGACCACCTTGGCCTCCTCACCCAGATCGAACAGGGCGGGACAGACCAGGTTGCCCACGTTCTCGATCATCAGGACCGAGCCCTCGGGCGGCGCCAGCTGGTCGGCAGCTCGGCGGATCATTTCTGCATCGAGGTGGCACCCCTTGCCGGTGTTGACCTGGATGACCTCGGCGCCGGTGGCCGCGATGCGGTCGGCGTCGTTCAGGGTCTGCTGGTCGCCCTCGATGACGGCAATCGACATCTCCCCCTTGAGGTCGCTGATGGTCTTTTCCAGCAGGGTGGTCTTGCCCGAGCCGGGGGAGGACACCAGGTTCAGCGCCAGGATGTTCTTGGCCTCGAACCAGCCCCGGTTGCGCTGGGCCAGCAGGTTGTTCTGCATCAGCACGTCCTGAGCAATGTCCAGGGTTCGGCCCCCGCCATCCTCGTGATGGTGGTGGTGATGGTGTCCGTGCTCGTGGGAATGATCGTGATCGTGATGGTGGTCATGATCATGATCATGATGATGGGGATGGGGATGTTCATGGTCGGCCTGACCAGGCTTGCGGAAGGTCACGGCGTCGGCAGGCTGACTGCAGCCACAGGTGTCACACATGGTTCGCTCCGTTCAGTTCTTCGAAGACACCGGCATCGCGGTTCTTGCGCACGTTGTCCCACTTGAAGCAGCGGCCGTTCATGGCCACGTAAACACCGTGGGGCAGGCTCTGGGCAAAGGCCAGGGCACTGCCCAGGTTGAACAGCCCATCGGAGCTGCCGAAGGCGAAGGGGATCATGGCGCCGGTCAGGATGATGGTCTTGTTCTGGATGTTTTCACCCAGCAGGCGCGCCGTCACTTCCATGGTGTCGGTGCCGTGGGTCAGGACGATGCGATCCTGAGGGCTTTTGCGGCACTGGGACAGGATGACCTCGCGGTCCTCGTCGTCCATTTCCAGGCTGTCGATCATCATCAGGGTGCGCACCTCGACATCCACCAGACTGCGGGCCAGCTTGAGCATGTCGCGCAGGTGGGTGTCCTTGAAGTACAGCGAGCCGTCGCGCTCGTTGTATTCCTTGTCGAAGGTGCCGCCGGTCACAAAAACGCGCACGGTTTGGTTCATGATACGCTCCGCGATTCTTCCGGAATTCCAGACGTGGAAAAGACTGCTCATCTCAAATCTGGATGATGAAACGGTCGCCGTCCAGGACGGGATGGCGGTAGGTCAGCAAGAGGCAGCTCAGGCCTTTGCTGGTCCGGTGGGCTTCCACGATCTCACCCCCGTAACTCGGTCCCATCGCCTCGGGAGCGGGCTCCAGGGTTTCCCGCCAGGCCACGAAGGCCGCCGGGAAGTCCTGGGCATGGCGCTTCAGGGTGGAGATGATCAGGAAAACCAGGCCGGCGGTGGCCACATCGTCTCCCTGATTGATCAGCAGGGTGACCACCTGGTCGGTGTCGCTGGCGACATCGGCGCTCATCCGATCGCCGATGGACAGGCTCCACTCGGGGCGCCCACCCAGGTGCCGCAGAATTTCTCCGTAGGGTTTTCCCACGGGGGAGAAAAGGTCTCCGTAGATGCATTCGAAGTGATTGACCAGCCCGAACCCCGCCAGAAGGCCTCTGGCACTGTCGTGCCCGTCACCCGTGGTGACCACCATGCGAAAGTCCCGAGCCAGTTCGGGCAGGAACTCGTCACATTCCGGCAAGGCGCGCGGGGCCCCGCTGTAAGGGTCGAAAGGGATCAAGGTTCCCGCCATATCCCAAAGTAACACAGCATGTTGGCGATTTTGGGTATTGTTTTTGCTACAAACATCTGCCATGCTGACGGCCTTCATCGGTAAGTCTTCGCTGTGTGGTGAATGCAATTCACCTACAATACATGAAAATCGCTGAACAACAAACAAAGGGAGGGAGTCATGAAATTATTGAGAACGGCCCGCTTGATGTGGTGTGTCCCCGTGGTGGGTTTCCTGTTCCTGCTGATCGCGGCCAGCCCGGTCCAGGCCCAGGACGATGATTTCCAGGACTTGCTTGAGCAAGTGGGTGAGGAATACGCCCGGGCCTATGCTTCGCCCTTCATCGAGGCCTTCGGCCCCAACCAGAACAGTGCCATGTTTCAGGGCGCCAGCATCCCCTGGGGCCAGTTGACCTTCGGGGTGGGGATCAAGGTCATGGCCACCCATCTGAACGAAGACGACCAGACGTTCCAGAAAACCGTCCGAAATGTGGACCTCGGGAGCATCGACTCCTCGCTGAGCGGGACCGGCACCCTGATTCTCAATGGGCCCACGGTTTTTGGTGATCCGGACACCCGGGGAACCGTGACCTTGCTGCCCGATGCCGGCGGGCCCCCCATCGCCCTGGAGGGTATTCCGGGCCTGGTCGATTCCCGTTTTGTCCCTCTGATGGCCCCCGAGGCCAGCGTGGGCGGGGTTTTCGGTCTGAAGGCCACGCTGCGCTATTTTCCCGAACTGGATCTGGGCGACTACGGCAAGACCAAGTATCTGGGCTTCGGCCTGCAGTGGAGCCCCAACGGCCTGCTGGTCGATTTCCCCGTGGACATGATGGTGGGCTTCTTTGACCAGGAAATGAACGTGGGATCCCTGATCGAGGCCAATGCCAAGACCATGTTCATTGCCGTGTCCAAGGATTTCAATCCCCTGACGGTGTATGGCGGCTTTGCCAAGGAAAGTGCCGACATGACCGTTGGCTACACTTATGAGACCACAGGGGAACGCATCAGCTTCACGGCCGAGTCCCAGCAAGAGAGCCGTTTCACCCTGGGTGCTAAACTCAAGTTCCTGAGTGCCGAAATGGGTGTGGGCAAGCTGACCACCTATTCGGCAGGGGCCATGTTCGGTTTCTAGACCTGTCGTTCGTCCTCATTGAAAGGAATACGTCATGAAAAACAACCTGAAAACAATGGTGGCCCTGGGGCTGGTCCTGATGCTGACCGGACTCCTGGGCGCCTGCGAAAGCGATTCCGTGTCTCCCAAAGACGAGACACCCGAGCTGACCCAGGAAAATGTTGCCTACCAGGCGGCCATCGTGGCTCTGGCCATGGTCGAGGTGGGCCCCCGGGTGATCGATTTCACTCCCGCCAAGAACGTGTACACCTACAGCTTCACCGGCTACGAGTACGTGGAAGGCGATGTGGAGATTGATTTCCGGACCGGTGGGGCCAGCGGTGAACCCGCCACGCCCAGCAATGCCGACTATGCGCGCCTGGTCACCCTGGGCGACACCGGCTTGACCGTGACCTACGATGGGCTGGCCGGCAGTGCCATGTCCTTGACCGCCGACATCCAGGCCAACCTGGATCAGGTGAACGATACCGCCACCATCTTCGCCCCCAGCGGCGGTTCCATGGTGTCCGGGGTCTACACCGGCACCTTCGACATCGACGGTGTGGTCGTGGGAGTCACGGGCTATCCCACCGCCGGGACCATCACCTTCACGGCGGGTGGACACACCCTGGCGGTCACCTTCAACGGGACGGCCAACGTGCCCGTGAGCGTGAATGGGACCACGACCTGGATGCTGAACCTGAGCGATGGCGAGCTCAGCGAGGTCATGCCTCCAATGTAGTCCGGCCTACGGCGATAAAAAGAACAGGCGGAGCCCCGAGGGACTCCGCCTTTCTCATACCAAACCGAACCGCTCCAGCCCGGTTCCATCCTCATCCGGACCGGACCCGATCTTTCGATCGTGAGTCGCATGTCCGGCCTGGAGCCTGCACCCATCATGACTTTGCGCTGCCTTGAAACAGGGCAGGACGTCAGGATTCGGGTCAGGACCAAGTTCGGTGGTTCTCCGCTTCCGCTCCATCTTCAGCTCGACCACTGACTCCATTAGTAAGGGTCAAACCGGACCAATTCAAGCGGATTCTTTCGGACGGCCGTCGCGCAGCAGCAAGGCCACGAACACCAGGGCGGTGGCGATGAGAAATCGCACGGTCAATTCTTCACCGCGGAAGGTCACGCCCAGAACCACGGCGATCAGCGGCTGCAGGAAGATGAAGATGGCCACGCGGCTGGCCTGCACCCGCTTGACGGCCCACAGGTTCAGGAAGTAGGTGGCCACCGTGGCCCCCACGATGACGTAGGCCATGATGCCCAGCATGGCGGGAGTGAACACGGCCGCGGGGGTGCGCAGCAGGTCGGCCCCGCCGTAGATTCCCATGCCCGCCGCCCCGAAGAAGAACACCACCGCCGTGGCGGCCCAGGCATCGTTGCGGGCCATGATGCGCCGGCTGAACACGATGAAGAATCCGTAGCTGGCCGCGTTGGCCAGGGTCATCAGATCGCCCGTCAGGTAGCGCCCATCAAAGCGGAAGCGATCGGCCTCCAGCAACACCAGCACCCCGGTCAGGCCGGCGGCAAAGCCCAGGGCCTTGCGCAGGGTGATGGTTTCCTGCCTGAGCATCCAGCTGAACAGAAGCACGAAGGTGGGGATGAGGCTGCAGATCAGGGCCGAGCGGCCCACGGTGGTGCGCGACAATCCTTCCAGGAACAATCCCTGGTTCAGCACCACGCCGAAGAAGGCGGCCACGCCCAGCAGCAGGGAGTCCCGCCAGCTGGGCAGCCGGCGGCGGCCAATCAGCACGATGCCCGCCAGGATCACGAAGGCTCCCAGGGTGCGCAGCGCCGCCCAGCCGCCGGGACTCATGGCGGTGACCACGACCTTCGAGGCCAGGTAGTTGATGCCGAACAGCACCTGGATGGTGATCAGGGCCAGGCGCACCTTGCCCTGGTCGATGGTCTGTTGCATGTCGTTCCCGGGCCAGAAAGATTAAAAGGGGGCCGATGACGAAAGGTCACCGGCCCCATGATAGCCCGTATCAAGCCCCAGGCAATTTTTTAGTCGCTGCGGTGCGGGGCCACCAGGTCCTGCCTGCCCGCGCCATGATCAGGCCCAGAGGTGATGACATTGCAGGAACAATCCTGGGGCAGAACGGGTTCAGGATGTTATCATTGAAAAAAACTCAGGTCAGGAAAGGACGACATTGCATCCCATGAAATCTTGTCGAACAGTGCGCCTGATGGGCGTCTGGACTCTGTTGTTGCTCTTCTCGGGAGCCTCGATGGCTTTGGCTGGTCCGGGAGAGCCCGGCCGGATCCTGGTCGAAGTGGGGCTGGCCATGCCCTACGGCGATCTCAATGACAACTTCGAGGAAACGCCCAGGGGCCTTGGTGCTGAAAACGGCTACGAGCTGGGCTTTCGCTACCGTTTCCATCTTTCCCCCAGCTTTTCGGTGTCACCGGGATTCCACTTCGTGGACTACCAGAACTTCGATGGGGTGCATCCCGAGGTG